>NZ_AP022673.1:2380000-2680000 GCF_013374115.1 Sphingomonas sp. HMP9 | reverse complement strand
AGAAGGCAGATGCAAAGCGGGTCCCGCCCCTTTGTTCTCCCGCGAAGGCGGGTGCCCAGACTGTGCCCCCGCCTTCGCGGGGACACACGCTTTGTGACGAGCCGGTGCGTCTGGTATCACCCGGAGGCAGAGCGCCGCGGCGAAGCCGCGTCGTCAGTCGTCTCTGCGCGACGCTGGCCGGGCTGTCGACCAGTCCGAAATAGCTATGCTATTTCGGGTCTCGGCCTTTAAACCCCTGCGCCACCACGAACCACTCGACCGAGCCCTTCCGGCTCGCCGGTGGCTTGGCATGCTTCACCGTCTTGAAGTTCCGCTTCATCTCCGCGACCAGCTCGGAATCGGCGCCCCCCGCGAACACCTTCGACACGAACGTGCCGCCCGGCTCGAGCACTTCGCACGCAAAGTGAAGCGCGGTCTCGACCAGCGCCATCGTCCTGAGCGCATCGGTCTGCGGATGCCCTACCGTATTCGCGGCCATATCCGACAGCACCAGGTCCGGCGCGCCGCCGAGCGCCTCGATCAACTTGCCCGGCGCCGCATCGTCGAGAAAATCCATCTCGAAGATCGTCACGCCTTCGATCGGATCGACTGGGAGCAGATCGATCCCGACTACCGACGCCTTGGGGATCCGCCGCCGGATCACCTGCGCCCAGCCGCCCGGCGCGATCCCCAGATCGACCACGCGCTTGGATCCGCGGATCAATTCGAACCGCTCGTCGAGCTCGATCAGCTTGTAGGCGGCGCGGCTGCGATAGCCGTCGGCCTTGGCGCGCTTCACATAGGGATCGTTCAACTGGCGTTCGAGCCAGCGCGTCGACTGCGCGGTTCGCTTGCGCGCGGTCAGGACGCGGACATGCCCGCCGGAGCCACCCCGGCTCATGCCGCGACGCTCGACGCGTTGCCGGGCTTCCCACCGGGGCGAGGTGCCCCCATCAGCCGGCGCAAGATCCCCTCGCGAATACCGCGGTCGGCGATGCCGAGCCGCTCGGCGGGCCATAGATCCATGATCGTCTCCAAAATCGCACAGCCCGCGACCACCAGGTCGGCGCGCTCGTTGCCGATGCACGGCAGCTTGGCGCGCTCCGTGATCGACATATGGGAAAGGTCGGCGCTGATCCGCCGCATCGCCGACGCAGGCACGATCAGCCCGTCGACCACCGACCGGTCGTAATGGCTGAGCCCGAGATGCACGCTACCCAGCGTTGTCACCGTGCCGCTGGTACCGAGCAGTCGCGGCCGCGCGATATGCCGGGGAAGCCGTGCGGCGAACCCCGCGAAACTGTCCGCGACGACCTGGCGCATCTTGGCATATGCAGCGCGTCGCCCGTCCTCGCCCTCGCCACCGCCGGCATGCTCGGTCAGCGACACCACGCCCCACGGCGCCGAATGCCAGTCGAGCACGGTCGGGATCGGCGTCGAGGTATCGACCAGCACGAGTTCGGTCGACCCGCCGCCGATGTCGAACACGAGCGCAGGGTCTTCCCCCGGCTCGATGAGCGCATGGCAGCCGAGCACCGCCAACCGCGCCTCTTCCTCCGCCGAGATGATGTCGAGGTGGATGCCCGTCTCGGCGAGTGCGCGCGCGATGAAGGCGGGCCCGTTCGACGCCTGCCGACATGCCTCCGTCGCGACCGATCGCGCCAGCGTGACGTTGCGGCGCTGCAGCTTGTCCGAGCACACGCGCAAGGCGGCGATCGTCCGCTCGATCGCCGCATCGCTGAGCGTACCGGTCGAGGCCAGCCCTTCACCCAACCGGACGATTCGCGAGAACGCGTCGATCACCGCGAAGCCGCCCGCATGCGGTCGCGCGATCAGCAACCGGCAATTGTTGGTGCCGAGATCCAGCGCGGCAAACGCCTGCGCATCGGCCCACCGCCCACGAGAGGGCCGGGTCGCCGCCGGACGGGCAGGACTAACCTGCCGGAACGGCATTCGGGCGGAAACATCCCCCATCGCCGTAAAACTCACTATCTATGTCTGCCGCCGCGGGAAAATACCCGCCCGGTGCTTGGAGGCGAATGTAGCGCGGCGGCGCGATTACGCAAGCGAACTGGCGGATTCGTATCATCTTGGCGTTGACAGCACGAAACCGCCCGCCTAGATCGCGCCCTCGCTGATGCCCCGTCGTCTAATGGTAAGACTGCGGTTTCTGATACCGCCTATTGAGGTTCGAATCCTCACGGGGCATCCAGCGTTGCTTGGTTTACGCAGACTCTGCAGGGGTTTGCGACTGAGCCCTGGCTACCCGGAGAGTCCGGTTAGCCAAAACCATTTCCATTGCTTCGTCAGCTAGATCCGCGCGAGCGCCAGTCCCAGCGTAACGTAGATATTCCTTCTCGGTCTTGTGACCGGTGATAGCCATGCCTTGCTCGTTCGAGCAGCCGGCGTCCTTGCATCGCCGCGCCGCCGATTTGCGTAGGCCGTGCGGCGAGCAATGCGGAAGGTCTGCCGCGACGCATGCGCGCTTGAACATCCCGTAGAAGCCCTTGGGAGTGTAGGGCTCGCCACCCTTGGTCTCCAGCAGCGTCTGAGCGCCCAGTGGGCCAGCTGCCAGGGCCTCTTTCAGCGGCGGAACCACTGGGACATCCACCGCCGTGCTAGTCTTGCTCTGGTCGAGCCGGATCCGGCCTTCAGCGATCGTCTCTCGGGTCATGAACCGGACGTCGCCGCTTCGTTGCGCCCCGTAGAGCAGCATGGCGAACGCGAGACGTGGTTTCGTGCCCAGCGAGTGCTTAGCTTCGAACGCTTCGAGCTCGTCCTCAGTCCAGCGGTGATAGCCGTCGCTTACCGCCTTGGGGGGCTTGGTGTCGCGGACGGGATCGAAACCATGCGGAACCAGCTTCGCGCGGCGGGCGATGACGAACAGCTGGGCGAACAGCTTGCGGAGCCGTGCCGCCGCATGTGGTCGATCGCGCATCAGCGTCATCAGGCGTGCAAGCCGCTCCGAATCGAACATGCGGATAGGGTCGTCTCCGAACTTCGTTCGCAGCCGTTCCAGGACACCGCGATAAACCGCTTGGGTCGAGGGCCTCAGGTCAAGGAAGTTGTTATCGGCATAGTAGCGGATGACCACGTCCGACACGCTGCCAGGCCTTGTGCGGCCGGCGCCGACTGGTGCGGGCTCGGTCGATAGGCAGGCTGCATACTCGCGCTCAAACGCCTTCGTGCCGTGCGGCTCTTTGAAGTAGTGAACCGGATAACCGGTTCGGCGGAAACGGTAACGCCGCTTGTCGTGCCGATCGACAAAGCTGGAAACGTAGGCGAGCTTCTTCTTCATAGCCCACCGAACGCATCGAGACGCGCATCGAGGTCATTGTCAGCTATCAGGGGGCGGTCGCCAGCAGCTGGCACGATTTCCATCGTTCCGTCAGGGCGGATCAGAACGGCAACCCTCACGCCCGCGGCCAACGCGCCTTTGAAGGCGCGGGTCACGTCGCTCTGATTGAAGGCCGCCCGCCTGCTCATCGGTTACGCTGCTTCCGACCGGACTTCGGACGAAACGGTGTCAGCAAAATCATGCGACAGCCCGCTCGTTGAATAGCCCAATTCATTGACCAGCGCGTCTCTCGCGGCTCGGACGATTTCACGCAGGTCGATAACGACTTCGCACCATAGGCCGCGTGAGTCGTTCCGGTTCGCGATCGCCTGAGGATCCGAATAGAGAGTGATTTCCGGCTTTGTCTCGCTGTCGATCGACATGGCAGACATCGTCATGACGTAGCGCTGACATTCTGGAACTCGGCGAGCATCGATCGCAGCCGTTTCCTCTTCGGCGATCTCCGTCAGCTTTTCGACTGCAGAGTTAACCGCATAGACGGCAGGCTTGCTGTCCATGCGGAGCTTCTTCGTGAGGATGTGAAGCATGAACAGGCGTGCACAATCGCTCAGGTCATATCGCGGATTGCCCTCGCCGCGGACATGCCTATCGCCAAGTACTAATCCGTGATTTGCGACCCAGGTCCTGATGGTTGCGTCGCTCATTCGCGCCGCACTCGCGACAGGGCCCACCCTGAGATTTCGAAGAATGCCGCTGGTGATCATTGCCATTGTTCCGTTCTGTTCAAAACGAATATCTACTAACGGTTTCGTTCTGTCAACAACGATATCTCAGGATGGATCATGGATGAAACGATTTACGGATCGCAATACTCAGGGCGATGTCAGTTCGCCCCGTGGAAGCTGCGGTGCGCGTGATACCTCTGTCCGCGGAAGGTCAGCGTGTCGTTGGCATCGAGCATTGTGACCTCTGCCTGCGCGTCCTTTAGCCTAGGCCGCCATATCTCAAGCGCCACCTCTGCGCCGATCGCGCGCACCCGTTCGAGGTGATCCATGGAGCGAATATCGTTCTCTGCCGCTTGCTGCTCCAAGCGCTCGATCTGGCGCTCTGCTTCGCGCACCTGCGCCCGCAACGTTATGCCAGGCGGGAACGGAACAACGTCGGCCGACGCCGTAGGCGCCTCGGCTGCTTCGTCGGGGGTTAGGAAGGGTGGGTACTTCATTTCAGCGGCCCTCCGAAGCTGCGATGTCGGTCAAGAAGCCAAGTGCCTGCTTTGATAGCGGCGAGTCATCGTTGACCGCTTGAAACCAGATGGCGAACTCGCGGATCGTGCGGGGCGTTGCGTTTCGGCAATCGCTAAGAGCAGCCAAATAGGCGTCCTCGACCCGGTCGAACTCGGCGGGATTAGTAAACTCAGCATCCTCGTGCAGGGTGTTCAGGGCCGTATCAGCGGCGAGGTATCGAGCGAACACGTCGGCGGGTGCTGGTGGCATTGATGCGACGGTGATCGCCGGCACCGCGGCAACGATGCCCAAGACGCCAATAAATCCCAGTACGCTACGGCGCGAGGAAGTATTGGCCGCGACAGTGCGCGGCCCTAATAGAGCGGTAGCCATGATCGTTCTCCGAGAACGGTTGCGGTTAGAGCCGGGCGGGAAGGTACCAACTTCCCCCCGGCTCGATTACCGTGTAGACACGGTTTTATGACCGGTCAAGAAACTTTGTCGCCACGGAAACGACGTGGGCCAGCACCTACCGGTAAGGGGGTGCCAATCGGCGTTCGGCTTCAGCCAGACGATCTCGCCGCGCTAGACGCTTGGATAGGTCGGCAAGCGCCGCCCCCCTCGCGTCCTGAGGCCATACGCCTCATTCTTCGGGAGAAGTTCTCGTGACGGACGCCGCTGGCATCCTCTGCGTGGTCGTTGTCCGTCGCCCTGGCGGCGAACAGCTGTTTAATCTGCCCATGCGATTCCCCGCCGTCCCCCAGCTGAAAGATCAGATCAGTTTCGCGTTCGGCGGCGAACGTCATTTCGTCCTTGTCGAGGGCCGGGTATTCAACGATCCCGGAACGCCCGACGAGAACATCGCACTGTTCTGCGAGCGCCACTGAGGTGGCGCCCGGCGATGACGATCACGAAGGCTTTAAAACTGCCTATCTAGTTCGCCTTAAGCCGGACCAGATTCACGCGGGCGAGTTCGTCGGGCTATTCGTCACCGACAGTATCGGCCAGCTGATCGACTATGTGGACGACTGCTGCCCTGTTGATGCGTGCGAATACGTCGTGCTGCCGAGCGGGGGGTTATCGCAGCCGGGGCGATCGAGCATCGTCCCCGAGCCCGACGACGAGAAGGAAGTCGACCTGTTCCGCGGGGCGACGATCTCCGACAGGTGGCTCGACGATTACTTCCAGACATCGGATAAATTGGTTTGGACTTCGCTCGCGCCGAGCGCTGGGAACGACAGGGGGCCATTCGAATGATCTACGTCCTCAACGCTCGGGAGCGGAAGCTGCTCGATCATCTGCAGATCGCTCACACGGAGTTTCATATCCGCGGACAGTTGGGCGGCAACATCGGTGATGTGACGCTGAGCAAGCTGTTATCTCTCGGCTTGCTCGAAACCGGTCCCGGCCGGTTCGGGGATACCGGCTACCGTCTCTCCGATGACGGCTGGCGCTGCATGTACGGCAAAACGCATGACGAGATGATGGCTGGCGACGCTAAGCACTATCCGCTGACAGTTGGCTTTGATGATGTAACCGCCCCCCGACGGCATTAAAGTGGAAACGGGGGTCTTCAACTGATGGAGGAGTGCGGTGATGTCGGAGATTGTTACGATCGGACTCGATCTGGCGAAGAGAGTGTTCCAAGTCCACGGGGCTGATGGAGCGGGTCATGCGATCCTGCGCAAGAAGCTGAGCCGGGATCAGTTGCTGCCGTTCTTCAGTACGCTTCCGCCGTGCACGGTCGCGATGGAGGCTTGCGGAGGCTCGCATTTCTGGGGGCGGAAGATTGCCCTTCTGGGCCATGAGGTTCGCCTGATCCCGCCGGCGTATGTGAAGCCTTTTGTGAAGCGGCAGAAAAATGATGCGGCGGACGCCGAGGCGATCTGCGAGGCGGCGCAACGCCCATCGATGCGCTTCGTGCCGGTGAAGAGCGAAGAGGTACAGGGAGCTGCCTCGGTGTTCCGGGTCAGGGAGTTGATGATCCGGCAGCGCACCCAGGCGATTAACGCCTTGCGCGGCCATTTGACAGAGTTCGGCAAGGTGGTGCCCAAAGGCGCTGCAAATATCTCCCGCCTGATTGCCATTGTGGATGATCCGGACAGCGGCCTGCCTGCTCAGGCTGTTGCGACATTCCGGGTGCTTGTCGACGCGCTCGTCGGCCTCGACGCGCAGATCGAGAAGCTGAACGCCGAAATCACCCATCGCGCTAAAGAGAATGAAGTCGCGCAAAGGTTGATGACGATCCCCGGCATCGGTCCCCTGATCGCCACAGCCATCGCGGTGCTGGCCCCACCACCGGAGACGTTCCGTCGCGGCCGCGATTTCGCGGCCTGGCTCGGCCTCGTGCCGCGACAACACTCAACGGGCGGCAAGCAACGCCTTGGGGCAACGACGAAGATGGGCGAGCGATCCCTGCGCCGCCTCCTGATCATCGGGGCCAACAGCGTCATCATCAAACGGAGTGTCCATCAGGCAGCTCGACCGGGCACCTGGCTGGCAGGAATGCTGTCGCGCAAGCCGTCGATGCTCGTCCGTGTCGCGCTGGCCAACAAGATGGCGCGCGTCGCCTGGGCGTTGATGATCAAGGGTGAAAGTTACCGGGCTCCGGCTGCGGCGGCATAAGCCGACCGTCAGTCGCGAGGCGTCGGAGCGTACGAGGGCAAGGAGCAGTTTGGCGCAACGGTCGTGAGACGGGGATCGGGAAAACCAGTTTGCAACAGAGTGCCTTCGAGCACGCGGCTTTGATCTGGACCCGACCTGCGAACACCATACGGGCCCGCGGCAGTTGTAAGGCCGCATCATGAGGCCGGACATATGTCAGCACCCGACACGCGCCACAACGAGTTTCAAAAACCCTCTTGCGTATGGGGCGGTTACATATGTTGCAAAACTGACGCTGGGGATTCCCCGAGGGAATCGAGCGAGATAGATGGGCGCGATGTCCAAACCTGCCGCACCGAAATACCGCACGATGAACTGGCCGGAGTATAATGCAGCGCTGAAGCGGCGCGGGTCACTGGAAATTTGGTTTGATCCGCAGATGCACTGGCTGTCGAAGCCGTGCGGTCGTCCTGGTCGGCCGATGCGATTTTCGGACAGCGCGATTGAGCTCTGCCTGACGCTGAAATCGCTGTTCAATCTGCCTTTGCGGCAAGTGACAGGGTTGGTGGCTAGCCTGATCAAGCTTGCCGGGCTGGACTGGCCGGTGCCGGATTATACGACGCTATGCCGACGGCAGAAGACGTTGGTCGTCGAGCTTGGCGGGCGACCTAGTTCAGGCGGCCTGCGCCTTCTGGTCGACAGCACAGGCATTAAGATGACGGGTGAAGGTGAGTGGAAGACGCGCAAGCATGGCGCCTCCTACCGCCGCCAGTGGCGCAAGGTGCATCTGGGGATCGACGCGGCAACGCTGGATATCCGGGCCATCGAAGTCACGACGAATGCCGTCGGCGATGCGCCGACGCTGCCAAATCTACTGGCGCAGATCCCGCAGGACGAGCAGATACTCAGCGTCAGCGGAGATGGCGCTTACGATACAAGGGCGTGCCATGCTGCCATTGCCAAACGTGGTGCAGAGGCGGTCATTCCGGTCCGTCGCAACGGGCAACCATGGACGAAAGACGGTCCTGGCGTCGATGGTCGCAATGAAGCGCTACGCGCTACAAAGCGCCTTGGCCGCGCTATCTGGAAGAAGTGGAGCGGCTATCATCGCCGCAGTCTGGCCGAGACCAAAATGCACTGCTTCAAACTCCTGAGCCAACGCGTTGTGGCTCGTACCTTCGATCGTCAGATCACCGAGCTCAAAGTCCGTGCTGCAATCCTCAATCGCTTCTCCAAGATGGGAACGCCGATCACTGTCCGCATCGCATAATATCTTCAAGTAAAAGGGCGGTCATGCTCTCGAGGCGTTATGCAACATATGTAACCGCCCCATACGCAAGAGGGTTTTTGAAACTCGTTGTGGCGCGTGTCGGGTGCTGACATATGTCCGGCCTCATGATGCGGCCTTACAACTGCCGCGGGCCCGTATGGTGTTCGCAGGTCGGGTCCAGATCAAAGCCGCGTGCTCGAAGGCACTCTGTTGCAAACTGGTTTTCCCGATCCCCGTCTCACGACCGTTGCGCCAAACTGCTCCTTGCCCTCGTACGCTCCGACGCCTCGCGACTGACGGTCGGCTTATGCCGCCGCAGCCGGAGCCCGGTAACTTTCACCCTTGATCATCAACGCCCAGGCGACGCGCGCCATCTTGTTGGCCAGCGCGACACGGACGAGCATCGACGGCTTGCGCGACAGCATTCCTGCCAGCCAGGTGCCCGGTCGAGCTGCCTGATGGACACTCCGTTTGATGATGACGCTGTTGGCCCCGATGATCAGGAGGCGGCGCAGGGATCGCTCGCCCATCTTCGTCGTTGCCCCAAGGCGTTGCTTGCCGCCCGTTGAGTGTTGTCGCGGCACGAGGCCGAGCCAGGCCGCGAAATCGCGGCCGCGACGGAACGTCTCCGGTGGTGGGGCCAGCACCGCGATGGCTGTGGCGATCAGGGGACCGATGCCGGGGATCGTCATCAACCTTTGCGCGACTTCATTCTCTTTAGCGCGATGGGTGATTTCGGCGTTCAGCTTCTCGATCTGCGCGTCGAGGCCGACGAGCGCGTCGACAAGCACCCGGAATGTCGCAACAGCCTGAGCAGGCAGGCCGCTGTCCGGATCATCCACAATGGCAATCAGGCGGGAGATATTTGCAGCGCCTTTGGGCACCACCTTGCCGAACTCTGTCAAATGGCCGCGCAAGGCGTTAATCGCCTGGGTGCGCTGCCGGATCATCAACTCCCTGACCCGGAACACCGAGGCAGCTCCCTGTACCTCTTCGCTCTTCACCGGCACGAAGCGCATCGATGGGCGTTGCGCCGCCTCGCAGATCGCCTCGGCGTCCGCCGCATCATTTTTCTGCCGCTTCACAAAAGGCTTCACATACGCCGGCGGGATCAGGCGAACCTCATGGCCCAGAAGGGCAATCTTCCGCCCCCAGAAATGCGAGCCTCCGCAAGCCTCCATCGCGACCGTGCACGGCGGAAGCGTACTGAAGAACGGCAGCAACTGATCCCGGCTCAGCTTCTTGCGCAGGATCGCATGACCCGCTCCATCAGCCCCGTGGACTTGGAACACTCTCTTCGCCAGATCGAGTCCGATCGTAACAATCTCCGACATCACCGCACTCCTCCATCAGTTGAAGACCCCCGTTTCCACTTTAATGCCGTCGGGGGGCGGTTACATCATCAAAGCCCTGACAGTTTGGAGTTGGCCGCCCACTCCGAATGTCGTTCATTCCATGGTTCGGCGTTAGGCCCTGCGAATGGCGGATGATCATGATGAAGGTTTAAGCAAATTCGTTGGTGTTGGCGGCGCTGCGATCGTAGCCGGTTTCTTCCTCAACCCCATTCTGGCAAGATTCCCGCCGATTGCGTTGATGTGGACTGCCCTTGCGGCAGCCGCGTCGGTCATTTGGTTTTGGCGGCTATGGAGTGGTGGAAAGTTACTCGGCTGGTTATCGATCGTCGTCGGTACAGGTGTCGGTGCACTCGCCGTAATATTGTTCTACCAAGCAGCTCTCAAAGTAGAGGTTGATCAAAACGCCAACGATCGCCGATGTCTTGCTATCCAACACGATATGCTTTCCTCAACGCCGTTACGGGCAGACGGTCCCGACCTGTTCCAAGCGCTTGGTTGCCGTCCCCAAGGGGAGGGAAGCGTCTATGCGCTGCCAGTGAAGCGGTAGGTTTGCTTTCGTAAGGTGCGGATCGCAGAACGAACACGGGGGAAATTATCATGCCGCAGAAATCCGGGCATCCAACGATCGTCGAGACCTGCCCTCGATGTGGAACTCAAGAGACGACATTGGACGTTCGGGGGGCGACAAATGATCCGGATGCCGGATCTCGTGGATGGGTGGCGTTCGTTGTGTGTCGACGATGCCGTCGCCCTTCGCTGTTCGATATGTATGGTCGGCAAACGAACCATTCCCCCGCATCTCCGGAGTGGGACGGAGCAGACGTCAACCCGGTCTATAATATCACAGCGACCAAGCCGATCACCAAGTCGGCGGCCCGTTGTCCTGAGTATGTTGATGATAAAATCGTTCGCATTTTTGACGAGGCCGCATTGGCAGTAGCGTTCTCGGCATTCGATGCGGCCGGCGCTATGTTCAGAAAGACTATCGATATATCAACGCGGGGAATCATTGGTATTGAGCCGCAGTCGGTACCTCAAGGAGCTATGCTGGAATTTGGGTGACGAGGCGATCAGGCGGCGCGGGTTGATTGGCCGTCGGTGACTTCGTTGCCGTCACGGAATGTGACACCAGCGACGACTTTGGGCAACTGGTTCTCGCCCTTCAGCCGGCGCCATTTCCTGGACGCGGCGATGACGAGTTTGAAGACCATGAGGCGTGCCGTCTTTGGTGACAGCGCGCCCTTGGTACGCACCGTCCTGTGGCGCACGGTCGCGAACACGCTCTCGATCGGGTTCGACGTCCGCAGATGGTCCCAGTGCTCGGCGGGGAAGTCGAAGAAGGTGAGCAGCCTCTCGCGATCCTTGGTCAGGCATTCGACGGCCTTGGTGTATTTCGCGCTATATTTCTCGACAAAGACGGCGATCGCCTTCTCCGCCGCTGCGCGCTCAGGCGCGCTATATATCTCGCGCAGGTCAGCTTTTATTGCAGGCTGCACCGACTTGGGCACCTTGTTCAGTACGTTGGCGATCTTGTGCACCCAGCAGCGCTGGTGGCGCGTGCTGGGCCAGACTTCGTCGAGCGCTTTCCAGAAGCCGAGTGCGCCATCGCCCACCGCGATCTCGGGTGCGATTGCGAGGCCGCGCCGTTTCACCTCGACGAGCAGCTCGCGCCAGCTCTGAGCGCTTTCACGGACGCCCACCTGGAAGCCGACCAGTTCCTTCCTGCCCTCAGGCGTGGCGCCGATCAGCACCAGCATGCACTCGGCATGATCCTCCATCCGCGCCTGCAGGTAGACGCCGTCCGCCCACACATACACGTAGCGGCGGGCCGATAGGTCGCGCGCCTGCCAGTGCTCGTATTCGACCTGCCATTCAGCGGTGAGCCGACCGACCACCGCCGGCGAAAGGTTGGGCGCGTCCTTGCCAAGGAGCGCCGTGAGCGCCTCCTGAAAATCGCCGGTCGAAACCCCGCGCAGATACAGCACCGGCAACAGCGCATCGAGGCTCTTGGTCCGCCGTGCCCAGCGCGGCAGGATCGCCGACGAGAAGCGCACACGCTCCCCTTCCTCGGCCCCGCCGCGATCACGGATCTTCACGCGCGACACCGGCACCGGGCCAATCCCGGTCTGGACCTGGCGCTCGGGCCCGTGCCCGTGGCGCACCAGGCGCGACCGTCCATCGGGCAGTCGCAGATCGTCTCGCGCCGCCAGGAACGCCTCGGCCTCCAGTTCCACCGCCTGCGCAAGCAGCCGGCGAGCTCCGGCACGCAACACCTCGGTCAACGGATCGTCGACATCATCGGGCTGGCGAAATTGAACAACGTTGGTAGTGTCGGTCATGGCGTATCGCTCTCCTCGAGAGGTTCTGGCAGGCTCATCACCCGCCTCGATACGCCGCCTTCAATCCTCCGCCGTCACCCATTTTCCAACATAGCTCTACCTCAAGGCGATCAGAACTACATTTCTTGGAAAACCGCAAAGGATCTCAGGCTCAGGCTCGATTGGCTTTTTGATCGTCGAAAACTGCCTGATGAGCTCAGGGAACTAGTTTCCTGTGTCCATCAAGATGGTAACGACGCTGCGCATTCGAGCGAAACTATTGGTGAAGAAGGCGCGCTCGACCTTCAAGATTTTACAATCGAGATCCTAGAGACAATCTACACACGACCGGGGCAAATAGCGGCAAACATCCGTAGACGGGACGCGCGCCGCGCATCGCCCGAGGGCGGCAGGCCGTAGCCTTGGCGTGAAACGTGCTGTCTTACTTGCCGAATGTTTCCGACACGGTTTTAACCGTCTCCATTGCCACCTTGAGGTGCTCCGGTAGAAGCTCGTCCTTGTTGCGATCGCCGATAGCTCGAAACACGCCTTTGAGGACCAGCGCGATCAGCGCGACCGAAGCACCTACGGATGCGACAAGGATCGCGGGGACAGCGTGCGTACGCGCGTTTAACAGCCACCGCGGTTGCAGAATGAACGCGGTGACCGCGCCTCCGCATAGCGCCAGGCAGAACAACGCAGCGAAGACAATCGCGCCGATGCGGATCCAGTAGAGCGCGTCGACCTCAGCCTTAAGCGATTTCACATACTCGTTCACGTCGGCCACGAGCTGCGCCTGCAGACCTGTTTGCTCCGCAAAGACCTCGAGGCGGTCGAGACGACCGGCTATTTCAGCGAGGTCCACAGATCCGTCAGCCGGGTTTGATGCTACAGCCGCCTCTTCCGCCGCTCGCACCCGGCCAGCATGATTACGTAGCTGAGATAAATTGAGGCTCGACCGCTTTGCGCTGCCGCCTGTTCCGCTATCCTGCGGCAACGGCTCGCTCATCACGCAGCGACACGAAGTGCCGTTTGATCAGATCGTTCGGAATATCTTTGTAGGGGCCGGCGGTGGTGAAAATCTCGGTCCAGGGAGTTCCTGGCTTATGCATCAGACTGGACAACGTGAAAGCGTGCATCTTCCCGTACTGGTCGACGACCGTATGGATCAATTCCGTCTCATCTGCGCCGAACGCTTCGCTAAAAGGCAGTCCGGAAGCCTTGTCGACGATGACATCGTGAACGGGCGCCGATCCAAACCGTGATAGCGGCTTGTAAATA
This sequence comes from Sphingomonas sp. HMP9, assembly GCF_013374115.1. NCBI lineage: Bacteria > Pseudomonadati > Pseudomonadota > Alphaproteobacteria > Sphingomonadales > Sphingomonadaceae > Sphingomonas > Sphingomonas sp. HMP9. Next base: position 2,666,672 of record NZ_AP022673.1, on the reverse strand, counting down.
TGCGGGTACACGGGGCCGTATTGCCATGCCTGGACATTCTGGCGAATGATCGGGCGATCGAGCAAAGCCAGGCCCCAACCTTGGACAAGGTAGACGAGCTTGATCAGCTGCATGACGGTAAACCGCTGGCCGCGCTGCTGCCCGTAGCGAATGATTTCGTTTGCTACGGCGCGCGCGTCGTGGAGCGCGGGTGTGTCTGACACGATGCCCTCCTAGCCATGGGTGCCTAACCGGGCGCTCGATCTGAGCCGGTATTCGTGCTCACCATATAGAGAGACGCGCGGTTTCGCGCAATTGATGGAACTGCAACCTGTTCCCTAATGCACTGACCCGATCGGGTGATTCACATTCGGTTGGCAGTGTGCGAGTCTGACGGCATGTCCCAGACCGTATGTGTGATCGTGAATTCCAAAGACCTTGATCGGTTGGAGGCGGTCGTCGCCGACCGGAACCGGGCGCTCAAGCACGTTCAGCGTGCCAGAATCGTCCTGGTCTCGTCTGAGCGTCTGACCGTGCAGGAGGTGGCGCGGCGGACCGGTGCCAGTCGACCGGCCGTCTGGCGCTGGCAGGCCCGCTATGCCGCGCAAGGCGTGGAGGGGTTGCTCCGCGACAAGACGCGGCCGCCCGGCAGAGCGCCGCTCACCACGGCAGTCGTGGCCAAGATCCTGGCGCTGACCTGCGCCGAGCCGCCAGGAGAGGTTACTCACTGGACCGGCCGGGCGATGGCCAAGGCCATGGGCGTATCCCTGAGCACGATCCAGCGCATCTGGGCTGCCAACCGGCTTCAGCCGCACCGCATCAGGACATTCAAGCGATCGAGGGACCCCGCTTTTGCCGCCAAGGTGGAAGACGTTGTCGGCCTCTACATGCACCCGCCGGCTCACGCCCTGGTGCTGTCGATCGACGAGAAGTCCCAGATCCAGGCGCTGGACCGCACTCAGCCGGGGCTGCCGCTCAAGCCCGGCAAATGCGGCACCATGACCCATGACTATAAGCGGCATGGGACCACGACCCTGTTCGCCGCCCTCAACATCCTCGATGGTGCGGTGATCGGTCGCTGCATGCAGCAGCACCGCCATCAGGAATTCATTCGCTTCCTCAACGCCATCGAACGCGAAGTCCCCGTCGGGAAGGACGTCCACGCGATCATGGACAATTACGGCACTCACAAACATCCCAAGGTCAGAGCCTGGCTCGATCGCCATCCGCGGTGGACCTTCCACTTCACGCCAACCTCGGCCTCGTGGCTCAATGCCGTCGAAGGCTTCTTCTCGATCCTTACCCGGCAGCGACTGCGGCGCGGCGCCTTCAGCGGCATCGTCGACCTTCAGGCTGCCATCAAACGCTACCTCAAGGAACACAACGACGACCCCAAACCCTTCGTTTGGACCAAGCCCGCCGCAGAAATCTTCGACAAGCTCGCCAGGCTACCTGCACCATCTGACTGAGTCAGTGCACTAATGTGAGAACATCTCTTTTCTTCAAGTTTGAGGGAAAGTCGCATCACCGGTAACAGCCTGACGAGCCTTCGAAGTGGCTGCGGGGGTTCTCCGCGCTCCCCCGCTTTCGGCCTGCCGTTTGCCGCCGCGTCAGGATGTTCTCGGGGACCGACCCGAGCGCGGTCCTGAATGTCGCGGTATCCGCGCTTCGCTTTAGTGGGGTGCGGACATTTGCGTTTGTCCGCACCCAGGGTCCGCACTTTGTCCGCACCTAAAACGGCTGTTTTCTGCCGATCGTGGTGCGGACACTGCAAAGTGCGGACCCCTTTGGAAATTGGTGGCTGGGGATCACACACGACCTTGTCCCCCTTGTTACATGGGGGCGGCAAGGGGACCCCAAGGCCCCCTTGCTATCAGCCCTGCCCGGGGTTCTTGTAGGCCGCCTTCGGGTCGAGCACGCCCGCGCCGAAGTCGTGGCGGACCTTCCATTCAATGCCGTCAACGCGGAACCCGTCTTGGCTTTCGGTGAATGGCTCGCGGTTGCCGTTCAGGTATACGCTGACGAAAGCGGGCCAGATCTCGGGATCCGGGAAGAGATACCACGCCGCCGGGTTGACCAAGCGGGGGTCGGCGATCGGCTCGAGCTTGCCCGCGAAGGGGTTCGCCACGTCGCCGGTGAAAGAAGTTACCGCCGTGCTGCCCGATCCGGTGGTTACGGTCGAGGGGACCGTTGCACTGGCGACGAGCGTCTCGGCCGCCGTCTGAAGTCCGGTCGGCACCAGCAGGAACTTCGGCTGCACGTCGATCAGCGTGACGTTGTCGCGATCCTTCTGGCTGCGCATCGCTTGCCGGGCTGCATCGAGCGTGGCGATCGTCGGAGCCCCACCAGTGCCCGCGAGGTTGCCGTGCCGCCCGTCGAACCACGGGATACCGTCGCGCAACGGGATATTGCTGTTGATCGTCGCGGCGAGAATCGTCGCTTCCATCTGCGACGCCGCGAACGCCATCACCTGCACGATGTCGGCCAATGCGCCCAAGCTGTCGTTGATCAACATCTGGCGGCTGAAATTGATGATGTTGCCGAACGTTTGCAGCTGGTAGCTGCCGCTGCTCTCGCTCAGCGTCTTGTTCTTGAACTCGCCGGCCTCGTTCACCTGATCGAGCGAGCCGAAGCCGCTCATCTGGATGCCGATCTGTTCCTTGAAGTTGGGCGCGTCGCGGATCGCGGTCAGGCGTTTCAGCTGCGATTCCTGCGCGCGGTAGCGAGCGACCAACGCGGCATCGACGCCCGCCTGCATGATCTGCGGGAAGTCGCTGGTAGTGTGGGTGATGACGGTAGCGCGGGCGGTGAAAGGGTTGCCCTGCATCGCCATCGCCGCGACGCGATCTGCGCTCATCCGGTAAGCATCCTGGACGCCGCCGCGCGAGAGGTGATCGCGGGCCATGTCGACGAGGGACATGCCTCGATATTCCGCCGATGCGCCCGCCGCCGGCTTGTTCAGTAGCTTGGCCCCGATCGCGTCGCTCATCGCCTTCACGCGAACTGTCGGATCGTCCAGTGTTTGGTGGCCGCTGCCGCCGAACTGGTGGCCGATATTGTGCCGATCGCCGTCGGTGGCGAGGTGGTCGAGGATTGAAGCCCGCGCCTGGTCGAGGTCGATCCCGCGCGTAACAAGGTCCTGCGTGACGTTCTGGGGAATGCGATGCTTGGCGCCCAGCGCCATGATGGTCGAGATGCGCGTACGCTCCAGCGTTACCGCGGCCTGGGTGGTGTCGAGTTCGCCGGGCATATGATGTCCTTTCAATTTGTCGGGTGCGTGTCGGAAGCCGAAGGCGGACACGTTCGCCATGGCTGCAATCTTGAGGTCGGCGGTGGTCCGATCGGCAAAGCCACGCTCGACCGCTTGGTCGGCACCCATCCACGTTTCCGCGTCGAGCATCGCGACGATCTCATCGGTCTCTAGGCCGCTGCGTTTCGCGTAGATGCCGACCAGCTGGTCGCGGATGCGGTCAAGCTTGTCGGCTGCGGCGCGGAGCTCTGGCGCATCACCAATCGCCACATCCCATGGGTTATGCACCATGAGCATCGACGCTTCAGCCATCACGCATTCGTCGCAGGACGCGGCGATCGCTGACGCCATCGAGGCGGCCAAGCCGTCGACGTACGCGGTGACCTTCCAGCGATAGTCGCGGATCGCCGCAATGATCGCCAGACCCTCCATGACGTAGCCGCCGGGAGAATTAATGCGGAGCGACAGAGGGCCGGAGGCGGCGCGGATCAGCGGGGCGATGGTCTTCGAGTCGAGCTTGTCGAACTCATCACCGATCACGCCGTACAGGATTATCTCTGCCATAGAGGCGGATTTACGCGATCCCGTCGCGCGCTTCGCCTGACATATGGGAGCATATGGGAGCATCGACCGGGCTTCGCATAGATCGCCGGAAGGCCAGTAGGTCGCCCCACTGATAGCGGACCCGGCCGCCGGGGGACAGGTCGCACGCGATAAGCCTCGCACGGCGCCACCTCGCCAGCGTCTTGGGATGGACCCGAAGCGCCGCCGCCGCCTGCGCCTCGGTCATTACCTCGGGATCAGCCACGCGCCGCCGCCCGATATCGAACGAAGGCGGCGACATACTCAGGCGCAGTAGCCATATCCGTCAGGCGCCTTCGGTAGCGGTGCGGAACGGGCCCGTGTCGCAGATGACTCCGATCCGCCAAGGCGGTCCCGAATCAACTGCTCCGGATCATGCTAGGCGAACGCGACGTCGAGGTCTGGAAATCGGCCTGCGGAACCATGCCTCCGTCCGGGCTTCGATCCCACCAGGCGCACATGGGCGCTTGATGGAACTTCTTGACCGCGTCCTGCACCGCGAACAGCATTCCGAGGGCATCGTACGTAGGACCGTCCCAAGTCTCGGGTTCGTCCGCGACGTGCGCGGCCTCCGCCAGGGAGATCATCGCCACCAGCTGCGCCCGCATGTGGGAAGCCGCCTTCGGCGGAAGTTCGTCGAGACGACGGTCGGTGCCTCCAAGCATGAAGCATCGTTCGTCGAGGCCGTGTCTATCGCGCTGACGACCTGTCCGCCGATGATGTCCTTCAACCGCGCGAGTGCGCTCACGACCGATGCCATGACGTGCGCCCTGCGGTTGCTCACCTTCTGTAGACTGGGTCCTTTGATCAGATCGAAGTGCGTGAAGGTGATCGCCAGCTTCTCTCCGTGTCCGGACGACGCTATCGCCCGCAGCATGGACAGAGGCGCCGCCTGCATCGGCTGATGGGCGTTGTCGACCAGCAGGATGGCGTCGGCGCCTTCGAACCTGCGCGTGATCGAGGTGGAGATGCTCGCCCCGTAATCCGGCGTGTGGCCTATCCCCTGGCCATCGATCAGTACCAGCTTGGCACCGTTGGGGCGGACTTCGGGATATAACGGTCCCTTCACGCGCACGCCGTCCACGACGGGGGTGAGCAGGCGTCCGAAGTGCGGCCAGAAATTGCTCGAGAACCACCTGATCGCGCGGATGAACTCGCTGCGGTCCGCAGTCTCGAAGGTCCAGCCATCCGGCCATTCACCGCGCGAAACGATCATTCTTCCGCCGCTCACCAGCGCGAACCTCGCGCGGATCGCGTCCAGCATGTCGTGGGTCAGGTTGGTGAAGTCATCCTGATCGAAGAGTTCGGCTTCGAAGACCTCTTGCATGCGCCCGTTCAAGCAGACGCGCCTTGTCGTGACGTCGACTGCCGCGAGATCCATGCAAGCGGGCATACGGGCGATCATCGGTCGGCGGGGCAACATCGGCGTGCTGCGCATCAGCGCCCGCTCTCTGGCGGACATCGCGGACCCGGTCATCCGCGCTGCGGTTCGCCAGGCAGTTGCGCGCCACGGCTCGCCGTGAGTTCTCGCGACTATCGAGCGCCACCGAACGGCGCTCCAGAACGAGCACCTCTCGAGGTCGAGAAGGGTTCGTCGGTCGCTGGAAGCCGTCTTAGCAGATCACCCCGTCGAGCCGATCGCAATCCGTGCCCTTCCTGGGTCGGCAGGCGCCGCGGGCCGTTCTTGCCCGACGGGATCGATCAAGGCGCTCATGACGGCCGATGCCGCCGGGATGTCCGACGATCAGTGTCTGTACTCACGCTCCCAAGCGTACTGGACGAGGCGCAACGCGGCGATCAGCCCGAAGCCGCCGAGCTTGAACCAGAGCGACGCGTAGAACGGCAGAAACCTGGCTTCTACGTCAAGCCCCAGGCCGCTTGCGGCCTCGAACAGGACCGGGTTGGTTTGTGCGGCCATATAGTTAAAGCCGGTGAACATGCTGTACCAGACCATTGCGGCAGCGACGGGCCACGCCGAGAGGGGATGCCAAGCAGAGTCGCGGTAATCCTCGCAGGTCTTCCACAGCAGGGCCAACATGCATCCTGCTCCGATCAGCCCGCTCATGAGATAACCAGCGCCGACGAACCCGAACCCGGTGATCTCTCCCACGGCGTTGACCGCACACGCGACGAGGACCATGCATCCCAGGACGGCGCCCGCGTGCCCGTCAACCTGAGGTATTGGTCGTGTAGCTCCGATCGTGAACATTGCAGCGCTCCAACAGTATCTTGGTCGAACGTAGCCGGAGGTTATCAAGATGACCCTTGAAGGCGAAGTGGAAAGTTGCCTGCGTCTGTTTGGCTGCGACCGTGCATCGCGCTGCATCGCCGACGTGTATGTCCCTCATCGCCGCACGTCCGGAACCGCTTCCGACGACGGAGCGATGGGGATCTGCCAAATCATCGATGCCCAATGACCCGGAGAATGGTCCGTTTCCAATGTAGTTGGTCGCGTTCTGCCTCTGCAGGTGAATTTTGTTAACTATCTGCGGTCTAACGATTCCGGTATTGATCGACCAACGATCTTGTAAATTTACGAGCATCGAATGTATCGTGAATGCGAATAGTAGGCGGGGCGTTGATGACCACAGGATCGGCCAGACGAACGAGTGGCGAATCCTGTCGCCAGCGGGCGGCTTGGGTTGCCGCACTCACCGGCGTCGTTCTCTTATCGACAGCCGCGGCGGCGCAGGTCTCAGCGCCGGCCGATCAGGAGCAAGCCCGCATCCGAGCGCAGCGGCAGGCGGCGGAGCGGGCGGCGCGGGAGGCCGCGCCGGTCGCGACGATCGAGCGCGCCGCGCCGGTTGCGCTCGGTCCCTTCCCGGTGGAAGCCAGTTGCTTCACGGTGCGCGACATCGTCGTCGAGAATGTAAGCCTGCCCAAGCTGGGTTGGGTGCCTGGGTTCGTCGCCCAGTATCGCGGGCGGTGTGTCGGAACCGCCGGTCTCGACTACATCATCCGGAGCCTGCAGAGCGCGTTCATTGAGCATGGTCTGGTGACGACGCGCGCGGGCCTCCCCGAACAGGATCTCGCGAGCGGCACGCTGCGGATCGTCGTGGTGCCGGGCGTCGTCGAGCGCATCCGGGTCAACAAGACGGACAGGACCAGGGTTTGGGGCCGCGCGACGCCGGTCGGGCGCGGCGACCTGCTCGATCTGCGCGCGTTGGAACAGGGGCTGGAGCAGATGCGCAGCGTTCCCGGTCGAAACGTCGCCGTCGACATCGTGCCAGGGGATGCGCCGGGCCAGTCCGTTCTCGACGTCACGGTAGATCAGGCGCGGCCGATCGCCGGATCGCTGTCGATCAACAACTTCGCCGGCGAGCGGGTCGGCCGCTACCAGGGTTCGGCGCAGATTGCCGAACTCGGGCAGCTGGGCTTTTCCGAGGTCATCAGCGCCTATTACAACCGCCGGACGGATTCGCCGGGAGTGCCCGCTGATAGCCGCGGTGTCGGGGGCTCGATATCCGTCCCCGCCGGGTGGTGGACGTTCAACGCGAGCGGCTCCGCCAATCGCTACAGCCAGACCGTCAACGGTGAAGTCAGCAGCTTCGGGACGCGTGGCACGCTCGACCGGGTCGCGATCGGTGCCGAGCGGGTCTTCTACCGCGACCAGACGACCAAGGACTCGATCAGCGTCGGGCTGGCGCGGCGATGGGGTCGCAACTTCATCAACGACGTCGAGATCGGCATCCAGCGACAGGATCTCACCGATCTCGAAGTGCGGCTGATCGACCGCCGCACATTCGGCGCCGCGCGCTTCGACGGGTCGGTGGGGGTCCGGTTCGGTCTCGGCATCCTCGGCGCGCAGAAGCAGCCGGACGATCGGCCCGATGCGCTGCCGAGTGCACGCTACCGGATCGTCAGCGCCGACTTCGGACTGTTCGTGCCCTTGGGGCAGGGCTTCATCGACGGGTACCGTGCCGAGTTTCACGGACAGGTCAGCGACCGGAATCTGTTCGGCTCGGACCTCATACAGATCGGCGGCCCATATACGATCCGTGGCCTGGATACCGATACGGCGGAACTGGGACGGGACGGCTTCTACCTCCGCCAGGAGCTAGGGGCCAAGATCACCGATGGGTTCCGTCCGTATGTCCTGTTCGACATGGGCGAGGTCCGCAAGGGGACCGGCGCACGCGGCGGCGCCGGCCTCGGGCTGAGGACGCGGCGTGGTCCGTTCTTCGTCGACGTATTCGGGGCGCGTCCGGTGTTCGGGCGCCAGATACCCAATCGCAACCGCGTTCGGTTCGGCCTTTCCGCCGGTGTAGGATTCTGAGCATGACCAAGCTGACCCTCGCCGTGCTGCGTCGCCGGATGCGTTCGGCAAGCGCCTTGTCCCCACTTGGCGGCGGGGCGGGGCTCGCGGCTCTGCTGCTCGTCGCGACGGTGCCGGCGCGGGGCCAGGACGGCGCACCGACGGCGGCCAATCCGGTCGTCCCGGTCCCAGGTGGCGCGACACGTCTCGACTACGGCGCGAACGGCGTGCCGGTGGTCAAGATCGCAGCGCCCGACGCCAGCGGGACGAGCTACAACCGCTACCAGGCGTTCAACGTCGACGCGCGCGGCGTCGTGCTCAACAACAGCGACAAGATCGTCCAGAGCCGGCTCGCCGGTTATATCGATGGCAACGCACAGCTCAAGGCATCGGGCGGGGCGTCGCTGATCATCAACGAAGTGGTCGCCGCCAATCCGTCGAGCCTGCGCGGCTACATAGAAGTCGCCGGCAAAACGGCCGACCTGGTGCTCGCCAATCCCTACGGCATCTCGTGCAACGGTTGCGGGTTCGTCAACGCGCCACGCGTTACGCTGGCCGCGGCGCAGCCGCTGGTCGACGGCACCGGCGCGCTCAGCGGATTCCGGACGGCGACCGGCACGATCGACGTGTCCGGCAGCGGTCTCGACGCGACCAACGCCCGGCTCGACCTGTTCGCGCGCGCCGTCTCGATCAACGCCGGCCTGTATGCGGACACCGTGACCGCAAGCCTCGGCGCGGGCGACATTACCCGCGACGGCGACATCGTCGTGGTCGGGCAGCGCACGGCAGCGCAGCCGAACCAGCCCGCCTTCGCGCTCGACGTCGCGGCGCTCGGCGGGATGTATGCGCGGTCGATCAAGCTGATCGGCACCGAGCGCGGGCTCGGCGTCAACGTCGCAGGCGATCTCGCCGGGCTCGAACAGGGCGTGAAGCTGTCGTTCGACGGCAAGATATCGGTGCCCGGCGCGATCACCGCGAAGACAGCTGTCGCGATCGAAACCGCCGGTGCGCTCGACGTCGCCGGCCAGATCTACGGCGAAGGCACGACGACCTTGAACGGCGCGAGCCTGACGGGCAACGGCCTGATCGGCAGCGGTGGCGATCTCACGGTCACGACCGGTGCGCTCAGCAGCGGCGGCACGCTCGCCGCCGGCCTGACCCACGACGGCCGCATCACGCAAGCCGGGACGTTGCGGCTCGACGTCGGCGGTGCGGCGGCGCTGACGGGACGGGTGCTGGCGCGCGACGCCGTGTCGTTGACGGCCGGCAGCATCGTCAACCACGGGCTCGCCAGCGGCGGGACGCTGACCTTGCGGACCACGACGCTCGACAATGGCGGCGGCACGATCGACGCGCGGACGGCGCTTGATGCGCAGGCGGGCGCGGTCGCCAATGTCGGCGGCGTGATCCAGTCCGGCGGCGCGCTGACGCTCACCGGCAGCAGCTTAGCCAACGAGCGTGGCGCGGTTCTGGCACTCGGCAGCGGCGCGCTGACGCTGGGCTTTACCGGCGCGATCGGGGGCAGCGGGGGGCAGATCGGCGGCAACGGCGACGTGTCGGTCACGGCTGGTTCGCTCGGCATTGATGGAGCGGCTGGCAGCATCACGGCGAGCAAGGCGCTGAACCTGACGGTCGGCGGCGATTTCGCGATCACCGGCAAGGGGCTGGTCGCGGGCGGCGGTGCGACGACGGCCAATGTCGGGGGTTTGCTCAGCGTCGTCGAAGGCGGCTTGCAGGGCGGCAGCGCTCTGGCGGTGCGCGCGGGCTCGCTCGCGATCGGCGGTGGTGGCCAGGTCAGCGGTGGCAACGTGACCGCCAACACGGTCGGCGCAATGACGAACGCCGGCCTGATCGCGAGCGCGGGCCGCGTCGACCTGACCTCGGCCAGGCTGGCGAACACCGGCACGATTTCGGGCAATGGCGGCACGAGCTTCAAGGCCGCGGGACTGTTCGCGCAGGACGGTCTGATCGTGTCGGACGGCGCTGTCGCCATAGACGCAGACGCGTTCACCTCGCGCGGCGGCACGACCGAAGCGGGTGGGACGCTCGACGTCACCGCCGGGTCCGTCGCGCTCGATCGCGCCAGCCTGACCGCGCTCGGATCGGGCGCACTGACGCTGGCGAGCCGGGGCGCGTTGACCGCCTCCGGGTCGCGCATCGGCAGCAACGGCACCTTGGCGATCGGTGCCACGACACTGGCGTTCACCGACAGCCGGATTACTGCGCTCGGCGCGCTCGCGCTCGATGCGACGGCGGGCGATCTCGCGTTCGGCAGCGGTGCTACGATCGAGAACGGCGGCGACCTGACGCTGACCGCGACGGGCACGCTCAGCCATGCCGCCGACATCGTCGGTCGTGGACAGGATCTGACGCTGCGCGCGGCGACGATCGACAACCGCGGCGGGGCGATCCTGCATCTCGGCAGCGGCACGCTTGCGCTGAACGGGACCGGCGCGATCGACAATGGCGGCGGTCGGATCGCGACCAATGGCGCGCTGTCGCTGATCGCCGGCACGTTCGCCAACACCGGTGGGACGTTGACCTCTGCGGGCGGCGCCGGCCTGACGATCGGCGGCGATGTGGCAAACGAGAATGGTCTGATCGCGGCAGCCAGCGGCCTCACGCTTCGGGCCGGTGCGACCCGCAACGCCGGAGGATCGATCGAGGCCGCCGGCCCGCTGGACGCGCGCCTCACGGCGCTCGACGGCGGCACGCTGGTGGCGACCGGTTCGGCGGGGCTGCTGTCTCTCGACGTCCGCGATGCGATCAGCGGTTCCGTCCTGGTCGGTGGCGCCACCGATGCGACGGTCGCCGCAAGTTCGCTCAACCTGGACAGCGGGTCGCGCCTGACGGCGGGCGGAACGTTGACGGTTGGCGCGCGCGATGGCGACATCGCGCTGGCGGGAGGCACGCTCGATGCCGCGAAGCTCTCGCTGACCGCCGCGCGCGCCATCCTCACGGGCAATGGTGGCCTCATCCAGTCGACCGGCGTGACGACGATCGCGGCTAACTCCCTGACCACGACCGGCGGCCGCATCGTGGCAGGCGGCAAGCTCGACGTGAACGTGAGCACGCTCGACAATCGCAACGGCTTGCTGGCGTCGGGCACCGATGGCGCGACCTTTATTGCCGCTACGCTGACCAACGATCGCGGCACGCTCGGCGGCGACGGATCGGTCGCCGTTACGGCGACGAGCGTCGACAATGGCGCGGGCACGCTTGCTGCAGGCGGCGACCTGACGCTGTCGACCGCAAGCCTAGCCAACGCCACCGGCGGGCAGATCTGGGCGGATCGCGACGCGGGGGTGACCGCGACGGGGACGCTCGTCAACCGCGGGAGCATCGCCGCGGCACGCGACCTGACAGTGAAGGCCGGTGCGCTCGACGGCGGCAGCGGAGTCGGCGCGGGCACGCTCGCCGGCGGCCGGCTGCTCGACATCACCTCGGGCGGCGGCACGTTTGGGCGGCTCGTCGCACCGACCGCGCTGACGCTCGGCATAGCCGGCGATCTGACCAACGCAGCCGGCGAGACGATCGCGACGCCCGGCGCGCTGACACTCAACATCGGCGGCAGCTTCATCAACGCGGGCACGGTGCAGGGCGGCACCGCGATCGGCATCGCCACAGGGGGATCGATCGCCAACCAAGCCAGCGGCACGATCGCCGCGCCGACGCTGACGCTGACGGCCGGGACGACCTTCGATAACCAGGGGCTCCTAAACGGCGGGGCCGTGTCGGCGACCGCTGCACAGATCGCCAATGGCGGCGCGATCTTCGGCGACAGCGTCGCGCTGTCCGGCACAGGCGGCATCGTCAACGCGGGCGACAGGGCGGTGATCGCCACCCGGGGCGGGCTCCTGTCGCTCTCGAGCGGCGGCGACATCGTCAACCGCGACGGCGCGCTGCTCTACAGTCTCGGCAATCTGGCCGTCACCGGCGTCGGCGGCACTGGCCGGGCAGGCTCGCTCCAGAACCTGTCCTCGGACATTCAGGCGCAGGGCAGCATCGCGATCGCCGCTACCCGCCTGCTCAACGACCGCAGCGTGTTCACGACCGAAGAGGCACTGCTCTCGACGCGTCACGTGGAGGACGAGGATCGGCGCGACCGCGAGCACCGCACGGTCACCGAGTTCGACGAGACGGTCAAGGACACGCGCGTCACAGCGGACAGCGGTGCGGCTCGCATCATCGGCGGGAACATCAGCATCGACGCTGACAGCGTCGTCAACCACCTTTCCACGATAAGCGCATCGGGCAATCTGAACGTCGGCGCCGCGACTGTGACGAACACGGCCTTCACCGGCTACAACACCACGACGCAGATCGGCACGATCAAGGACGAGAAGCGCAACTGCTTCCTGTTCTTCTGCGGCGACTGGGACACGCGCTCGACGGCCCCGTTCACGAGCGTCGACGCGCTCCCGTCCTTCACGATTCCCTCGACCATCACGGCGGCCGGAACGCTGACGATCGACGCAGTGAGCATCGACAATCTCGTCCTGGTTCCGGGTGGCGGCATCGCCGACATCTTCGCCGCGAGCGCGCGGCCCGGTGCCGTCACGGCCGGTGGCGCCGTCGCCGTCGTAAGCACGGGCGCGGTAGTCGCACCGGGCGGCGCGCCTGGTGTCATTGCCGGCACAGCGACCGACCCGACCTTCGGCTTCGCGGTCAAGCCGCCGACCGATCGCGCGAGCGGCGGCGCGGGCAGTGCGACGCTCGATCTGGGCGGACTGTTCCAGTTCGCCAGCTCGAGTTCGCAGGTGCTGGTCCAGGCGGACCCCCGTTTCAACAACTACGACACCTTCCTGTCGAGCGACTATTTCCTCGACAAGCTCGGCTATGACCCATCGCGCGTGCAGCGCCGGCTCGGCGACGGGCTCTACGAGCAGCAGCTGATCGCGAACCAGCTCGTCGCGCTGGTCGGCTCGCAGCGGCTGGTCGGATACGGCGACAACCAGGGCCAGTATCGCGCGTTGCTCGATGCCGGCGCGACCTTCGCGAAGACCTATAATTTGGCGCTTGGCGTTTCCCTGTCGCCGACGCAGATGGCGACGCTGACCAGCGACATCGTGCTGCTCGTGGAGACCACCGTCCAGACCCCGTCGGGACCGCAGACGGTGCTCGCGCCGCGCGTCTACCTGACCAAGGCGGCGGCCGGAGATCTGACCAGCGGCGGCGCGATCATCGCCGGGCGTGATCTCCAGCTGCGCGCGTCGGACTCGCTGACCAACGCCGGCGTCATCCGCGCAAGCGCCAGCGGCACTCTGGTCGGCGGCACGATCGTCAACAGCGGACGGCTCGATCTGGGCAGCCGCGGCATCGTCTCGGCGACCGGCGACCTGATCGACCGTGGCGGCGCGATCACCGGCGGCGACCTCACGCTGGCGGCAGGTCGCGATCTGACACTTGCCCCGGTCGCAACGACGCGCACAGTCGCGACGCGTTACTATGCCGGTCGTTCGGACCAGCAGGTCTCGCTGACGACCACCACGACCAATCGCGGCAGCGACATTGCCGCCACGGGCAACCTCGACCTGTTGGCGGGGCGAACGCTGTCCGTCACTGGCGCGAGCGCGGCGGCAGGCGGCGATCTGGTCACCTCGGCGGGTCAGAACATCGCGATCGGCAGCGCGACCGACAGCGGCACCGCGTTCGCGATCGGCCGAGAGGGCAAGACGCAGTTCAAGCAGACCCAGACCGAACGCGGCAATGTCCTTTCGGATCTGAGTGCAGGCGGCAACGTCACGCTAGCGACACCGGGTGCGGTGACGGTGAACGGCGGCACGATCACGGCCGGCCGCGCGCTTGCGGTGGACGCAGGCAGCATCGGCGTGACCGGCGTCGTCGACAGCACGCGGCTTCAGCGCGACACGTTGAAGAAGTCGGGCGGCCTCCTGTCTTCGACCAGGACCACCACCACCTACGACGGCACCGATCAGAGCGTCGTCGCCTCGACGCTGTCGGGCGACACGGTCGCACTCCGTAGCACAGGCGACACGCGGATCGCCGGCTCCAACGTGGTCGCGAACAACGGTGTCTCGATCGCCGCGGGCAGCGCGATCGACGTCGGCACGCTGACCGCGACCGACACCGAGCAACAGTCGACACGGGTCAAGAAGAGCGGGCTGTCGATCGGTGGCGGCGGCCTGTTCCTTGGCGTCGCCAAGAACCGCAACGACGTAAACACGACGAGCGTCACGAACACGGGTTCTCTGATCGGATCGACCGCGGGCGACGTCACGCTCGATGCGGGACGCGATCTCACCGTCACGGGTAGCGAGATCGCCGGAACCGGGCTGACCCGGCTAACCGGGGAGAACGTCGCGATCCGCAACGCGACCGATGTCGCCACGAACGACACGTTGAGCAAGTCGTCCTCGGTCGGCCTTTCGGTCAAACTCTACGAGAACGTGTCAGGCGCGGCGTCCAGCGTGTCCGGCTTGCCGGGACGGGTCGCGAGCCGTGGCATCGGTGCCGGCGGCACCGCCGTGACCGCCGCTTCGGAGACGCTCCGCTCTGTCACGGCGCTGACGAACGCCGTGACGAACACGGCGGGCATCTCGGCGGGCCTCGGGGCATCGAGTTCGCGCAGCACCAGCAACAGCCGAGCTGAGACCGCCATCGGATCCAGCGTAGCCGGTCGGGACGTCGAGGTCCGTGGAGCACAGGACGTGACCGTGCGGGGATCGACGATCGTGGGAGAGCGCGACGTCCTGCTGGCGGCCGGCCGCGACGTCACTCTGCAATCGGCGCAGCAGCAGTCCGAGAACGCCTTCAGCAGCCGCAGTTCCAGCGTTGGCGTCGGCGTGAACGTCGGCGTGGGCCTCGTCGGCGGAGTCACGGCCGGCGCGTCGGTCAACGCGAGCAGCAGCCGCGGCTCGGGTAGCGGATCGTCCGTCACCCAGTCGAACTCGCTCGTTCAGGCCGGTAACCGGCTGTCGATCGAGGCGGGGCGGGACCTGTCGCTTGCCGGAGCAGTCGCCAGCGGACGGGACGTCGATGTCGCCGCCGGGCGCGACCTCACGATACGAAGCCTGCAGGACACGTCGACGCAGAGTCAGCGATCTTCTGGCGGAAGTCTCGGTCTCACCTTCTCGCCCGTCCAGGGATCGAGCGGCGTCGGCGGGAGCGGCTCGCTGCAACTCGGACGCGGCTCCGCATCGTCGGCGATGGTCGTCGAACAGAGTGCGCTGCTGGCCCGTGGTGGCGCGTTGGACGCCAGGGCCGCTGGCACGACCCGTATCGATGGCGGCATCGTCGCCGCGCTGGATGTCGACGGTCGCGACAGCGGGCGCCTTTCGCTCTCCACCGGCGACCTTGCGGTGAGCGACGTGCTCGACAGCGCTCGAAGTCGCGATACGTCCATCGGCGTATCGGGTTCGATCGACGATCCGTTCCGTCGATCAGTCGCCAGCGCGAACGTGCCGGTTCTGGACGGAAGCCTGGCATCTTCGACGTTGACGCAGTCCACCCGAGGCACGATCGGAACGGGCGCGGTCGTCGTCGGGACCGCCAGCGGGACTGCCGCTCTCGCCAGCGCCAATCGCGACACGGAGCGCTCGCAAGTCGTCACGGCCGATCGGCAAAGCGGATTCACCGTATACGCCGACGCCGCCGCTGGCCGCGAGTTCAATGCGCTAGTCACCGGCAATTCGGACCGCAGCGTGATCTTGCAGGGCGCGCAGCAGCTGCTGACCGATCCGGCACGGCCCGCGCGGCAGATCGTCGCCGAGATACAGTCCTTGTCTGATAGCATTCCTGAAAGCGGTGCCATCGATCGGCTGCTTGGAGGGATCGATCGGCTCGCTCGTGGGAACGATGCCGTCAACATGTCGCAGGTCAACGCGCTCGGCCGCGACCCGCAGTTCAATGGGCTGTCATACGGTCAAGTCGGCGACGTCCTGGCCGAGCGTCGGGCGCTCTACATCGAGCGCACCCTAGGCAAGGCGGAAGCAGATGAGTTCCGTGCCGCCGTGGCGGCTTCGCCAGCGTTGCAGGAGTTCTTCGACACCGATGGCAAAGCGATCATCGCTCTGCGTGACGGAAGCGGATCGCTCAGCAATCCCCAGCAGCTAATTGGCCTTCCGCTCGCCACCGGCGTAGCAACAGCTGCCGTCAGCAGTCCCGCAGAGGTAGTCGTCACAGGCGATCCTACCCTTGGAGACGCGGTCGCGCGAACACTGGTCAGAACGCAGTCCTACCTCAATCGCATTGAGGAAGAGAATGCGACGCTGAAGCGCATCGTCGAAGTTGGCATCAGTCTCGGCAAGGGACCGGTGGGGGCGCTTGGGAGCTTCGCGTTGGACCAGGCCGTCAGCAACGTCATGCAGAAGACTGGGCTCGACCAGAAGGCCGCACAGTTGGCCGTCTGGCTGGGGACGAATGGGTTGTCGATCCTAAGCACGAGCGACCTGACCGAAGAGGAAGTGGCCGCTGCGCGCAATCCCGCAGAGGCATCCACACTTACGGAGGCCGGCGTTTCGATCCTTGGAGTGGCATCGGTAACGAAGGCACTACGCTCGACCAAGTCGTTTGACGGTACCATGGCAGGTGACGCGGCGGATCTGAACGCGTCCAATCCGATCGGCCTCCCGAAGCCGTCGACGTCCGGTAGCGCACGTCGGCTCGAACCGGGGGTCGCGTCTCACGGCGGCGGCTTGCCGACGATCCGTGATGGCGAGGCATGGCTACGGGGATCTGCAGGAAATGCAGCGAAGGTTCCCCAGCAGATTGCCGACAAACTGGCAGGGCAGAAGTTCTCCGATTTCAACCAGTTTAGGGCGGCATTCTGGAAGGCGGCAGCCGATGATCCCGCGATCTCAAAG
This sequence comes from Sphingomonas sp. HMP9, assembly GCF_013374115.1. NCBI lineage: Bacteria > Pseudomonadati > Pseudomonadota > Alphaproteobacteria > Sphingomonadales > Sphingomonadaceae > Sphingomonas > Sphingomonas sp. HMP9. Next base: position 2,649,781 of record NZ_AP022673.1, on the reverse strand, counting down.
CAGTTCAATGTCATGAACGTCCAGCGCATGAAATCAGGTCGTGCTCCTTTTGCGATCTCCGATCAGCAGGTAGGGGGACGAGCGACGTATGAGCTAGATCATATGCAGCCGGTGGCTAAGGGAGGAAACATCTATGACATGAACAATCTCATCATAAGAACTCCTTTGAACCACATTAGAGGCAAATAGATGAACAATGACCGCGAGGTTCTGAGAGATAGCCTCATTCGTTTGGTCTCGATGGATGTTAGTGAAAAAGAAGAGGATGGGCTTATAGGGCAGATAAATAAAATTAGTCCTGATCCAAACTGGTCCGACTATATCTATCAGACAGACGCGTTTGTATCAGCTGATGGCGCAATCAACATAGATGATGTGCTTGATAAAATATTTGCCTATCGGCCCATTCGTCTCTGAGGCTGGGGTGAATGGGAGGCCGTTTTATCTACGGCGTCCTTCAATGTCTGCGGAGTTCGATGCTGCCGTGCTCCGTTTTCCGTCGGGGGCAGGTCGGACGACGGCGGCACGAACGAACTAATGGATTACTGGCCCGGGTTCATAGAGGCTATTGGTCATCCAGTCTCAAGCGTTGCCGTGAAGGATATTCTTGCGGCATTGGGCGAGGCTGCGGTTGTTTCAAAGACCCCTGATATCTTCAATGATCCACAGGGTCGAACGCTGTTCTATAAGTTCATCGTTTCGGGATTGGAGTTTGGCTTTCGCGCGAAAATGCTGAATCACATACATATCTTCGTGCAGGGCCACGAAGGGTATTCAGCCTACAGAGCCGACATGCTCAACCGGTCCGCTCAGGCTTGGAATCGTGAGGAGATCATCAGACATTTCGGTCCCGCGTAAGACGAAGCCCCGAGCAAGTCGGGCGCGCTCATCGGCCATACCCAAGCTTGGGTTAGGTATGAGTTCGACGCATACGACCTGCGCACGGAGCTCTCAGGCGACGGTCACCTCTGGAAGGCGACGCTCATGGGCAAATAGAAAACCGTGAACGTGGATATCCAACTCGGTGTCGCGTCGAAGTCGGCATCGCTATCGATGACGGTCGGCGTGGTTCCGCGCTCTCATCCGAAAAATCGTCCGTTCGGTCCTCTGGTGCATGCTCGACTGGGTCCCGCACTCACGATGGAAAAGCGCGCGATCAATCAGACGCCGAACGCAGACCGCGCTCATCAAGAAAACCTCTTTAGTAACGCTTCCGGATCGAGACGGCGGACGCTATCACAATCGACGGCAACGTCGTGATCCCGGCAGGCAGCCCGGCGACGGGCGAGATCACCGAAGTCAGGAATAAGGGCATGTGGGGCAAATCCGGCCGCATCAACGGGCGCGTCCTGTACGTGCGCGCGAATGGCCGGCAGATACGCATGAGCGGCTCGGTCGACGACAAGGGGAAGACCGGGACCGCCGGCGTCGTCGGCGCCGCGGTGCTGATCCCAGTCGCAGTTTTCTTTGTGACCGGGACCAGCGCTGACATTCTTCTCGGCTCGCCGGTGACCGCCTTTATCGGCGAGGACGTCTCGGTTGCTGTCGTTCCGGCGAGCGAACCGATGATCGTCACCGCGCCGGCCAAGAACTGACCTCGCGAGCGCGGGTGTGATCGCCCGCGCTCGGCTCGCCTCAGACCGGCTTGGCGCCAGCCGTGCCACACTTTGCGAACTTGCCATTCGCGCTCTTGCATCGGACCGTTTTGGTCGATGCCTTCGGACACTTGGTAAAGCGCCCCTTGGCGTCTTTGCACGGCGCAGCCATCGAGGGCGCCCCGACGAGCAGGGATAGCGAAGCGGCAGCGAACAGCAGTTTACGCATCTGGCATTCTCCTGCCCGAGGACCGGGCGGCGAGAAACTGCGTCGATCAATGGCGCCCGTCAATCCGGCATGCCCCAAACACTTGGGACACTTAGCATTCGATCAGTCGTTGCGCCCATCCACGCTGGGAGAGCGACGTTGACGAAAGATCGGATTGTAGCCGTAGGCCTGCTGACCCAGCGGGATCTGGACGTTCTCGGCGCTGGGTTTCACCGGCTGTTCTCAGTCGCCGATGATGACGACGGAGACGACGGATTTGCGGACCTGCTGGCGCAACTCGACAAGATCGATGCGATAACGCTCGATCGCGAGGCGCCCGACGAGATCAAGACGCATTTGCCAGGCAACCGATAGGCTACTCGACCGACGGCGCGAGGAGCTTCGTCGGTTGCGCCTCTGGTCGCCGCGGGTCTTTCAACAGCTCGACGAGACGCCGATCGTCGGGCCGTTCCCATGGGCGCTACCGGTTCGGCCCGGAAGCCCCGCTACAGGGACTGCTCGGGCTCATCCTCCCAGAAACGACCGGAAGCTTCCCACTTCGCCCGCTCCCAGTCGTGCTTCAGGATCGGCGCTGCCAGCCCGAGGATCCGGCCTCTGACCTCATCGTTGCGGTTCGACGTGTCGATCAGGCTGGCGATGGCCTTCACGAGTTCACGGTCTCCCTTCCCCCCTGCAGGTTCCGGGTTCATCCGCAGCGCGATCTCGCCCCACAGGCGCCGGGCACGAGCCGTCCCATCCTTCGTGTCAGCATCGATCGAGACCGCTTCCGCGACGATGGACCGCACGGCTTCGCGCCACTTCGCGCGCTCCTTGATGATGTTCTCGTCGGCCAGCCGCCACCGGGCGGAGAGGATCACTCCGGCCAGGGTTATTAGTGCCGCGAGGATGCCGCCCGCGGCGCCGGCGATCGCGGCGTTCATGGGGCGGACGCTTCCTGTTCGTCCGTGTCTCCGCGCGGCGGTGCCGGTGCTGGGGCGGGATCCATCGGTCCGTGCGACGGCTCGCCCGCACCGAGTTCGCTGTCGGCACGCACGTTCTCCAGTTCATCTCGGAGCGCTTCGTTCTCGGCGCGCAGCCGCAGGAGCGCGAAGACGGTCACGAAGACGGCGACGGTCAGAACCCAGATCAGCGGATCGCCCATCACATCGGCTCTTTCGTGGGCGCGGACGACGGCCCCGCCTCAGCCTGCGGAGGCGGTAGCGCAAGACAGCTCTCGGCCTTTCGCTCCGCCTTGACGGCCAGCGAGCGACGCTCGGTCGCGTTCAGCAGCGTGCCCGTGGTCCGGTCGCCGAGCAGCGCGCGCGCCGCGTCGCATGCGTCGGCCTGCGACCGTTCGCGCCGCAGATCCAATGCAGCCATCCGATACGCCTGATCGTCGACCTGACGAGTTACCGCTTCGGCGTGAGCCTGGTTCCTGGAATGCCAGGCCCCAGCCGCCGGCACGATGCTGCTCATGAGCCCCGCGATGACGAGATCGAACCACGCCGAACGCCTCTTCCGTCTCCTAGCCAAATCCCGTCCCCTCCGTCGGCCGGGTCTAGCTCGGGGCAGGGGGCGAGTCCAATCGCCCGGTCGGGGTCGAGCCGCTGCCGTCCCGGAACCGTTCCTAAGCGAGAGAAGCCGCCGCCGCCATCGGGTGGGTATGCGCAGCGCCGTCCGGACACGCCGAAGATGTCTGGAACGGATGCTTACCCACAACCGATGGAATCCACGCTGAGCATCGTGCACCACGACGGGCCGTCCGTTTGGCCTGACCGATGCCGACCGCTACGACGAGCGCCTCATCAGGGAGCAATAGGCCACGAAATCCACGTCGTATGTGGTTTCGGATTGCGCGCCTCGATGATCTGTACGGGCGCGAAGCAGGAAGGCGTCGCGAACAGCCCCACCGCGTTCGTCGCCTTCATGGCGGCCTCAGCCTTGCCATTGATCGCCCCGATCGCCCGCATGACGTCGTGGTCGGCGAGAAGATCCGCAGGCGTGGCGACCGCCAGGACCACCGGGGCTCCGCCGATCTTTGCGGCCGTATTCTGCGCGTGCATCGCGGCGATGTTCGCTTCTGCCGCGAGCGAAACGACGCGCGTGTCGCCGTGCGCGCCGCCCTGATCTCCCATGTCGTAGTTCGCCTCCATGCCGACGCGCAGCCCGGTCGATCTGATGCCGGCGAGGCGCGTCGTACTCGTGCCGTGGTACAGGGTGCACGGGGTCCGACCCAGCATCTCCGCCGCCGGAACCCGCCACGTGTCGCCCCTGGCATCCGTCAGCAGACGCTCGCAGCCGTCCAGCCCGAACTCGGACACGACCCTGCGGGCCACGGTCGACGTCAGGGGCGAGATCGCCATGGATCCCCCCATGATCCTCAGCCACCCGGATCCCGCGGCGATCTTGCCGCGAAGCACCGTCAAGGCGGCATCCGATCCGGAGAGGAGCGTTTTGTCGCCTTCGAGCTCAAGCTCGTCCTCGGCCTGAATGCCGAAGAACCGCCGTATCGCATCGCGGCGGCTACCGAGAGCGTGGGACTCGACCCATAGGGTGCAATGTTCGTCCGCGAACACCAGGCGCGTCATCGGGTCGTCGTCCTGACGCCGGCGAGTGGGATCATCGGCACGTCGGCCAAGCCGAGCGAATTCGGAGCGACTCCACCGGTGGCCGCGGTCGCCGCCAGCGCGTGCAAGGTGGTCCGATCTCGCCGGTCGGTCACGAGGCACCCGGCAGCGCGATGCCCGTCACATGGACGGCTTTCGGCTCGACGATGAGACTGTAGGAGCCGATCGGATCCTCCTGCGAGGAGTCGTCACGGGACACCCTGACCTCGGCGGCCAGAGCGCCTCCCTTCATCGTCGCGGATCTCAAGGACAGTTGAACGCCTGGATAGCTGGCAAGAAACATCCATCCGGGATAGCCTAGGACCCGGCGGATCGGAAGGACGAGCTACGGCGGCGTCCGCGAAGACGCGGCACCGCGTTCCTGCGGGCAGGTCCTTCTCGTTCAGGCGAACGGCATAGAAGTTCCTCGAACACCTGCTGAAAGCGGTGCCGTACCGGATCCATACGATCCTAACCGGCAATCCTCTCCTGAGCAAAGTCGAATGGGGCATCCAGTTTGCCGAGCAGAGCCCGACAAGTTCATCGTCGATCCGATCCACCAGATGCCGTGACTAAAATATCCGGCCATTCCGCTTCCGGCGAAAACTCACCCTCAGGTTGGATGAGAAACCGGGGGACCCTCACGAAGGGGACCGGCTGAACGTTCGCTGTGGGCGCGCGCCAAGCGTCAGGCATATCTCTCGTGCCAGGTGATCCTGCGGACGTCAGGTTCGCGTCGGCCGCCGTAGAGCATGATCGATGCCCACCGCATCTCGTCCGCGACGTCCTCGTCGCAGACGGAGGCGGACCAGATCCCGCGAAGAATGTCCCGGACGTAGCCGCGCGAGCGCAGTACGTCCTCCGAAGAGTCGGGAGCGTCGGCGACATCCACGATCCAGCTGTCTCGTCCGGCTCGATCCACCATGAGGCCCGCGACGGTGGTCCCGTCGCTCAGCCGATGGTCCAGCAGATGGAGCATAGCCGTCACGTCGGCTTCCGCCCTTCGCTCCTCGTGGAACCAGCCCATCGGCGCCATCAGCTCCAGGAGGCTGCGACCCAGGAATCCCTTGGCGCGCCAGTCCATGTCATCGAGCGAGCACGCCCAGGGCTTGCCGGCCGCCAGCGGAAGTCGCCTCTCGACGAACGGCCGGCTGGCCGCGGCGTCGTGGGCAACCACGAAGTCGACGTCGAGGAGAATGGCGGTCGCCTCCCCATCCGAGATGGCCCGGCCGATCAGGTCTCTGTCGACGAGGTCGACGTCTCGGCCCGAGACGGCCGAGATCGGCGTCCGCGCCTCCTCGAGCCACGTCCGCCTCGGGGGCCGGGGTTCGCAGCGTGTCGGTGTCGGGGGCGGGGGTGTTCACCGGGTCGGCGGCCGAGCTGCGGGTGAAGGCCAGCGCGCTGACCGGGGTGCTCGACGATTATCGGCTGGCGTTCGAGGGCGGCGACACGATGACGGGGAAGTTCCTGGTGTCGCGGCTGGATTACGCCGGGGATTTCAATGGGGAGCGGTCCTACACGCTGAGCCTGGAGAGTTCCGGGGCGGTGGTGGTGGGGTAGATTTTTCCCTCTCCCTTTCGGGGAGAGGGAAGGAGGAGCCGCTTGGCGACGGGAGGGAGAGGGGCGGTTGGGGCGGGTGTTCCTAGCCTCACGCCCCTCTCCCTCCCACGCGCAAGGGCGCGCGGGCCCCTCCCTCTCCCCGGAGGGGCGAGGGAATTTGGAAGGACATTTCATGACGGATCTGGCGAATGCGGTTCGGGGGGGAGCCGGATCGCGGCGGCCGCCGTTGCGGCGGTGGGGACGCGGTTTCGGTTGCACGGGCGGGGGGCGGACGGGCTCGATTGCGTAGGGCTGGTGGCGCTGGCCTTGCGCGCCGGTGGATATGAGGGCGCGGTGCCGACGGGGTATGCGCTCAGGGGTGGCGATTGGGGTGTGCTCGACCGGGTGCTGGTGCGGGTTGCCGGGGCCGAGGATGAGGCCGAGGTCGGGGTTGGCGACGTGCTGCTGATGGCGGTGGGGCCGGGGCAGGTTCATCTGGGGATCAGGACGGCGCGCGGGTTCGTGCATGCGGACGCGGGGTTGCGGCGCGTGGTGGAGCGGCCGGGGATACCGCCCTGGCCGCTGATCGGTGTGTGGCGGATGGAGGGGTGACATGGCGACCTTGGTATTGACGGCCGTGGGGAGCGCGGTGGGCGGGCCGATCGGGGGCGCGATCGGCGCCTTGATCGGGCGGTCCGTGGATGCGGCCGTGTTCGGGCCGAAGCGGCGGGACGGGCCGCGGCTGGTCGAGCTGGCGGTGCAGACGTCCTCTTACGGGAGCCAGATCCCGAAGCTGTTCGGGACGATGCGGGTGGCGGGGACGGTGATCTGGGCGACCGATCTGATCGAGAGCCGTGCCGCGTCCGGCAGCGGCAAGGGGCAGCCCGGCGTCTCGACCTATTCCTATGCGGCGTCGTTCGCGGTGCTGTTGTCCGCGCGCGCCATTCGCGGTGTCGGGCGGATCTGGGCTGAGGGCAAGCTGCTGCGGGGGGCGGCGGGGGACTTCAAGACGGCGACCGGGTTCCGGTTGCATCTGGGGGGGGAGGACCAGGCGGTGGATCCGTTGATCGCGTCCGCCGAGGGGGCGGCGACACCGGCGTATCGGGGGGCGGCCTATGCCGTGTTCGAGATGTTGCAGCTGGCGGATTTCGGGAATCGGATCCCCTCGCTGACGTTCGAGGTGATTGCGGACGAGGGCGCGGTGCTGGTGTCGACGATCGCGACGGCGCTGGCGGGGGAGGTTTCGGGGACGGCGGCGCTGGCGGTGGGCGGGTTTGCGGCGTCGGGCGGGAGCGTGCGGGCGGTGCTGGAGATGCTGGGGCAGGCCGGCGGGGCCTGGTTCGCGCCGTCGGGCGCGGGGGTGGTGATGCGCGATGCCGCAGGGGCGGCGGTCGTCGTGGCGGACGCGGGGGTCGCGGTCGAGGGCAAAGGCGTGCGGCGGGCGCGCGCCGTCGCCGCAATCGAGACGGTGCCGCGGACGGTGACCATCGGCTATTATGATGCGGCGCGGGATTACCAGGCGGGCGTGCAACGGGCGCGGCGGCCGGGGGCGGGGATGCGCGACGACCGGATCGAGGTGCCGGCGGTGCTCGACGCGGGGGCGGCGAAGACCGTGGCGGAGGCGATGCTCGCGCGGGCCGAGGCTGGGCGCGTACGGCGGACGGTCGCGGCCGGGTTCGCAGCGATGGCGATCGCGCCGGGGGCCTGCGTGACGATCTCGGGCGAGGCCGGTCTCTGGCGGGTGGCCGACGTCAGTATCGAGGGGATGGTGACGACGCTGGGGCTGGTGCCGCTGGTGGCGGCTTCGGTGTCGGCGACGGCGACCAGTGGTCGGGTTTCGGGGGCGGTGGATGCGGTCGTCGGCGCGACGATCCTGCGCGCGTTCGAGGTTCCCGGGCTCGAGGACACACCACTGCGTGCGCCGCGGATGACCGTCGTTGCGGCCGGTACGGGCGCGGCGTGGCGGCAGGCGGCGTTGCTCTACAGCGTCGACGATGGCGTGAGCTGGGTGGCGGCCGGGGCGACGGCTGCACCCGGCGTGCTCGGGACGGTCGCGGTGGTGGCAGAGGACGCGCCGGCGACGATCATCGATCTGCGCGGGGCGTTCGAGGTGATCCTTGCGCATGCGGACATGGAACTGGGCGATGCGGATGCGGCGGCGCTCGACCGAGGCGTGAACCTGGCGTTGCTGGGCGACGAACTGGTGCAGTTCGGGCGGGCGGAACCGCTGGGCGGCGCGCGGTGGCGGTTGAGCCGGTTGCTGCGTGGACGACGCGGGACGGAGGCGGCGGCAGGCGCGCAGAGGGTCGGGGATCGGTTCGTGCTGATCGAGGCGGAGGCCGCGCGGGCGTTCGATCTGCCGGTGTCGGTGCTGGGGCGTGAGGTGCGCGTGATCGCATCGGGCGTCGGCGACGGGACGCCGGTCGAGACGCGGTGCGTGATGCGCGGCGCTTCAGTGGTGCCGCCATCGCTGGTGCAGTTGCGGTTCTCCAGTGAAGCCGATGGGAGCGCGACGGTGCGGTGGACACGGCGCAGCCGGGCGGGGTGGGGCTGGATCGACGGGGTCGACGCGCCGCTGGCCGAGGAGATCGAGGCGTATCGGGTGACCGTGACGGCTGGTGGAACCTCGCGCGATGTCGATGTCGCGGACCCGGCTGTTTCGGTCACGGCGGCGGACCGCGTCGGTGCGGTGAGCATCGCAGTGCGGCAGCGCGGCGTGTTCGGCGAGTCGCTCACGGCGCACCTGATCGTACCGGCCGGTATCGAACCGGCGTGATTCACCAACGGGGGAACGAATTATGAGCGACGACCGCACAGCACGTCTGGCATTGCCGTTGCTGCAGCCTGGCCAGGCGCAAAAGGAAGCGACGCACAACGAGGCGCTGACGCTGCTCGATCTCGCGGTGCAGGCGAGCGTGACGGCGGTGGGAACCAACGTGCCGCCGGTCGCGCCGAGCGCGGGCAGCGCGTGGATCGTCGGGACTGCGCCGACCGGTGGCTGGGCCGGGCAGGCGCGGGCGATCGCCGGGTGGACCGCAAGCGGGTGGCGGTTCCTTGCGCCGCGCGAGGGCATGACCGTGTGGAGCGTTGCCGATGGACAGGCGGCGCGGTTCGGTGCGGGCGCGTGGACGCTGGGCGTGCTGGCGGGAACCAAGGTCTCGATCGGCGGAGTCGACGTGGTCGGTCCGCGTCGTTCGGCGGTGCCCGACCCGGCTGGCGGCACGGTCGCCGACGTGCAGGCGAGAGCGGCGATTGGTGCCATATTGGCAGCATTGCGGGGGCACGGATTGATTTCCGCGTAAAACACCCTGAAAACTGTGTCGTTCCAGCAACACATCCAACTTTTGTTAGCTTGCGTGGAAACAAGCCCGAGGATAGGGAGTTTGCGATGTCCGTGTGACACTCATGAAAGGGGATTTATATGCGGAAGCTTGCCGTCGTTCTGGCACTCGCCTCCACCGCACTTGCCACTCCCGCCCTCGCCCGCGACAAGTCGTGGTACGTTGGCGTCGAAGGCGGTGCGATGATCGTTGAAGACATCGACTATGATATCGGCTCGTTGAACAAGGCCGGTTCTGTCGATCATGACTATGGTTACGATGTCGATGCCGTGATGGGCTACGACTTTGGCGGTTTCCGCCTCGAAACCGAAGTCGGCTACCGCAAGGCAACCGTTGACGGCTACACGTCGTCGACGACCACGCCTGTGTTCGGTGCCACCGGCGTCCGCGGCAATGCGGCTGCTGGCAGCTACGACTACGCTGGTGGTTCGTCGTCGGCTCTCAGCTTCATGCTGAACGGCCTTCTGGACTTCGGTCCGGACGATGGCATCCAGGGCTTTGTCGGCGGTGGTGTTGGTGTTGCTCGCGTCAAGGCGCAGTATGCACTCAACAACAACGGCGACTTCCTGAACGACTCGGACACCGTGTTCGCGTATCAGGGCCTGGCCGGTATCCGTGCACCGCTGACCGACCACATCGACGCGACGCTGAAGTATCGTTTCTTCAACGCCGAGAACGTCAAGCTGGTCGACGGTTCGAACCGCGTGTTCGACGGTCGCTATCGTTCGCACAGCATCCTTGGTGGTGTGACGTACAACTTCGGCGAGCCTGCTGCTCCGCCGCCGCCGCCGCCAGCTCCGGCACCTGAGCCGATGGCTCCGCCGCCGCCGCCAGCTCCGGTTGAAGTCGTCTGCTCGCCTGGTCCGTTCATCGTGTTCTTCGAATGGGATAAGTCGGACATCACGCCTGAGGCAGCGTCGATCCTCGACAACGCCGTCACGCAGTACCAGTCGTGCGGCAACGCACAGGTCATGCTGGCAGGTCACGCCGATAAGTCGGGTTCGGCATCGTACAACGTCGGTCTGTCGCAGCGCCGCGCAGATGGCGTGAAGGCATATCTGTCTTCGCATGCCATCCCGGACAGCGTCATCTCGACGGAAGCATTCGGCGAGAGCCGTCCGCGCGTCGAGACCGCCGATGGCGTTCGCGAAGTGCAAAACCGTCGCGTGGAAGTCACCTACGGGCCGGGTTCGGGCCAGTAAGACTTTCGCCAACCGGCTCTCGGGTCGGTTACGGAATGAAGATCGGGGAGGTCGGCGCAAGCCGGCCTCCCTTTTCTTTTGTGCTTTGCACGCAGGGGGCCGTTCGCGAGGATTTGTGGATTAGGCTATCGTTGATTTTGTTCGCGCGGAGGCGCGGAGAGTAAGTGCTTGAGCCTCCAACGCATCCTGCTGTTGGCGAAGCCGGTGATCCTAGGCCGCTTGCTGGGGTACGCTTTCCCGTTGCGAACCATCTCCGCGCCTCCGCGTCTCCGCGCGAACAAACCTTCTTTTCAACACGGCAGTGCCAGAGCGGAGCGGCGATATGGTCACGCGGAGACGCGGAGACGCGGAGAGTGGCGTCCGGACATTCGGTTGCGGCTTGAGCCAATTTCACGCTTGGCGAAGCCGATCATCTGAGGCTGCATGTGCGGGTGCGCTTTCCCGTTGCGAACCATCTCCGCGCCTCCGCGTCTCCGCGCGAACAAACCTTCTGTTCGACACGGCAGCGCCAGAGCGGAACGGCGATATGGTCACGCGAAGGCGCAAAGGCGCGAAGAGGGTTTTGCGTGGGGCAAGGTTTCCTTCCTTCTTGAGTCTTTTCCGTGCTGTCGCGCCTGCGCCGTCAGGGCGTAGCGTCTCGCCCGGAGTCCGACATCTTCGCGCCTTCGCGCCTTCGCGTGACCATATTTGCTGGCTGGATACGGTGAGGGAGCGTTGTTGCGACGCTCGCGCCTTCACCCTGGCGTATCCACGCTATACTGGGGCGGAACGAGCGAGGAGATGCAGATGAAGCCGCTGATCGGACGGGACACACGGTTGTGCATGTCGTTATCGGCGCGTCCGGGGAATTTCGGGTCGCGGTTTCATAACCGGCTCTATGAGCTGACAGCGCTGGATTTCGTCTACAAGTCGTTCTCGACCACCGATCTCGATGCCGCGATCGGCGGGATCAGGGCGCTCGACATTCGCGGGTGCGCGATCTCGATGCCGTTCAAGGAAGCGGTGATCCCGCTGCTCGATCGGTTGGCGCTATCGGCCAGTGCGATCGACAGCGTGAACACGATCGTCAACGACGGCGGCGTGCTGAGCGGGCACAACACCGATTACGGCGCGGTCGTAGATCTGGTCGCGGATCTCGATCGGGCCATGCCGTTCGTCGTGCGGGGATCCGGCGGGATGGCGAAGGCGGTCGTCGCAGCGCTTGGCGACAGCGGTTTTCGCAACGGCGTCATCGTCGCGCGGAACGAAGCGGCGGGACGCGCGATCGCGGATCGCTACGGCTTTGTCTGGGCCGCGGAACCGGAGGCCGAGCCGGCGTTGCTCGTCAACGCCACGCCGCGGGGGATGACCGGCGCGGATGCCGACTTGCTGGCGTTTCCGCCGGCGATGATCGCGGGCTGCAGGACCGCCTTCGATGTGGTGCAATACCCGGTGGCGACGCCGTTTCTGCGGGCCGCGGCCGATGCGGGCAAGCGCTGCATCACCGGGGCGGAGGTAGCCACGCTCCGGGCGGCGCAGCAGTTCGTGCTGTATACGGGCGTGACCCCGTCTCCGGCCCAGGTGACCGACGCGGCCGACTGGGCTCGCGCGCATCCCTGAACAGGTCAGTCGGTGGACGTGTCCGCCAGCGCCGTGGCGAGCCAGCGCGGAACGAGGGCGTCGCCCAGCGACTCGATGCGGCGATGTTCGACCATCAGGCCGAGTTCGGGATAGGTGACGCGGGTTCGCGTGCTGGGTTCGGTGAACGGCGCGACGACCAGCCGGCGGTTGACCTTCGCCCGGTGGTGCATCCGCGCGGTGTTCTCCTGCCCGACATAGCACCCCTTGGTGAAGCTGACGCCGTTCAGCTCGCGCGCGTTGCATTCGAGCCAGAGCGTCTCGCCCGCGCCGAGTTCGCCGACGCCTTCGGTCACGCCGAGCGACAGGCGGTGCGCAAGCCAGCCGGTTGCCGGCTCGGCCGGGGCGGCGAGCCAGCGGCGGCCAAGATCCGCGAGCCGAGGATCCGGGACCCCGCGATCGCCTTCGGGCGCCCAGTGGACGGCGAGATCGTCGGGCACGAGCGTGATCGCGCGGCGCAGGCGGTAAAGCGCGAGGCGCTTCGTCAGGGCTTCGGCTTGCGCGGCCTCGACGTCGATCAGCACGTCGGTGCCGTCGGCCCACAGGAGGAAGTCGAACAGCACCTTGCCCTGCGGCGACAGCAGCGCCGCCCAGGCGGGTGCGTCGGGCGTGAGCAACGCGGTGTCGGCAGTGACCAAGCCCTGCAGGAAGCCGCGTACGTCTTCGCCGGCGACGCGGATCACGCTGCGGTCGAGGAGCATCGTTCCGGGAAGATCATTGTCCATGCCTACCACCTAGTGCGCGCGCGGCGATTTCCAACCGAGCGGATGCCTTGCCCCCAGTCCGTATCCGTCGATGCGACGAAAACCCGGGCCGGTCCGGCTGGCGTCTGAGGCCCTGCGCCGATAGGAAGACGGCATGACCGAGCGCCTCACGATCCGCCGCCCCGATGACTGGCACGTCCACCTGCGCGACGGCGCGATGCTGGAGGCGGTCGCGAAGCATACCGCGCGACAGTTCGCACGGGCGATCATCATGCCGAACCTGACCCCGCCGGTGACCTCGATCGAGGCGGCCAAGGCCTATCGGGGCCGGATCATGGCAGCGCTCGGCACGGGGGTCGATTTCACGCCGCTGATGACATGCTACCTGACCGACGGGACCGATCCGGCGGAACTGGAGCGCGGCTATGCCGAGGGCGTGTTCACCGCGTGCAAGCTGTACCCGGCGCACGCGACGACCAATTCCGCGCACGGCGTCACCGATATCCGCGCGCTGACCGGCGTGCTGGAGACGTTGCAGCGGATCGGCATGCCGCTGCTGATCCACGGCGAGGTGACCGACAAGTCGATCGACATCTTCGACCGCGAGGCGGTGTTCGTCGAGCGCGTGCTGACGCCGCTGGTGCGCGACTATCCCGGCCTGAAGATCGTGCTCGAGCATATCACGACGGCCGAGGCGGCGGCGTTCGTAGCCGAGGCGGATCATCCGATCGCGGCGACGATCACGCCGCAGCACCTGCTGATCAACCGCAACGCGCTGTTCGACGGGGGGCTGCGGCCGCACGCCTATTGCCTGCCGGTGCTGAAGCGCGAGACGCATCGGCTGGCGGTGCGGCGGGCGGCGGTATCGGGATCGTCGCGGTTCTTCCTGGGGACGGACAGCGCGCCGCATGTCGTCGGCGCGAAGGAGTCCGGGTGTGGGTGTGCGGGGATCTTCAACGCACCGTTCGCGCTGGAGGCGTATCTGCGCGTGTTCGACCAGGAGGGCGCGCTCGACCGGTTCGAGGGGTTCGCGTCGGAGCATGGCGCGCGGTTCTACGGATTGCCGCTGAACGAGGGCATTGTGACGCTGGTGCGCGGCGATGCCGACGTGCCTGCGTCGATCGGCGCGGGGGAGACGGCGGTGGTGCCGTTCCTCGCCGGGACGAATGCGGGCTGGCGGTTCGAGGGGTAGGCGCGTCCGGACTTTCGCTCGCAGCATGCGTCCCGATGCGCCGTCATCCTGACGAAAGTCAGGATCCAGAACCGAGTACGTCGCGCTTAGTGATCCTGGGTCCTGATTCCGGTCAGGACGACGAGGCCGCGAGACGGTCGAGCCAGAGCCGCGCCTCCTTCTGCTCGCCCACCGCACTTGCGCTGACCGGGCCGCGTGCGGCGAAGAAGTCGCGGTGGAGCGCGAACGGTTCCAGCATCAGGCGGTCGCGCATCGCGGCGATGTCGCTGCCCATCTCGGTCAGCGCGTCGATCGTGGGTGCGATCGCGGCGCGGACGCGGCGGTCCGGGGTGCGGTCGAACAGGCCGAGCGAACCGGACGCGGTTTTCTCGAGCGCCGCGACGAGCGTCTCGCGGTATTCGGTTTCGAGGTCTTCGCGTTGGGCGTCCAAGCGGGCGAGGCGGTCGGGTTTTGCCATGCGGCGGTGTTAGGGGATTGCGCGGGTATGTGCCACCGGGCGCTTCACGGGCTGTTCTCCGGCTAGGGCGGGAGTCCAGGGTTGTGGAGGGTACGCGGTGCTGGCGGGGGCGGCGCTGCGCCGCGAGCCAAGCCCGCGGCGTCGGACGGGGCTATGCCCCGCCGGCCGGGCTTGCGCGAGTCGGGCGGGCGTCGCCGCCTGCCGCGCTGCGCCTTAAAACGGCAACCACCGGCTCTTGTGCGTGATGTTCATATACCCGACGTTCACGCCTGCGCGCCAGCCGACGCCCAGGCGGATCGGGATCAGGACGACGTTGCCGCGGCGCAGATAGGTCGCGGCGAAACCGCCGACCAGGTACAGCCGGCCCTCGACCGCCGGGAAGCGCTTGTAGAGTTCCTCGGTGTCGTAGAGGTTGTAGACCAGCACGAAGACCTTGTTCGCGTCGCCGCCCACGTCGAAGCCCACCGACGGTCCGGTCCAATAGACCGGCTGCTGGCCCTCGACCTTGTGGTTCATGATCCCCGAGCCATAGCGGACGCCGAGGATGAACGCGCCCGACGCCTCGCGCCCGGCGATATAGGCGTTGGGCTGGCCCTGGTCCTTCAGGATGTTCTCGAGGATGCCGCCGAGACCCGCGGCACCCTTGCCGAACACGCCTTCGCCCGCCGCGAGCAGATCGTCGCGCTCATACGTGTCGGCGGCCTGCATCGTCGCCTCGGCGCGCGTTTCCGGCGGCCGGGTGTTCGTCGTCGCGGCGGGCGGCGCGGGGACCGCGTCCTGCGGAGGCGTCTCGGGATAGGTCGGGTCCGGAGCCGCCGGGCGCGACGGCTGCGTGGTCGCGTGACGCGACGGGGCCTGATAGGCGCGCGGTGCGAGATCGCCGTCGATCGCCTGGTTGGGATCGATCGTGCGGACCTGCGCGGACGCGGTGCCGCCGCAAACGGCTGCCGCTAGGGCACCCAGGCCAAGCCAGACGCTACGCATGTCGATCGATCCCCAAAATACCAGGGCAGACGAAGATGGCAGAGTGACCATCCGAATGCCCGTCGCTGCCTAAGTTAACCAATTTCGGCCTTGCCGCGCAATGAACGAACCGAGCGCCCGTGTCGAATTTGGCCGAATTCGGGGTGAATGGCGCGATTGCGAGCGCTCGGCCCGAGGCACCGGTTGGGTCCCGCATGGGGAATGCCGGAATTCGCAAGCCCGACCCATTACAGGCGTTGCCCCCCGCACCGACCCTCGCTATAGCCCCGCATCTGCTGCAGCCGGAGACGTGGGTGAGTGGCTGAAACCAGCGGTTTGCTAAACCGCCGTACCGGGTTTACTGGTACCGAGGGTTCGAATCCCTCCGTCTCCGCCAGTCAATCCCTGCAAACGTTGAAAATGCAGGGATTTTTACGGATCGCGGCGTAGTCGCTGACCAATATGCTAACCGAACTGTGGACGGCGTGTAACGGCCCCTGGCACATCGTGATCGAAGAGACGGGCGACGCTAACCGCTTGCCCGCTCTGATAAGTCTTAGGTCGTGAGTTCAATCCTCACCGGCAGCACGTGTATTAAAATGATCTAAGCCCCGTTTCAGGTCCGCCTCCTTCGCGAGGCAGAACAGGGGTAGGGCGCTACATTGACTGCCCATCGTCGGGTGGTCAAAAGGGAACGACAAACCGCGAGGAATTGTCATGCCGTTCGTTCTCCGTCCGGGTCTGAATGTTGGCGCGACCGCTGCTGAGGACGATTCGGCTTTCCTTGAAGAGTGCTTTGTCCAAACGACTGATTTGGAGCAGATCGTTTCGACGTCCAGCCCGCGCTGTATCGCCCTAGGTCGAACTGGCTCCGGCAAAAGCGCAATCCTCCTGCATATCCAGTCCACATGCGACAACGTCGTAAGACTCAACCCAGAATCCCTGTCCCTAAATTACATCAGCAATTCCACTATTTTACAATATTTTGAGAGCCTCAACATTGATCTCGATATTTTCTATCAACTTCTTTGGCGGCATGTGCTTACAATTGAGCTACTTCAGTTAAAGAAGCAGCTATCTGACGATCGTTTGAGCAATCGATTTATTGCGAACTTATTTGAGAAGTTCAATCCTAACGAAAAGAAGAAGCGCGCCTTAAATTATCTATTCAACTTCGGGGACTCTTTCTGGTCTGACACTGAAATGCGTGTCCGTGAGGTTGTTGAGAAAATTGAGAAGAGTTTTGAAGACCAGCTTGGATTTGGCGTAGAGGCCGGAAAAGTAAAATTAAACGCAGATCTCAAAGACAAGAACACGTCCTCGATTCAGCAGACGACCGACGTTGTGAATAAGGCGCAAAAAGTCGTTAGTGGGGTTCAGTTTCAAGAACTAAACACGGTAATGGACTTTTTAGCTGAGGACGTTTTTAAAGATGAGTCGTTCTCATACTATATTACAATTGACGATCTTGATACCGGATGGGTTCACGACAAGCTTCGGTTTAAGCTTGTCCGCGCGCTAATTGAAACATTAAAGAAGTTTCGGCGGATTCATAATCTAAAGGTCGTGGTTAGCTTACGCGCCGACCTTTTGGAAACCGTTCTAAAAGAGACATCTACTCGCGGTTTTCAAACCGAAAAGTATGAGGATATGATGCTTAGGCTGAAGTGGTCCAAGGATAGTCTAAAAGCCGTAGCTGATAAGCGAATCGCGTATCTCTTTAAAGATAAATACACAGGCCGCATACCAAGTTTCGAGGATGTTTTTCCGGCTCGGGTAGGCAATCAAGACTGCTTTGATTACATTCTGGATCGAACACTTTACAGGCCCCGTGACCTCATTGTGTTCATGAACGAATGCCTTAACGAAATAGCGTCATCAAGCCAAATGACACAGAAAACGTAATTACCCACCCCCAAATCTGACGGATTTTTAGGCGCCCAGGGTTGCTGCGATCGTACCGAAGATGTTGGCGCCAGGCGTGAGACGTGCGGTGGCGACGACGGTCCTGACATCGGCTTCGCCTTGGGCGGCCCACATGGCGCGGTATCCGTTGGTGACCTTGCGCTGGATGACAGCGGGGCGAAGGTCGCGCTCGCACGCGTTGTTGGTCGGCTCGACCTGGCCGGGCCAATAGGCAAAGGTCAGGAGCTGCTCTCTGGCGCGAGCAAACTTGTTCTGGAGCTTTCGGGTCAGATCGCACGCCGTCGCCGTACTGAGGATATCGCCGATGGTTCGCTCCAGAGCGCGTCGCCTGGCGGCAATCGTGGATCGTGCGAGATGGCGGATGTCCCTGGCCAGTCTGAACGCCTTACCAAGCCATAGTTTGAGGCGCATCGGCAAGAAGTCCTCACTGTTCTGAAGCGCGTAGGCGACATCGCGCGCAAGATGGGCGAGGCAGGCCTGGTGTGCATCGGCATGACCTTGCTGGGCTGCATAGCGGTCAGAGCACCAGACGTCCGGGCGATGCCCGTCCATCATGGTGCGTACCACGATCGCGCCGCGGGTCGGGGCCGCTGTGTGAACGACGGCACGGTCGCACCGAAAAACCCAGTGGTATGAGTTGCTGCCTTCGATACGCACCCCGGTCTCATCCGAGCTGACGACGCTTGCCTGACGCAAGCTCGACACCGCGTCCTCGCGTCCGTCCACGAAGTGCTCCTGTGCACGGCGGAGCATGTTCATCAGGCCGCCCTGACTGATCGTCAGGGCGAACAGGTCGGCAAACGCTCCCTGAAGTCGTTCGTAGGACAGCGCCTGAAAGGTCTTCAGATAGGTCGCGATCGCATGGATCCGTGCGCCGAACGGCGTTCCTTTCGCAGCGTCCGGTAGAGCCGCTGCCACGCGCATCCCGCACGATGGGCAACGAACCGACAACCGTCTGTGGCGCTCTACAATGGGCGTGATCGGCGGAAGTTCGACCGTGTCGTGCTCGCTGACGGTCTCGGCAGCCAGATCGACCGGTAGTGCCGCACAACAGCCGGTGCAGGTGTCCGGACGATGATCAATTGCGCGATCGAATGCGTCGCCTCGTATCCGGCTATGTCCCTCGTGGCCCGGCTTTGCCCCGCCCGGCCGCGAGGACTCGCGCCGCTCCTTGCGGTCGGTCGAGGGCGGCTTCGACGAGGTCTGCGACGTCTTGGCCGGGCGCTGCAGGCGCAGCACCAGCTCGATCAGTTCTTCGCGGCTCAGGCGCTCAAGATCCGGACGACCCATACACCCTTTGAATCAGCGATCGCGCTCGTCCGCAAGGGGGGTGGGTAATTACCAGAAAACTGTGCGTAACGCAGAAGCAAGCTATTCTAGAAAGAGATTAAGATCGATAGCTGACGAGTGGCGTGAAGCGTATGGCGATTTAGAGCAACCACTCAATGTGTTGCGAGATTTAGATGTTAGGTTCTCTGCGAAAGACGTCTCGGAACGTGTATTAGAGAGCTTGTGCATTAACCTAATGGCTGGTGATATTATAGCCGCTCACGGGCGATTTGTAAGCGAGTGCGATCTCATCACTCGCGGTGGGCATTATAATAACTTGAGAAAGACATTTTTAGAAATACTTTATATAATTGGAGCAATAGGAGTCCGATTTCGCAAGGGCGGCTTGTATGAGTGGAGTTTTCGGAATGAGCCACTCTTAGATTATGGCGCGTTGAATGATGATACAACTTTCGCGATTCATCCGATGCTTCTACGTGCGTTGAACAAGCGTGCGGACCCTACATCTCTGGTTTGAATCACGTAAAGTCTACTATCTAGCGTTTTCAAACTTTCGAGCATTGCCATTGCAGGAAAGCGCTAGAAACTTTTCCGTGCCGTCCTCGTTATACGCGTATGTCAAGCCCCACTGTTGACATCTAGGCACTTCAGGGCGAAATGAGCTATCTCTCGATGCGGCGATGCGTGCCGCTATTTTACCTGCGTAGCCCGAAAGGAAGGCACTTTGGCGATGGCCTACCCGCCTCTAGCGATCGCCAACAGCATTCTGGTCGAAGCTCACGCCCAAGGTAAGCAGCTGACAATCATGCAGCTACTCAAGCTCGTGTATATCTCTCACGGGTGGTCGCTAGGGCTGCTGCATCGCCCGCTGGTCAACGAGTCGCCAGAAGCGTGGCAGCACGGACCCGTCTTTCCTTCGGTTTACCGGGAATTTCGTAGTTTCGG
Organism: Sphingomonas sp. HMP9; assembly: GCF_013374115.1. Taxonomy (NCBI): domain Bacteria; kingdom Pseudomonadati; phylum Pseudomonadota; class Alphaproteobacteria; order Sphingomonadales; family Sphingomonadaceae; genus Sphingomonas; species Sphingomonas sp. HMP9. The sequence goes on along the minus strand of NZ_AP022673.1, from coordinate 2,630,196 downwards.
CTCTCGTCCAATCACCGCAATGGCAACGAGCAATTTCGGATTGCCTTATGCGGCGGCGCTGGATGATGCTCACCGTTCCGTTTTGAAGTCCGTCGTCTCGACATACGGTGACATGCATGCGTTTGCGCTGTCCCGTATTACGCACGAATCAGATACGCCTTGGTCGCATATATATGACGACGGGAGGGGCAGCTCTAAGGATATTCCTGACGAGTTGATCGCACGGCACTACCTAGAGCTTGCCTATAAACGGCCATTCGTCCTCAGTCATTGATATTGAGCGTACGTACTCGCCTCTCACATTCGAGCGACGTCCTGCCCCGGTAAAGTCAACGGTTTGACGCCAGCTGTGACGAAGTTCATTGATGTCGCTAACCGTCGTTACGTTACCGGAATGGTGCAACCCTTGGTTCTAGGCGAGCTACGGTCTTAGCCCAGGTGGAAGGCGGATCAATCCTCCGCCTTAAATCGAAGCTATCAGGCTGATTTGGCCGCCTTTGTTGCGCAAGGGCATAGGTGTAGTCGCCAATCCAGTAACCGATTTCGTGAGGTCGTGTCCGTTGCGCTCGGTCCGTCACGCCACGGCGTGCAGCTAGCCATCTACCGAGGGCGCGCTGTTTGGCCGGTTCGGTGATCTCACCGCGAACAGGGCGTTCGCTGATCGGGAACAACTTGCGGCGTTCGCCCCCCTGCGCTTTACGCTTTACCGATGAATGAGCCCAAGCGACATCATTGGTGGCCTAATGTCCAGTCAGGTCAATGGGCCGGAGCAGACGGCATGCTTCATGTCGTGCGTACTGACGGCACGACGTTCCGTGCGCCGCCCTCCAAGGTTGGCGTTGAGGGAGAGCTATATACGAGGCTTGACCCAAGCGGCGCCAAGGATAGGGAAATTGAGCGCTGGTTTTCGCGCGAGATCGAGACGCCTTTCGCAAGTGCGCTCTCTCAGGTGTTGACGCTCGATGGCATTCAGCGACGCAAACTCCCCGGACGCGGCGATCCGATTCAGCGCAAGGAGGTGCAGGAGTTGGGTTTCATCGTAGGCGACTATGATGAGCGCATGCCGCTGGCCACACCGGTTCGCATTGCAATCGCCAATTACCTCGCGGCCTTGGTAGTGCGCAGCCCGTCATATCTTACCAAGCTCACTGACTGGCATCGCGCGAATAATGGCTCGGGCGATCTCCCCGTTGACCCCTCAACGTTTCGCGGTTTTGCGCTCGAGAACATGCTTTACCTCTATGATGTGTATCGTGAAGCGATCGCAGACGGGTATATCATTCTCATGATCGCGGATTGCGATCGCGAGTTCCTGTTCGCGGACGGCGGGGTGGCGGCACGGGAGCCGTGGAGTAAGCGGCCGATGCCGTTCGATCTCTATGCGCCGCTGACCCCCAAGCTTGCGTTTAACGTATTACCACTGCCCGACGCCTATACCGGCGGCCTATGGATATCACGGGTCAATGCACGCGGCGTCGCCCGCTACAACCGCATGATGCTCGCGGGCGCCAAGCGCTTCGTCTTCTCGAAATCACCGCCGCCGATCGACTTCATCGCAAAACATTTTGGGGTACCGGCACCGTCGCCGTTCGGGTCGCGCTGGGTTGATGGCAAGCTGGAGACGAAATACGATCGGAGTCGCGACCGGCCGTTCTAGGTCCGACTGCGCGGGCATTCTTAAACGCCTCATAGTCTCGGAACGGCGAACGAACGTCCACGGCTCGCCGTCCTAGCGCATTCCGCCAAGCGCTTTGATTGCCGCCATTTCATCGGGATGATGTGCCCACTGTTGCGAAATGAAATACGATGTTTCGCCCGCTGCTCGCGCTTCGTTGCCGGTTAAGATGCGCAACGTCGCCGTGATCGCGTCGGTTGGGTTGTCACTGAACATCCGTTCGAACCGGTGAAAGTTGGCCTTGGTGCTGGCGCCCGGTCTTTCGTTGGTGATCCACAATAGAAGGCGGATGCAACCTAGCCCGTCCGTTTCAAGATGATCGTCGCGGAGCGCCGGTCGTCCGTGCGCGGTGGATCGCAAACCGGTGACACGGATCACGCAAGCTGCCAACCGCTTGTTTCGCCGCACGCGCCACGCTTGGACGATGTTTAAGGCGTCATCCAATAGTAGCAGTATGGACGGTTCATCGACGTGGACTAATTTCATGTTTCAATCTCCAAGTGCAACGCGGCGGTAAATTTCACCAGCTTGTGCTTCGGTCGCGCCCGTAGGAATGCCGATGGTCGCGCCGAACAATGCTAGCCGAACGTCGCGGGGAAGCGGCGAAGGTCCATCCCCGTTGATCATTTGGCCATATGCTTCGCCGTCCGGGTAAGAGGCGTAAAACACTGCCATCCGATCCCGCCATTCATCGTATTGACGCCGCTGATCGACGGTCAGCTTGATCAGCTTGGCGGCGAGCGTCCCGCTGAACGTGACGGTGATGGCATCGAGACGGCGACGAAGGCCGGCAATTCGGGTCATCGCTGACGTGCTGGTAGCGCCGTTTCGAGTTCATCGATCCTGCGGCGTAACTCTTCGATTTGGGCAACTTCGGACAGTCGCACCAACGCTTGCGCAGCGGTCGCGGCTTCGGTGGGCGAAATCTCGCCTTCGGCCATCGCATCGGCCCATGCCATCGGATTAGCGGTGTCGAGATCGATCGTCCGTCCGCCACGTGGAAGCGTGAATTCAAGGCAAAGACGGATCGCCTGCATATCGCCAGCGTCGATCCGTTCGCGCAATTTCATCACTGCGAGGCTCGATAGATTTTGGACGGCGGTCAGTGCCACACGGCTAACCGTATTCTTACTGCCGGGGGTTCGACCGGGGTTGCCCGGCCCGAAGCGTCCAAGCTGATCGCGCGCGGCTGACCGCTGATCAACGGGAATTATCGGCGGTGTCTCGCTCATGACCAAATCACCTTGCCCCCACGTGCGACGATCCAAGCGGCAACAGCCGCCGTGTCTGTAGTCGAATAAGGACCACGATGTTCGGAGGCGGGGAAATCGAACCGATCCCGCCAAAACCATATGCATTGCTTGGTCGCGCCAAAGGCGTTCCTAAGCGATCGTGCATCGATCTTTGGCGTGATCGGCAATGTCACCGTTGCGGGTAATTGTGGCCCGGTGATCACGCTGGCACCTTCTCGGTAATCAGCGCGAAAGCGCTAACCATGTCCAATTCACACGTCAGCGCCACGATCGTGGTGATCCCTCGCACCGACTGTTCAACCGCTTCGGTAATTTCGCTGCGTTCGTGGTGGCGCTCCAATCCCTTCGCGGCTGCGCGTTCCGCAGCGTCCATATCGACGCCGGTAGCGATCGGATCATCGACGGTAGGCTTGCGGGCGAAGTCAGCGGCGGTGCCTGCCATGCGGATGAAGTTGAGCGCGGCGTATCGTTCTTCGAGCCGATCCCAAATAGGTGCCGTCACATCGGAAAAACGTGCGCTACCCGCTTCGATAACCGCGCCAAGCTGATCAACATCCCCCTGTTCGATCCAAGCCGCCTTGTCGCCAATGGCTAGCCGGGTAAATTCCGTCCGGTCATGCTGGCGAAGCCCCGCAGTGGTGGCGTCAGCGGGTGGGACAGAGGTCAGACGCGTCCATGCGGCGGCGATGGCACGCGCTTCGGCCTGTCCCGCTGCAATCATGCGCTGCGTCGGTCCTGCGAGGGTTCGCACCGCTACGGTGCGAAGCTGCGTGGAACGTGCCGCGATCGAATAGGTCGTGATGATGCTGGACGCGGTCGAGGCGAAGCTTTCAGCGGCTTCCCTTACAGCGACTGCCTGCAAGCGAACCGGACTGTCCACGTCTTCTAGGACGGTCGCGATGGCGGCAACCGCCTGTTGGTCCCCGGCATCGTTGTTGGCCGTGATGATGGCCGCTCGCGACGTAGTAGCAAATCGAATGTTCATTGTAGCCTCCTAGATTTGACCCTTGGACGCTAAACTAGAACGCTTTTCGCCATTTTCAAGTATTGGTCCGATAAATTCTAATAGTCTTAGCGCATTTGGGTGGAGATAGCTCGAACAACGTGATCTATACTTCGACGATCATCAGTAAACACCCGGTTCTATTGCAAGGATGACCATCGCATCGACCATCGAAACGATCATCGTATCGACCATCGGTAAGCAAATTGGTGAGGAGAAAGGAAACGCTTGCCGGATCATCAGCAATATCAGCACGATCAACGCGGCAACGGCGGACGCTGCATCCGCATCGTGATCATGGACCATGTCGTAATTAGCGATGGGACAGTTTCGTCCAAATCATGGCGATTGGACGATAATTTATAGCATGTGCGCAGCGCCCAAAAGCGCGCACATGCTTAGGGGTTATAGGGGGTGTGTGTGCACCCACTTGCACGGGGGTTTCACGAGGGTTGCACCCCCACTTGCACGGGGGTTTCGGCGTCCAAATTTCAGGGTTGCACCGGGGTTGTGTAGTCCATGATTTATGGCAGGATCATAATTACCGAACGTGAACGCTTATTTTCGACAATCGTCCGCTTCCCAATTTTGCCATTTGCGAACAGCCGCTCCATCGCGTCCTTCATAGCTTTTTTAGTTAGCCCTTCCGATGTCGGCATTTCGGATAAGTTCTTTGGTGCGTAATTGTGGTTCAGGTAGCGGTCCTGACCCGCAAGCTGTTCGATCAAGCTAAGGAATACCCTTTCAGCGTGCGCGTTATTGTCAACGTTCCCCCCGCCCTGACTGGCAATGAAAACGCCGTTTTTCCACGAGACGGGTATTTCTAATCCGGTGCGTCCGTAATTGCTCTTCATCACTTTTAATCGTCGCGCATTGGGATCGCTTTCAATCCCGTAGGTGTCCTTAATGCGTTCAAAGTAGAGACGAGAACGAACGCTATTGTTCCATCCAGTCGATCCGCTCGCGCCGGTCCCGGTGCTGATCCCGGTCAGCGATGGGTGGGCCAACAACAGGACGGCACATTGATGCGTCATCGCTATTCGGCGCAACAAGCTGATAAACTGACGTGCCTGCGCCCGATCATTTTCATTGCCGGGGTAGGTATCTGCTAACGTGTCAATTACGACCAATCGCGGTGCGATGCTGGCAATCTTCGTGTTGATCAACTCAAACAACGGCGATGGTCGTAATGTCCCGTCTTTGCCGACCGAAGCAAGTAGCGCGTCCTTGCTCGCCAAATCCGCGATGGTGATCCCCGCGAAGTCGGTCGTATTTACGTGGTTAAACTCTGCGATGGCGGATAACCGGCGATGGAGTTCCGATCGGTCATCTTCGGCCGAAATATAAACCGTCCGTCCCTTAACTAGCCATTTTCCGGGCAACCACGGTCGTCCAATCGACAGTGCAGCGGCAAGTTGCAGCGCGAGTAACGACTTTCCGGTCCCGCCATCGCCTTGCATCAAAGTGACGGTGTTCATCGGGATCATTTCGTCAACTAGCCATTCGCTTTTTGGCGGTGCGCCACGCAAATCGCCACCGTCAAACCATTCGACGATTGGCGGCGGTGGGGGCACGGCGGCGGGTGTCGCGGCCATTGGCATGCCGGGCGATGATGGGGTTTGCTCTATCCCCATATTGACGACCGGCGCTGCCATAGGACTGCCCTGGGGTATCTGTTGCGTGATTGGCGCTGGTGCCATCATGGGCGGGTGCAATCCCCCCGGTGCGGCACCGGCTGCGGGCAGTGGTGACGAGGTGTGAAGGTTCGGTGCCGGTTGCATCATGGGACGCGCTGGCGATCCGCTATCATCATCGCCGGTGAAGGGATTGACCGACATGGACGGGATCACCGTTGACGCTGGCATAGCGACTGGATTGCCGACCGGTGCGGGCGGCGGTATATTGTTCGTTGTCATTTGATCATCCCCGCCCGGCGCGCTCTACCAAAGCGTTGCCGGGCTATTTTTTGGGTGTGACGGAGTAATGCTCCGCCAATCTCCCTGAAATCATGTGAGAATTTGTGGTGAGTGACGTAAATCTCTCACCAATTCACCCGTCATGATCAGTTACGAAGCGAAGCCGCTGCGCGCTGGCGGTCCAAATATGTCTCGATATCGCGCCGCAGATAGCCGACGCGTCGCGCGGACAATCGGACCTTTTGCGGGAATTCGGGATCGGCCTTGGCGTAGCGCCGCATCGTCGGTTCGGAGAGGGAGAGTTCCTTACACGCCTGTTCGACAGTCAAAACGGTGATGTTGGTCATCGGATAGCCTCATGATTTCGATGGGGTGTGCAGGCATCCACCCGCGTGCGCCGGTCCAAGCGGCTTGGGCTATCCGGCCCTTTCCCCGGTCTTACCGGTATGGGTCATCCGACCCGACCACCGCCCGTCATTCAACGGGCTAGCTATCGCCAGAGATATGCGTCAGCAGTCACAACTAGTCAACACGATACAAAAGAAAAGGCCCGCCGAAGCGGGCCGATTTTATAGTGCTATGAATTTAGTCCATGATTTTCCATATTGTGCATGGTCCATCGTTAGGTAATCGGACCATTGCTGCATTAGGTCTTTGCGTCGTTCAAAGGCGTCGCCGCGTCGATATGCGCGTTCAACCTTGTTGTCGATCGCATGTGCTAGCGCTTGTTCTGCAATAGCGTCCGGGTGCAGCGTCGTTTCGGTAATCCAATCGCGAAATGCTGATCGAAAGCCGTGAACGGTAAGCCCTTCGTCCTTTCTCATGCCGCGTAGCATTTCTAGCATTGCCATGTTCGACAACGGACGCTCGCGCTTCGCTCCGGGGAAAACAAACGGATTACCTTCGACCCGCAGTGTGTTCTTCAAGATCGTCAATGCGGTGGTCGATAACGGTACGCGATGTTCCTTCCCCATTTTCATGCGATCGGCGGGGATGGTCCAAGTGGCATTGTCCAAATCGAATTCGCACCATGTGGCATTAAGTGTTTCGTTCGATCGCGTCGCGCAAAGTATGGTCAGCGCCAGCGCCTTTGCGGAATAATCCACCTTCGCCATGATGTCCGCCATGAACGCGGGCACGGCTTTCCAGTCCATCGCCTTGAAATTGGACTTGGTCTGTTTGCCGTTCAAACCGGCATAGCGAAGGCTCGCGCAATCGGCGGGATTGTGATGGTTGCGCCAAAGCGCCTGCCGCTGCGCGTTGCTGTTATCGGCAATGGCTTTGGCCTTGGTTGCGTTGATGACGATTTCGACGCGTGAACGGACGCGGGTCGCCGTCTCGCGTGCGCCTGTCCATAGCGTCGCCTTCGTCCCGTTCCGCTCATACGGCTGTTGAAGGACGCGTTTCACATCATCCATCGTCACTTCGTGCGCTAGCTTATCGCCAATGATCGGATACGCGTAGGTGGTCAGCGTGTTTTCCCATTGCTGGCAATGCTTAGGGTTTTTCCATCCCGCCTTGTTTTCCGCGATGTAGGTCAACGCCGCTTCCTTGAACGTGTCGCCGGTCGGATTGGTAGTTTCAACGTCTGCCGCGCGGTCAGCGGCTTCGCGTTCGGCTAGGGGATCGTTGCCCGCCTTGATCGCTTTACGGTGTTCCGCCGCGTCGGCTTCCAACCCGGCAAGGGCCGCTTCGTCAATCGGTTCATAGTCCGCCAGTTTCATCAATCGCCGCTTGCCGTCCTGCGTCGAATAGCGAAGCGCCCACGTAGCCGATCCGCTGATGGAGATGATCAGGTTCAGACCGTTGCGTCCCGCCCACATACCGGGGCGTTGGGACTTCACTAGCGTTCGAATGGTGCGGGTGGTGAGGGGCATAACGGGCGTCCAATCATTGGTTAGTGCAACGTCTGACACTGACCAATTCGGCTCGCCAAGCACTTTCAACCCTGACTAACCGTGACTACCTATGACGGGGCAATAGTACGGATAATCAATCAGTTAGGTACGCTTCTGACGGCCAATGACGGCTAGTGTCGATTCGTAACTAAGGACTCCGTCTCCGCCAGTGGCTGTTGCTTTCATTCTGAGAATAATGGGCGCTTGGCCACTGCGTTGGCCGCCGTCGGATCGAACCGTGTTGCCGTTATCTGGCGGGCAGGCCTTGCAGATATGTGGTCGACATCGAGCATTATATTCTGTGTTCGCCAACTCACCCTGATGATTTCGGCGCCGACCGCGTAGATTGTACAAGGGCATTCACGTTGACCTTGAGAAGTCCTGCGCGTGTACGGTGACTTTTAAAGATCAAACGGGTTGGTGTTTGGATTGGCCCTAGCTGGCCCCAGCGGTAGAAAGTCCGTGTCAGTCCGTGTCAGTCCGTGCCATTATGGCAATGATGATCATGAAGACCGTGCTGTGAGCGTTCTCCCAAGCCGACGACGGTGGATCTGAATTACGGCTGGTAAGAAGCGTATTGCGGCGTCACGGTGCTCAGGACTGGTTTCGGCGATCATAGTGCTTGTAAGTGCATCGCGCGTATCCTGCGTGATCTCGAAATTGTCATCGAACAGGGTGCTACCATGCTCGACGACGCAGTAGCGCAGCCATACCGCCAGCATTCTGAAGAACCGGGATAGATCGATACCCCGCAGATGCGATATCGTCGGCTAGAGATGGACCGAATATCCACCGATGATGGTTTGTGACTGTTCCCGATTCCTGATCGCCGATGGCAAGATCTGCCTTTTTACTCGCGAGAATGAGTCTTTGCATCGCAACGAAATACGCCAGGGTCATTCCCTCTATGAGAGAAACCTGTACTATGAACCGTCGGGCCAGCGTAGGCGTTGATAGAAAAGATCTGTGATAATGAAGACAATCGGGTTTATGAATTCGAGGATCGGATCAGTCGACCATGACATTCACCAGCATTAGAAACATTGTGTGACCGTGCTGAATACTTGATCTTCGGCGTCGAAAAACATATAGACCTGCGCAATATCATGTAGAAGGTCCGCTAGATCGAGCTGGCCGATGAAGATCGACGGTCGGTCTCCAGTGAACATCCATGCAGGCTCCTGAAGCCACTTCGGCGATGACTTTAGGTAGCGGAAGTCTTCCGATATATTGCTCTTGATCGCCGTAATTCTGGCCGCGCGCCTACCCGTTTCCGAGACCGTTGCGAGCAACATAGTGACGTACGTCTCGGGGAGGGAAAGCCAGGCTGGCGTGGCATCGAAGACTAATTCGTATCGGCTTGACGATGCCATGTCTAGCTGATGCTCGACTGATAAACCGTTTAGAAGCTTAGAAAGAGCGTCCTTGATGTTGACGTCGGCTGCGGCGGCGGCCGGGTTTTGATTCAGTATGTATAGTAAAAGGTCGCCATCATTGGTATATGGTGGAATGTCGGTAACCTGTTCCAGATACGCCTGAAGATCTCTATCGTTCGTTGGCGTGTCATAGAACGAGTCCAGCGCCGTCTTACCGGCGAGATACCTCTTGATATGATCAATTGGCGGCATGCTATTCAACTCAAAATTCAATTGGCTAACTCGTCTATGCCGAGAAGCATTCGATAGAGATCAGCATAGGGACATTGGCCGCATACATCCGTGTACTCGGCCAGCGTGTCTCTCTGATGGCACGTAATCGTAATCCCACTCCAGGGCCGAACCGGTGTGGTATTTGGTGGCACTGCAAGCGCCGATGAGAACGGCCCTCCGTCTTTGGCGCCTCTCCACACAGGTGCCGGCGCGTAAGCGATCAAGGCGCCGACCATCGCTAGTGCACTGACCCGATCGGGTGATTCACATTCGGTTGGCAGTGTGCGAGTCTGACGGCATGTCCCAGACCGTATGTGTGATCGTGAATTCCAAAGACCTTGATCGGTTGGAGGCGGTCGTCGCCGACCGGAACCGGGCGCTCAAGCACGTTCAGCGTGCCAGAATCGTCCTGGTCTCGTCTGAGCGTCTGACCGTGCAGGAGGTGGCGCGGCGGACCGGTGCCAGTCGACCGGCCGTCTGGCGCTGGCAGGCCCGCTATGCCGCGCAAGGCGTGGAGGGGTTGCTCCGCGACAAGACGCGGCCGCCCGGCAGAGCGCCGCTCACCACGGCAGTCGTGGCCAAGATCCTGGCGCTGACCTGCGCCGAGCCGCCAGGAGAGGTTACTCACTGGACCGGCCGGGCGATGGCCAAGGCCATGGGCGTATCCCTGAGCACGATCCAGCGCATCTGGGCTGCCAACCGGCTTCAGCCGCACCGCATCAGGACATTCAAGCGATCGAGGGACCCCGCTTTTGCCGCCAAGGTGGAAGACGTTGTCGGCCTCTACATGCACCCGCCGGCTCACGCCCTGGTGCTGTCGATCGACGAGAAGTCCCAGATCCAGGCGCTGGACCGCACTCAGCCGGGGCTGCCGCTCAAGCCCGGCAAATGCGGCACCATGACCCATGACTATAAGCGGCATGGGACCACGACCCTGTTCGCCGCCCTCAACATCCTCGATGGTGCGGTGATCGGTCGCTGCATGCAGCAGCACCGCCATCAGGAATTCATTCGCTTCCTCAACGCCATCGAACGCGAAGTCCCCGTCGGGAAGGACGTCCACGCGATCATGGACAATTACGGCACTCACAAACATCCCAAGGTCAGAGCCTGGCTCGATCGCCATCCGCGGTGGACCTTCCACTTCACGCCAACCTCGGCCTCGTGGCTCAATGCCGTCGAAGGCTTCTTCTCGATCCTTACCCGGCAGCGACTGCGGCGCGGCGCCTTCAGCGGCATCGTCGACCTTCAGGCTGCCATCAAACGCTACCTCAAGGAACACAACGACGACCCCAAACCCTTCGTTTGGACCAAGCCCGCCGCAGAAATCTTCGACAAGCTCGCCAGGCTACCTGCACCATCTGACTGAGTCAGTGCACTAGTGCAGCGCCAAAACGGGTCTCTGTTGTTCGATGCACCCGTTTGGCTCGGTTCAGCTCCCTGCCCACCGCATCTGAATACATATTTTCGAAGGCGGTACATGCGCCGGTGATGCTGAACCCTTCGCACGATGACCCTGAAGGGGGTGGCGACGTCGACATCTAGCCGAACTGATTGCACGTCGAGTGTTAACTAGGACGACGCGCACCTCACGAAGTAACCAAGTCCTGAAAGTGTCATAAACTATAACCGCAGCAAATCACGACATTGGAGTATTCTGTCGTTCGATGTTAGACCATGATGTACTGATCTATGTAAATAACCTACCTTTGACGGTTAGAGTTTCTTACAAGTTGTAGATTCCTAACAGTATTCATTGCCTAATGATTCGACACCGACGCCAAAGATAAAGATAAGCGAACAATCAGTAAGACGTTATCGATCAATATGATCTGTACCTGGAGAAAATTATTATCTTGTAATGAACTATGTTCGCGGCATTATGATTTCATCTGGGAGGGCGGTGTGAGCATCGTTGACTGGGACGTTCTGCAAATTCTATCTCGGGGCCTGCGGAGCATTCCAGGCCTTATCGTGTTCGCAATACTGAGTATTTCGCCCGCGTTTTGCGAACCGCTCGACTCTGCCAAGTCGATCGAACTGAGTTTGCACGGACGCGTCGGCGAGCAGTGTGCGATTGGTCAGATCGGCACCATGGCGTTTGGCGACATTACCCGCCCGGGACTGACGGCGGCCACGCATGTGCAGTTTCTCTGCAACGTGCCGTTCGATATGAAAATTCAAGCGGCACATGGCGGCCTGGCCAATCTGCAATATCCGCAGGGACAAGGCCCCTTTGCCGGGACTTTGCCCTTTACGATGACTGTTGCGATCCCTGTCCGCAAACCGTCGCCATCACTAATCGGTCGGAACTTCTCTAGCCGAGATCTGCTCGGTGGTGCCACGCTGTCCAGTCGTGATGGCATTGCCATGGAAGGATTTGCATTGTCCATAACACTGGGTCTGCCCTCTCGCGAAGCCGGACTTCTTGCTGGGCAATATTCGGAGATACTGACCATTACGGTATCTCCGAGTTAGGGCAGATATACCGCCCGTGTATCGACGTATTCAGCCATATTCGTGATCAGCTAGTCATGGATATATCACTGATCAGTATCGACGGCGTTGAATTCTAGACTGTTTAAACAATACCGGGCGTGGAAACTCGTCGAGTCCAGTCCCGACGCTTTGGAGGTAAACTGTGAATATCATCTTGAAAGCTGCGTCCGCGGCAATCGCCATCATGGGCGTATCGGGCACTGCCATGGCCGACAAGACCGCGCAGACAACATACTCGAATGGACTGCCAACCAACGTCCTGGGCTTCAACGTCGCTGCTTTTGGCTTCGAGGCCCTCGATCTGGGTAGCCGCTACCGGCAGAGCAGCAGCACGACGGCCAACACAGAAACTGCATCGACCACGGTCGCGAACAGCTTCACGTTGACGGGCGTCGTGACCAAGGACTGCTCGTTCTACGGTGGCGGACAGACCGGTCACACGATCAACCTCGGCGTGATCGGCGTGCGCACCGGCAACAACGACAATGTCTCGATCGCCTTCAACCAGCGTGATGCGGTCACTGCCAACGTCAACAGCGCAACCGCGGGCTGCAACACCGACAACATCGTCACGATCGCCAAGGCCAACGGCTCCGACGGCCTGAAGAACTTCACGCCGGGCTCGTACGACAGCAACCAGTTCACCGATCGCATTCCGTATGCGGTCAATGCATCATGGACCGGTGTCGCGGCAGGCTCGACCGCTGCGGGTACGACGCAAAACCTCGCCGTGGCCTTCAACCAGGGCACCAACGCGTTGACGGGTGGGGCATGGCGCTCGGCCTTCAACATGGACGTCAATGCGCCTTCGCAGTCGAAGGGGCTTGTCGCCGGAACCTATTCCGACACCATCACCGTCACGCTCGCCGTGATCTGATCGCGACGCGGTTCAGATCGTCGAAGAGGGGCAGGCCGTCGAAGAGGGCCAGACCGTCGGGGAGGGCCAGACCGTCGGGGAGGGGGGGACTCACATCCTCCCCTCTTCTGGCCTCTCACGGTAGCGAACGACCAATCACTTAACGTCCCGGGGGGGATAGTTCGATGTTGCGTGAAGTGCCGTCTTTGGCGCGCACCCTGTTGCGTTGCGCGTGCATGCTGCGGTCCGCGTTCATAGTGTCGGGCGCAGGCCTCGGCCTGGCAGGCGCGGCCTATGCGATGCGGGTCTCGCCGATGGTCGTCGAGATGACCACCACCGGATCCGGCGCCGTCGCGCGGGTCGAGGTGCAGAACCTCAACCAGGTGAACCTGCCGTTCGAAACGCGGATCACGCGGATCGACTATGACGATGCGGGCGCCATGACCGAGACGCCGGCCGACGGCGATTTCCTCGTCTTCCCGCCGCAAGGTCTGCTCCCGTCCGGCGCGCGTCAGGTGGTGCGCCTGCAATGGGCCGGCATGGCCGACATGCCAGCGAGCCGCGGCTATTATCTATCCATCAACCAATTGCCGATCGCGCTCGCACCGGAGCAGGCTTCGACCGGCGGGCAGGTCCAAGTCGTCTATCATATGAAGGCGCTCGTCACCGTCGCACCGCCAAAGGCCACCCCCAAGGTGGAATTCGTCTCCGCCAAGCCGGTCGAGATCGAGGCAAAGCCTGCGCCCGGCATCGAAGGCGCGCCCCCGCCCGCCTCGACGACACCGCCCGCCTCGACGACACTGCCCGCCTCGGCCACACCGGCCGGCACGGTGCCGGGGATCGAGCTCGTCGTCCGCAACACCGGCAATCGCTATGCGATGATGGCCGGTGCAACCTGGACGATCGACGGGAAGGATGGTGCCGGCAAGCCGCTTCGCGTGGTGAAGTCGGTCGAGGATCTGAACCACGACATCGGCGTCGGCTATCTGGCGGCGCTCGGCGGCGTGCGCACCTTCCGGGTTCCCACCGGCACCGCCTTCGCGCCCGGATCGATCAAGGTCAGATTCGGCAAATGACCGTGATCCGCGCGCCGTTGCTGTTGGCAGCTTCGGCGATCGCGATCGTGGTTGTTGATTTTCACTGAGAGTTGACCCGGAGTTTTCATCGAGAAGTGACCCGCGTCGAAGGGTTCATGTCATGCCCGCGGGGTTGCGGGTCAAGGTGAGGCTTTGTCCTTTTTCGGTTTGTCGGCCTCGGACCGGACGCGGAACCGGAAGCTGTCGTTGCCGGTCTCGACGATGTGGCAATGGTGGGTAAGGCGGTCGAGGAGCGCGGTTGTCATCTTGGCGTCGCCGAAGACGCCGGCCCATTCGCTGAAGCTGAGGTTCGTGGTGATGATGACGCTGGTCTGCTCGTAGAGTTTGCTGAGCAGGTGGAACAGCATGGCGCCGCCCGAGGAACTGAACGGCAGGTAGCCCAGCTCGTCGAGGACGACGAGATCGAGGCGAAGCAGGCGCTCGGCGAGCTGCCCGGCCTTGTTCATGGCTTTCTCCTGCTCGAGCGCGTTGACCAGGTCGACGGTGGCAAAAAACCGGACCTTCCGGCGCCGGTGCTCGATGGCCTGCACAGCGAGCGCGGTAGCGATGTGCGTCTTGCCGGTGCCGGGGCCACCAATCAGGACGACGTTATCGGCGCCGTCGATGAAATCGCCCTGATGGAGTTGGCGAACCATGGTCTCGTCGACTTCGGCGGAGGTAAAATCGAAGCCGGTCAGATCCTTGTACGCCGGCAGCTTTGCAGCCTTGATCTGGTAGGCGATGGATCTGACTTCGCGCTCCGCCATCTCGGCCTTGAGCAGCTGAGACAGGATGGGAACGGCCGCATCGAAGGCAGGCGCGCCTTGTTCGATGAGGTCGCCTACGGCCTGGGCCATGCCGTACATGCGAAGATCGCGCAGCATGACAACGACCGCGGCGCTGGCGGGATCATGACGCATGGCGCACCTCCTTCATAAGCGTGTCGTAGCGGCCGACATCGGCTTGGGGTTCACGTCGCAGGACGAGCGCCTGTGGGGCATCGATGGGCGTGACGCTGGCGGTCTTGCCGTCGACCAGCCGATGCAGGATGTTGAGAATGTGGGTTTTAGTGGCGACGCCGGCCTCGAGCGCTAGTTCGACCGCGCACAGCACCGCTTGTTCGTCGTGCTGGAGCACCAGTGCCAGGATATCGACCATCTCCCGGTCGCCGCCCGCGTGCTTGAGCAATCGCTCGCGCAATTTCCGAAAGGCGTCGGGCAATTCGGTAAAGGGCGCACCATTTCGCATGGCACCCGGCTTGCGCTGAACCACCGCCAGATAATGGCGCCAGTCGTAGATAGTCCGTCCTGGCGAGCTGTGCGCCCGGTCGATCACCCGGGCGTGCTCGCACACCCTGCGCCCTTCCGCGACCACGACGATGCGCTCAGGGTAGATCCGCAGGCTCACCGGCCGGTTCGCGAAGGAAGCCGGGACGCTGTAACGGTTGCGGTCGAAATGCACGAGGCAGGTCGGCGATACCCGCTTGGTATGTTCGACGAAGCCATCAAACGGGCGCCCCGGTTTCATCAGGTCCGCCACTTCTTGCGCCCATACCTCGGCAACGGTGCCGGGAAGGTTGCCGTGCGGAATCTGTGCCCACTGTGCGATACACTGCTCTTCCAGCCATGCGTTGAGCGCAGCAATGTCGGAAAGTTCGGGCAGTCGCTGCCACAGCCGGCGACGCGCATCCTGGACGTTCTTCTCAACCTGACCTTTCTCCCAGCCCGATGCCGGATTGCAGAATTCGGGTTCGAACAAATAGTGGCTCGCCATCGCCGCGAACCGCGCGTTGACCTGCCGCGCCTTGCCCGTGCCGATACGGTCGACCGCGGTCTTCATGTTGTCGTAGATCCCGCGCCGCGGCACTCCGCCCAGCACCCGAAAGGCATGCTGGTGCGCATCGAACAGCATCTCGTGGGTCTGGAGCGGATACGCTCGCACGATGAACGCCCGGCTGTGCGACAGCTTGGTGTGCGCTGCCTGCAGCTTCACCCGTTCGCCGCCCAGGATGGCCCAGTCCTCGCTCCAGTCGAATTGAAAGGCTTCGCCGGGCATGAACACCAGCGGCACGAACGTGCCCCGGCCCGTCGTCTGCTCCTGGACCTGACGGTCGGCCTTCCACGCCCGGATGAAGGCCGCTACCCGACTGTAGGACCCGTCATAGCCCAGCACGACCAGGTCGGTATGGATCTGCTTGCCCGTACGCCGTTGCTTGCGCGATTTGCCAGCTTCCGTCTTCAACCATCCCGATAGCCGGTCGGCGAACGGATCCAACTTGCTCGGCCGGTCGACCACTTCGAACTTCGGCTCCACCGCGTCCGACCGCAGGTATTTGCGGATCGTGTTACGCGACAGCCCCGTACGTCGGGTTATCTCCCTGATCGACATCCCGTCCCGGAATGCCCAGCGCCGGATCACGCTCAGTAACGCCATGTCTATCACTCCTTGATCCCCCGACAGCCTGCCGGGGTGAGGTTGAGACACGGGTCACTTCTCGGTGGAAATTTATGCCTTCTCCGGGTCAGCTCTCAGTGGAAATCAACATCGTGGTGCCAATTCGCGCCCAGGTCTACGCGCAGGCCCGCATGGCCTTGCCGCGCAGCCTTCCTGCGGCCGTGAGCGCGGCACCGCTCGCAGCCGCACCATCGTCACAACCGCCGTCGAGCATGCGCACGCCCCTGCCGGGATCGCAGCCGCTGCCCATCGTGCCGCTCGGGAAATACGGTCGGCCCGATATCAATCCGTATGACCGCGATATCGCGCTGACGGTGCCGTTGACCTATCGCGATCGTACGCTCGGCGAAGTGCCGGTGCTGCTGACGCACGACGATCGGTTCGTCGTCGATACCCAACCGTTCCTGAAGCTGCTCCGCCCCCTTCTGAACGACGTGGCGCAGTCCAAACTGGCGGCGATCCTTGCCGGGACGAAGACCTTCACATCGGCGGATCTGGCGACGTCGGGCGTCTCGCTCGATTACGATCCTGGGTCGCTGTCGGTGGTCGTGCTCCGGATCGCTCCGGACGAGCGCACGATCGAGCCATTGTTCACGACCCCGACGCGCGACGACGAAAAGCCCGATCTCCAGCCGGCCTTCGTATCCGGCTATCTCAATGCCAATCTGGCCGTGAACAAATTGTGGGGACTGCAGGACAGGCTGTCGCGACCGTCGTTCTACGTCAACGGTGCCATCCGCGTCGGCCCGGTGGTGGTCGAAGGCGATCTGCAATATGCCGAGGAACTGGGGCTCACCGGCGGCACCTACCGCTTCGATCGCAACACCCTACGCCTTGTCTACGATCAGCCCGAGCAGTTCCGCCGCTGGTATCTGGGCGACCTCTCCCCCGAAATCCGCGGTCAGCAGGGGTATGTGCAGATGGGCGGCATCGGCGTATCGCGGCAGCGCCAGCGCTTCGATCAGTTTCGCGCGGCACTGCTGCAAGGCAATCGCCAACTGATCCTGCAGCGGCCGTCTACGGTCGATGTCTATCGCAACGGCTCGCTCCTGAAACAATTCCGGCTGGATGCCGGGTCGTATGACGTGTCGGCGCTGCCGCTCGTCACCGGCGGCAACGACGTTCAGGTCGAGGTCCGCGACGATTCCGGTGGCGTGCAGAGCCTCAATTACGCGTCGTATCTCGATCCGATCGACCTGCAGCCCGGCGATTTCGAATATGCGGGATATCTCGGCAAGACGAGCCGCCGGTTCGGACGGACGCCGATCTATGACGGCGACCTCGCGTTCACGGGTTTCTACCGCAAGGCGTTTCTCGATCGCCCCGCGATCGGCGTCGGCGTGCAGGCCAGCAAGCAGGTCCAGGTCGTCACCGGCCAGACCCAGTTCGTGCTGGCGAACAGCGGGCGCATCCAGTTCGACCTTGGCGCCAGCCGGGCGCGGCGCCATGGCGGCGGCTATTCGAGCGGCGTGACCTATGACCAGATCTTCGATCGGGCCGGCCTGATCGACTCGTTCACGGTCCGTGCCGACTATCTGTCCCGACGCTTCGCGGGGCTGGGCTACATCGATCCCGACAATTCCAGTTCCTGGTCGTTCAACGCGCAATATGCGCGGGCGATCACGTTCGATTGGACCGCGCTGATCGGCGCAAGCTACATCCGCAGTCGCGGTACGTTCGGGGACACGTCCCGAGTCAACGCGTCGGTATCCTACCGGCTGTCGCGCGGATGGAGCGTTCGCGGCGGGGCCGATTATACGAGATACGGTACCGGCTCCAGCCGCCGCAACGGCTTGGGCTTCAGCGCCTCGATCATCGTCCAACCTTCGTACCGCGACCGCGCCGAGGCACGCCACGACAGCAGTATCGGCACCAGCAGCGTGTCTTACGTCCACGCCTCCAGCAATCGCATCGGCGCACTCGGCTATGGCGGACTGGTCAGCCGCGATGCCGGCGACGCCAACGTGCAGGCCTTTGCGGACTATACGGGCAACCGCTTCGACGCATCGGTCAGCCATTCCGCCTTCGGTACCGGTTTCGGCCGGATCGGCGATCAGCAGATCACGTCGCTGCGTGTCGGCACCGCGATCGCCTTCGCCGACGGCCAGTTCGGGGTCGGGCGCCGCATCAACGACAGCTTCGCGATCCTCTATCCACATCCGACGCTGAAAGGGCATAGCGTCGTTGCGGGCCAGTCGATCGCCGGGAACGACTACCTCTCGAAGAGTGGTTTCCTCGGCGGTGCGGTCAACGGCTATCTCTCCTCCTATGTCACGCAGTCGGTGCAGTACGACGTCGACAACCCGCCACCAGGGTATGACGTCGGCCTAGGCGTCGTGCGGGTGAAGCCTTTCTATCGGAGCGGCTACAAGCTGGAAGTCGGGTCCGACGCCTTTGTCAGCGCAGTCGGCAACCTGCTGCTCGCGACCGGCAAACCGGTGTCGCTGATCGGGGGGCGCGTGATCGACCTCGATCGCAAGGATGCGCCCCTGGTGTTCTTCACGAACTCGGTCGGGCGTTTCGCGATCCAGAATCTGCGTCCGGCGAACCGCTACCGTGTCGAGCTATACGGCACCGCGGCGACGTTCGACTTCGTCATTCCCAAGGACACGCATGGCCTGGTCGACCTTCAGACCGTAAAATTGTCCCCGGCCAATTGAGGTTCCTATGACCAAATTCGCTTCTGCGGTCTTGGCCGTTATGCTCGGCCTGGCCACAGCCAATGCCGACGCGCAAACACCCTCCGCCCTCGCCGGCACCGGGTGCAGCCTCAGGATCGACAGCACCGGCGCGAACTGGATCATCCTGGGCTATGATCCCTTCAGCGGCAACGCGTCGACCGCGACGTTCGATGTCCTCTTCTTCAACGACGGCGACCGCGAATGCCGGTTCCGCCCCGTTTTCATGACCGACGGAACGCCGTTCGGGCTTCAGGCCGGGACGGGTCGACGCGTCGGCTATACGCTGTTGGATACATGGGGGCAGTATGACGCCACGCCGCTGGGCGGACGGACGATCGTTCGGATCACCAATCGCCCGGTGGTGATATCGGCGGGTGCGCAGCAATTGGTGCGCTACGTGTTGAACGTAGCCGCCGCCGAGTTGCCGGGTGACGGACTTTATTCGCAACGGCTCATCATGGAGGCCGACCAGGTCGACGGCACGCCGATCGCCTCACGACAGGTGGTCGTCGGCATCCAGGTGTTGCCGGCGGCGATGATGGGTCTCGCCGGCGCATTCCGCCGCAACGGGAGCGAGGCCGACGTCGATCTCGGCGACCTGCAACCCGGCATAGTCCCCGTTCCGCTCGCGCTTCAGGTCAGGAGTACGCGCGGGTACCGACTGGGCGTCCAGTCGCTCAACGGCGGCAAATTGCGACTGGCCGGGACCGATTGGACCATCGCCTATGACCTGCAGATCGACGGCAGAACCGTGGCGCTGAGCGGCAACGCGACGCTGTCGTTCGGGCAGGGCGGCGGTTTGCGAGCGGATGCCCTGCCGATGGTGTTCCGCATCGGCGAGGTCTCGGCGCAACGCGCGGGCGTGTACGCAGACACGCTGACGGTCTCGGTCGCCGTGGAATAAGAGGCGGTTTCGGCGATACTCCTTCGGGTCTTCCCCCGAGGATGTTCAGCACCGTAAGCGTCAAGACTGGACGAGCACCTGCGTTGCGGCGTCGAGGGCGCTGCCCGAACTGCTCGTCGTCGACCCCGCGGGCGGCCGCCGGCGCTGTCACCGGGACGGGCAGGGCGGCTGTCCGAGCTGGTAGAGCGCTCGCGCCACGGCACGCGCACCAGGTCGGCATCGATGTTCACCTCGGACAGGGCGTTGGCGATCACCGCTACGCAGGCCCTCCCGACTGGCGAGGGGGTGATTGAGGAGCGTCGTCTGGCTGGCATCGAGGAACTGGCGAGTAGAGTCACGGGTAGCAGCGGCCTGGTAGAGTGATCATGATCCGGCCTTGCATTGTGAGTGATGATGTATCATCGCATAATCGAAGTTGGTGATGGTAAGACGAGACATATGCGGACTAGCGGAATGGATTGGCTCGATCGAGCCGCGATGACTGGATCCGCGATGTGCATGGTGCATTGTCTCGCGCTGCCGGTATTGCTGGCGGCGGTACCAGCGCTGTCCGCGGTCGTTGCGATTCCCGAAAGCTTCCACATCTGGGTGCTGCTGTTGGCGACACCGGCAGCGGCGATCGCGCTGTTCGGCGGGCATGCGCGTCACGCCGCCGTGTGGCCGCTGGGTCTCGGTATCGGGGGACTGGGCCTGATGGCGCTGGGTGCCTTTGTCGTGCCGGAAGGCAGCGTCGAAACCGCGGTAACCGTGGCGGGTGGCACCCTGGTGGCGATGGCGCATATCGGCAACCTCCGGCTGCGCCACACCTGCTCCGCACGACGACGGTCCTGCGCCCGGAATTGACGGGGCGGGGCGCAGCGACGGCGCTGGAGTCGAACGACCGGCGACCTCTCCTTGACGCCGATCAAGCGCCTCTGCGGGACGGCGAACCGCCAATGTAATCCTTTACATTAAGGGTTGTTCGACATACTCGATGATCAAACGCGGCGCGAAGACGCTGTGAAAGGAGAGGTAAGCATGGCCACGGCAGATGCGGTTACCAGGTGCACGCGCAGCGCGATCCGATGATTCCGGCCGGGTCCGGCGCATCGATGCTGCGTGGAGTGCGCGACGATCACGGGGCGGCGTTAGCGGTCGTGCACGTCGTGATCGATGGCATGCGACATACTGCGCGCTCCGACGTCGATCCGTCGCCCAGAGGCACGGGCGCCGCCACGGCCATTACGTCCTTTGGCCACGCGATCGAACACGGGCGAACCACCAAAGTCTTGGAATTTACAGGGGGAATGGCATGAAATTGCTGATTGTCGTCGCGTCGGTGCTTGCCGCGCAAAGCCAGAGCGGCCCACGACCCGAAGATACGGAAGTGTGGACGCCCGTGCCGCCGGTGGTGACGCCAGGCGCCTATGTGGCAACGCCGCCACCTTCCGATGCGCTGGTGCTGTTCGACGGTCGCGACCTGTCGCACTGGGTGTCGGTGAAGGATGGCGGCGCGGCGCGGTGGACGGTTGCGGACGGCGTGCTGACCGTCGCGAAGGGCACCGGCAACATCCAGACCCGGGACCGTTTCGGCAGCTATCAGCTTCATGTTGAATGGCGCATCCCCGCCGACATCAAGGGAGAGGGGCAGGCGCGCGGGAATAGCGGAATATTCCTAGCCTCGACCGGCGACGGCGACACCGGGTATGAATTGCAGATCTTGGACAGCTATCGCAACCGGACCTACGTCAACGGGCAGGCCGGCAGCATCTACAAGCAGATCGTGCCGCTCGCCAATTCGATGCGGCGTCCCGGCGAATGGCAAAGCTACGATATCCTGTGGACGGCACCGCTGTTCGCCGCCGACGGCACGGTGACGCGCCCGGCTTCGGCAACGGTGATGTTGAACAATGTCGTGGTGCAGGATCATGCGATCCTCAAAGGCGCGACTCAATATATCGGCCAGCCAAGCTACAAGCCACACGGACCCGCGCCGATAAAGTTGCAGGATCACGGCGATCCAAGCGCGCCGATCAGTTTTCGCAACATCTGGATCCGCAAGTTATCGTGACGAGGTCTGATGCGTAGATCGCAATGAGCGACGCCGCATCGGGGTAGTGTTTGAGATAGTCGATCACCGGGCAGCCAATGACCTGGGACGACTATGAACAAATGGGCTATATCAGTGTGCAGTTCGGCGGCGAGCGCTGGGCAGGGAGCGGCAGCGTCTTCTACGAGACATACGGCATCTCGGCGCGGACGTCGTACAATTGGCGCTCTGACTATCTGCGGCAATGCCGGTCGAGCCAGGGCCGCCCGCGCAACCGGTCCTCTTATGGTCAGCTCGACTTGAACATGGCCTACGACCTGACCTCCAACCTTCAGGTCTACGTCCAGGGCGTCAACGTCACCAACGAGCGGGTGAACGAATGGTCGGCCGTCGAAGACCGTTTCCTGGCGCTGCAGGAAACCGGCGCACGCTACAATTTCGGCGTGCGCGTGAAGTTCTGATCGGCGAGGCGGGGCGGTGGGGCGGCGCTCCGCCTCCCCGCCCGGACCGTCGAGAGGTGGCCCGATGTTGCCCATCGCGGGACGGGTCGTGACAATGCCGTTCGGGCAATGCCAGAAATGGGAGAAATCGCCGCGAGCGTGATTAGCGTAAGGTCGGTTGCGATGAACCGGGGGGGGCGATCCGGATCCGACGATCCGCGGTTTAGATCCGCGCTTGGACCCCATCATGGCACCAAACGGTTATCGCCTTGGGACTTGCCGTCAAAGAGGGCGCGATGCCCATCTTTGACCGGAAGTGGTGCCCGGAAGAGGACTCGAACCTCCACGACCTTGCGATCGCCAGCACCTGAAGCTGGTGCGTCTACCAATTCCGCCATCCGGGCACGGGGTAGGAGGGCGCCTCTAGTGGAGGCTTGCGATGCTTGTCAACACGCCTCTTGCTGGGGCAAGGGGTTATTCGCGAATGCGCAGGCTAACAAAGTGGACGGACGGGCGATGAACGACAAACTGGTGACGTTGATCGGGGGCGGCGGTTTCGTCGGCCGCTATGTCGCACAGGCGCTGTTCGCGGCGGGCGCGCGCGTCCGCATCGCACAGCGCGATCCGCGACAGGCGTTCTTCCTCAAGCCGCTGGGCGGGCTCGGCCAGACGCAGTTCGTCGGCGCCGACGTGACCAAGCCCGAGACGATCGCGCATGCGGTGCATGGCTCGGACGTGGTGGTGAACCTGGTCGGCGTGCTGGCGGGCGATTTCCAGCGCGTCCAGGCGCTGGGGGCGCAGACCGTCGCGCAGGCCGCGGCCAAGGCGGGCGTCGGCGCGCTGGTGCACGTCTCGGCGATCGGTGCGGATCCGGAGTCCGCGTCGGCGTACGGCAAGTCGAAGGGGCAGGGCGAGGCGGCCGTGCTCGAGGCGTTCCCCAATGCAACGATCCTGCGGCCGTCGATCGTGTTCGGCCAGGAAGACCAGTTCGTGAACCGCTTTGCCGGCATGATCGCCAAGGCGCCTGTCGTACCCGTGCTGCGCGCTGGAGCGAAGTTCCAGCCGGTGTTCGTCGGCAACGTCGCGGATGCGATCGTCGCGGCGGCCTCGGCGCCCGAGACCTTTGGCGGGCAGACGCTGGAGCTTGGCGGTCCGGATATCATCACGATGGGCAATCTCATCCGCTGGATCGCCCAGACGATCGGCCGCAATCCGTCGATCGTCGAGTTGCCGGACTTTGCCGGTGCTATGATCGCGAAGGCCGGTTTCCTGCCGGGCGCGCCGATCACCAAGGATCAGTGGACGATGCTGCAGAGCGACAACATCGTCACCGGCACGAACGGCCTGGCGGCGTTCGGGATCGAGGCGACGCCGCTGTCGACGGTCGCGCCGGGCTGGCTGGTGCGTTTCCGCAAGGCCGGACGGTTCGGCCGTCGCGCCGAAACGCGCGCGGAAGTCCCTGTCTCCTGATCCTGCGCGTGCTACGCTATCCGTGACATTGCCCTGACCTACCGCGCCGGAGCTCTTGCTTGACCGAACTTCTCACCGTCATCCTCCTCGGCATCGTCGAGGGGATCACCGAATTCCTGCCCGTCTCGTCGACCGGTCACCTGATCCTGGCCACGCGGTTGCTCGGCTATGATGCGGGGCGCTGGGAGGTGTTCAACGTCGTCATCCAGCTCGGCGCGATCCTTGCGATCGTGGTGCTCTACTGGCGGACGTTCTGGGCGGTCGGCATGGGGCTGATCCGCCGCGAGCCGAAATCCTGGTTGTTCCTGCGCAATCTGGTGGTCGCGTTCATTCCGGCCGCGGTGATCGGCCTCGCGCTGCACAAATATATCGAGGCGCTGCTCGGCAATGCCGAGGTCGTCGCGATCGCTTTGGTCGTCGGCGGGTTCGCGATCCTCGCGGTCGAGCGGTTCGCGCCGCGCAGCGACATCAGCGGCGTCGCCGACATTCCGCTGAAAACCGTGATCGGCATCGGCTTCCTGCAGTGCCTCGCGATGATCCCAGGCGTCAGCCGGTCGGGCGCGACGATCCTCGGCGCGCTGGCGCTGGGCGTCGAGCGACGCACCGCGGCGGAGTTCAGCTTCTTCCTCGCGATCCCGACGATGCTCGGCGCAAGCGCGCTCGAGCTGCTCAAGAACCGTGATGCGATTGCGAGCGGCGGCGGGGTCGGGCTGGGCGCTATCGCGATCGGCGCTGCCGTTTCGTTCGTCGTCGCGTTGCTGGTGGTGAAGTGGTTCGTCGGGATCGTCACCAAGCACGGCTTCGTTCCGTTCGCGCTCTACCGCGTGGTGGCCGGATCGGCGGCGCTGATCTGGCTCCTGAGCAAGTAAGTCCCAATCGGAACTAATTTACTACCGTTAAAAGCAGGTCCAACAAAAACACGTCGCTGAAAGGGCTTCTTACGACAGCAATGCTGACCTATATGTTGATTTAGTCGTGACAAGCCACCGATCGCGCAATAACGCGGCTGTCGGAGGCTATCATGGCGAACGATTCGATGCTCAAATTTGTCGGCAGGGAGCAATCCTATCCCGACAAGCGCACCGCGGACGAGCGGGCCGACGATTTCCGCGAAATCGCGCAACGCTATGCGGTCGAGCCCGCCGAGGAGCAGGCCGGGCGCTGTTCGCAATGCGGCGTGCCCTATTGCTCGGTCCATTGCCCACTGCACAACCATATCCCCGACTGGCTCCGGTTGACCGCCGAAGGCCGGTTGCGCGAGGCGTATGAGCTGAGCAATGCGACTTCGACGATGCCCGAGATCTGCGGCCGGATCTGTCCACAGGATCGATTGTGCGAAGGCAATTGCGTCATCGAGTTCACCGGGCACGGCGCCGTCACGATCGGCGCGGTCGAGAAGTTCATCACCGACACCGCCTGGGAGAACGGCTGGGTCGAGCCGCTGGTACCCGGCCGCGCACGCGGTCAGTCGGTCGGCGTGATCGGTGCCGGCCCGGCAGGCCTGACCGCGGCGGAATATCTGCGCGGGCATGGCTATGACGTGCACGTCTATGACCGGTACGACCGCGCAGGCGGGTTGCTCACCTACGGCATTCCCGGTTTCAAGCTGGAAAAGCCGATCGTCATGCGCCGTGTCGAGCGTCTCAAGGCCGCGGGCATCGTTTTCCATGAGGGCTTCGCGGTCGGCCATGACGCAAGCCTCGACGATCTGCGCCAGCGCCACGACGCGATCCTGATTGCCACCGGCGTCTACAAGGCGCGCGCGATGGACCTGCCGGGTGGCGGATCGAACGGGGTGGTCGCGGCACTCGACTTCCTCGTTGCCTCGAACCGCAAGGGCTTTGGCGACGCGGTCCCCGCGTTCGACGACGGCAGCCTCGATGCCGAGGGCAAGGACGTCGTCGTGATCGGTGGCGGCGATACCGCGATGGACTGCGTCCGCACCGCGATCCGCCAGGGTGCCAAGTCGGTGAAGTGCCTCTATCGCCGCGACCGCGCCAACATGCCCGGATCGCAGCGCGAAGTTGCCAATGCCGAGGAGGAGGGCGTCGAGTTCGTCTGGCTCTCTGGCCCGCAGAGCTTCGACGGCGGCGATACCGTGTCGAGCGTCAAGGTCCGCAAGATGCGCCTCGGCGCGCCCGACGCGAGCGGCCGCCGCGCACCCGAACCCGATCCCGCCGGTGACTATGCGGTCGACGCGGACCTGGTGATCAAGGCGCTCGGCTTCGACGCCGAGGACCTGCCGACGTTGTTCGCGACGCCTGAGCTTGGCGTAAGCCGCTGGGGGACAGTGCTGGTCGACGGCAAGACGCTGATGACCTCGCTCGACGGCGTTTTCGCGGCCGGCGACATCGTCCGCGGGGCTAGCCTGGTCGTCTGGGCGATCCGCGACGGCCGCGATGTCGCCGCGACGATGCACAAGTGGCTGAAGACCAAGGCTGCGAACGCGAAGGTCGCGGCATGAGGCACGCGTTTCTCGGGGCGGCGTTGCTGGCGGGCGCGATAATGCCGTCGGCGGCGCATGCGCAGGCAACGCCTGTTGCCGTCGCGGCCCCCGATCCGGCTCGCCTCGCTGCGGCGCGCGAACTGATCGACGTCCTGATGCCGCCCGCATCGCGCGCGCAGATGATCGAGAGCATGATCGCGCCGATGCTCGGCAATCTACAGCAAGGCATGGCGCAGAGCCCGATGTTCAGCAGTGCGATGGCGGACCATCCGGAAATGCAGACGCGGTTCGCCACCTTTCTGGAACGGCAGCAGGCGCGCACGATGACGCTGATGCGCGACGGGCTGCCGGGCATGGTCGAGGCGATGGCGCGCGCCTATGCGCGCCGCTTCGATGTCGCCCAATGTCGCGACATCAAGGCGTTCTTCGCGACGCCGAGCGGCCGCGCATACATGCAGCAATCGCTGACGATCATGGCCGACCCAGACGTCGCCGCCTGGCAGCGGACGATGATGCAATCCTCGATGGCGAACATGCAGGCCGATGTCGCCGAATTCGCCAAGCAGGCGGCCACGCCCGAAGAGAAGAAGAAGTGACGATGACCGATTTCATCACCGATCAACGCGCCCGTCTCGCCGAAGAGGGCATGTACCGCCCCGATTTCGAGGGCGATGCGTGCGGCGTCGGGCTCGTCGCCGCGACCTATGGGCGCGCGTCGCGGCGTGTCGTGCAGTCGGCGGTCGATGCGCTGAAAGCCGTGTGGCACCGGGGCGCTGTCGATGCGGACGGCAAGACCGGCGATGGCGCCGGGCTGCACATCGACCTGCCGCTGCGGTTCTTCGACGATGCGGTCGCGGCGTCGGGGCACAAGGTGCGGCCGAACCGGCTCGCGGTCGGGATGATCTTCCTGCCGCGCACCGATCTCAGCGCGCAGGAGGATTGCCGGACTATCGTCGAAAGCGCGATCATCGAGGCGGGCTATACCATCTATGGCTGGCGGCAGGTGCCGGTCGACGTGTCGGTGATCGGCCAGAAGGCGCAGGCGACGCGGCCCGAGATCGAGCAGATCATGATCGCCGGGCCGATGCCCGACGAACAGGACGCCGCCGAGTTCGAAAAGACGCTGTATCTGGTCCGCCGTCGGATCGAGAAGCGCGTGATCGCGGCGCAGATCCAAGGCTTCTACATCTGTTCGCTGTCGTGCCGGTCGATCATCTACAAGGGACTGTTCCTCGCGGAATCTCTGTCGGTGTTCTACCCCGATCTGTGCGACCAGCGCTTCGAAAGCCGTGTCGCGATCTTCCATCAGCGCTATTCGACCAACACCTTTCCGCAATGGTGGCTGGCGCAACCGTTCCGCTGCCTTGCGCATAACGGCGAGATCAACACGATCCGCGGCAACAAGAACTGGATGTTGTCCCACGAGATCCGGATGGCGAGCCTCGCGTTCGGCGACAATTCGGAGGATATCAAGCCGGTGATCCCCGCCGGCGCGTCCGATACCGCGGCGCTGGACGCGGTGTTCGAGGCGATCTGTCGCTCGGGCCGCGATGCGCCGACTGCCAAGCTGATGCTGGTGCCCGAGGCCGCGAGCCCCGACATGCCGGGCGAGCACCGCGCGATGTACCAGTATCTCGCCTCCGTGATGGAGCCGTGGGACGGCCCCGCCGCGCTGGCGATGACCGACGGCCGCTGGGCGGTGGCGGGCATGGATCGCAATGCGCTCAGGCCGCTGCGCTATACGCTGACGTCGGACGGTTTGCTGATCGTCGGGTCCGAGAGTGGGATGGTCGTCGTGCCCGAGTCCACCATCATCGCGAAGGGGCGGCTGGGGCCGGGCGAGATGATCGCGGTCGACCTCGACGAGGGCGTCCTGTTGCAGGATCGCGCGGTGAAGGACCGGATTTCGGGCGAGGCGGATTATGCCGGGATGATCGGTGAATTCCACGCGCTGTCCGACCTGCCGTCGGTCGAGGATGCGGTCGTGCGCTACGATCGGGCCGAGCTTGCGCGGCGTCAGGTCGCGGCGGGGCAGACGATGGAGGACATGGAGCTGATCCTGTCGCCGATGGTCGAATCCGCCAAGGAAGCGATCGGATCGATGGGGGACGACACGCCGCTCGCGGTGATTTCGGACAAGCCGCGGCTGATCAGCCAGTTCTTCCGCCAGAATTTCAGCCAGGTGACCAACCCGCCGATCGATCCACTGCGCGAGCGGCACGTGATGTCGCTGAAGACGCGGTTCGGCAATCTGGCCAACATCCTCGACGTGCGCGACCAGCGCGAGCGCGTGCTGGTGCTTGATTCGCCGGTGCTGACGGGCGAGCATTGGGCGCGGCTGAAGGCGCATTTCGGGAGTGCGGTCGCCGAGATCGACTGCACGTTCGAGGTCGGCGGCGGGCCGGAGAAGCTGCGCGCGGCGATCCAGCGGATCCGTAACGAGGCCGAACAGGCGGTGCGGCAGGGCAAGAGCGAGATCTTCCTCACCGACGAGGCGATCAGCGAAGACCGGGTCGGCATCGCCGGGGTGCTCGCGGTGGCGGCGGTGCACACGCATCTCGTGCGGCGGGGCTTGCGCTCCTATGCGTCGATCAACGTGCGCACGGCGGAATGCCTCGACACGCATTATTATGCGGTGCTGATCGGGGTCGGTGCGACGACCGTGAACGCGTATCTGGCCGAGGCGGCGATCGTCGACCGGCAGTCGCGCGGGTTGTTCGGCGATCTGGACCTTGCCGAGTGCCTGCGCCGTCACCGCGTCGCGGTGGAGGAGGGGCTGCTCAAGATCATGTCGAAGATGGGGATCGCGGTGATCTCGTCCTATCGCGGCGGGTATAATTTCGAGGCGGTCGGGCTGTCGCGCAGTCTGGTCAACGATCTGTTCCCGGGGATGCCCGCGAAGATCAGCGGCGAGGGCTATGCGTCGTTGCACGTCAACGCGACCGACCGGCATGCGGCGGCGTTCGATCCGGCGGTGGCGACGTTGCCGATCGGTGGCTTCTATCGCCAGCGCCACACCGGCGAGACGCACGCCTATTCGGCGCAGCTGATGCATCTGCTCCAGACTGCGGTGTCGACCGACAGCTACACCAGCTATCTGCAATTCTCGCGCGGCGTGTCCGACCTGCCGCCGGTATATTTGCGCGATCTGCTCCAGTTCAATTTCCCGGCGGAGGGCGTGCCGGTCGACCAGGTCGAGGCGATCACCGAGATCCGCAAGCGGTTCGTGACGCCGGGGATGTCGCTCGGCGCGCTGTCGCCGGAAGCGCACGAGACGCTGGCGATCGCGATGAACCGGATCGGCGCGAAGGCGGTGTCGGGCGAGGGCGGCGAGGACAAGACGCGCTTCGTGCCGTACGCGAACGGCGACAATGCGAACTCGAC
The DNA here is from genome assembly GCF_013374115.1 of Sphingomonas sp. HMP9. Classification (NCBI taxonomy): domain Bacteria; kingdom Pseudomonadati; phylum Pseudomonadota; class Alphaproteobacteria; order Sphingomonadales; family Sphingomonadaceae; genus Sphingomonas; species Sphingomonas sp. HMP9. The sequence continues at coordinate 2,600,563 of NZ_AP022673.1, read as the reverse complement.
GATCAAGCAGATCGCATCCGGGCGCTTCGGTGTTACGGCTGAATATCTGAACGCGTGCGAGGAGATCGAGGTCAAGGTCGCGCAAGGGGCCAAGCCCGGCGAGGGCGGGCAGTTGCCCGGCTTCAAGGTGACCGAGTTCATCGCCAAGCTGCGCCATGCGACGCCGGGCGTGACGCTGATCTCGCCGCCGCCGCATCACGACATCTACTCGATCGAGGATCTGGCGCAGCTGATCTACGATCTGAAGCAGATCAATCCGCGCGCGCGGGTGTGCGTGAAGCTCGTCTCGTCGGCGGGCATCGGCACCGTCGCGGCGGGCGTGGCGAAGGCGCATGCCGACGTGATCCTGATCGCGGGGCATGTCGGCGGGACCGGGGCCAGCCCGCAGACTTCGATCAAATATGCCGGCACGCCTTGGGAAATGGGGCTGTCCGAGGTCAACCAGGTGCTGACGCTCAACGGCCTGCGCGGGCGGGTTCGGTTGCGGACCGATGGCGGGCTCAAGACCGGACGCGACATCGTGATCGCGGCGATCCTGGGGGCCGAGGAATACGGCATCGGCACGCTGTCGCTGGTGGCGATGGGCTGCATCATGGTGCGGCAATGCCATTCGAACACGTGCCCCGTGGGGATCTGCACGCAGAACGACGCGCTCAGGCAGAAGTTCGTGGGGACGCCCGAGAAGGTCATCAACCTGATGACGTTCATCGCCGAGGAGGTGCGCGACATCCTGGCGCGGCTGGGCGTGAAGAGCCTCGACGACGTGATCGGGCGGACCGAATTGCTGCGGCAGGTGAGCCGCGGGGCGGAGCATCTCGACGATCTCGATCTCAATCCGATCCTCGCCAAGGTGGATGCGGACGATTCGCAGCGGCGGTTCTCGCTGTCGACGTGGCGCAACGAAGTACCCGACAGCCTGGATGCGCAGATCATCAAGGATGCCGCCGCGGTGTTCAGCCGTGGGGAGAAGATGCAGCTCACCTATTCGGTGCGCAACACCCACCGTGCGGTGGGGACGCGGCTGTCGAGCGAGATCACGCGGAAATTCGGGATGTCGACGCTGGCGGACGATCACGTCACGATCCGGTTGCGGGGCTCGGCGGGGCAGTCGCTGGGGGCGTTCCTGTGCAAGGGGATCACCTTGGAAGTGTTCGGCGATTCGAACGATTATGTCGGCAAGGGTCTGTCGGGGGGCACGATCATCGTGCGGCCCGCAGTGTCGTCGCCGCTCGCTAGCCAGGACAACACGATCATCGGCAACACCGTGCTGTACGGTGCGACGTCTGGCCGGCTGTTCGCGGCGGGGCAGGCGGGCGAGCGGTTCGCGGTGCGCAATTCGGGCGCGAGCGTGGTCGTCGAGGGCTGTGGCGCGAACGGGTGCGAATATATGACCGGCGGCATTGCCGTGATCCTCGGCAAGATCGGCGCGAATTTCGGTGCGGGGATGACCGGCGGGATGGCGTTCATCTACGACCCCGAGGGCGTGTTCGAAAAGCGCGCGAACCCGGAGAACATCACCTGGGACCGGGTGAAGGCGCTCCACTGGGCGGATGTGCTGCTCGACCTGGTGCGCGACCATGCCGATACCACCGACAGCAAATGGTCGAAGGGCCTGCTCGAGGACTGGGACCGAGTGGCGCCGCATTTCTGGCAGGTGGTGCCGAAGGAAATGCTGACCCGGGTGAGCCATCCTCTAGACGACAGCGCGGAGCTGGTGGCAGCGGAGTAAGCGACGCCACATCGACACGACCCCGGCGAAGGCCGGGGCCCAATTGGAAAGGCCGCAGTAAGGACGAGCCGTCCTCCGTCGGCGATGTCCCCCAATTGGGCCCCGGCCTTCGCCGGGGTGGGCAGGGGGCAGCGCAAAGATAAGCGGGTTCACGCGGAGACGCGGAGCTATAATTCGATCTTCTGCTCTTCGATCGCGATCGGTGATGAACGAGCGTCGCTCACAGCGAGCGCAACACCTCCACGTCTCCGCGTCTCCGCGCGAACCAAATCTTCTTACCGCCGACCCGACCCGCGCTAGTGACACACCCGCCCCGCACCGCCTAAACGAAGAGCATGTGGCAGCTTTATCAATTCCCCCTGTGTCCCTTCTCGCGAAAGGTGCGCCTGCTGCTGGGTGAGAAGGGGGTCGGTTACGAGCTAGTCCGCGAATCGCCTTGGGATCGCCGCGACGAGTTCATGGACATGAACCCCGCCGGCCAGACTCCGGTGATGGTCGACGCGTCGCGCGGCGTCGCGCCGCTGATCGATTCGATGGCGATCTGCGAATTCTTCGAGGAAACCGTCGAGAAGGCGGCGATGATCAACGGCACCGCAACCAATCGCGCGGAGATCCGCCGTCTGGTCACGTGGTTCGACACGCATTTCTACCGCGACGTGACCGGCCCGTTGCTGCACGAGCGCATGGTCAAGCGGCTCGCGCATCGTACCGCGCCCGACGCCAAGGGTCTGCGCGAGGCGATGAAGGCCGCGGTCGGGCATCTCGACTATATGGATTACCTGCTCGATCACCGGAACTGGCTCGGTGGCGCGACGATGAGTCTCGCCGATCTGGCGGCCGCGGCGCAGATCTCGGTCACCGACTATCTCGGCGGGATCGACTGGAAGGGCCATGACCAGACCGCGCGCTGGTATCGTGGGTTCAAGAGCCGCCCGAGCTTCCGCCCGCTTCTGTCCGAACGGATGGAGCTGATCTCGCCTCCTGCGCACTATGACAACGTGGATTTCTGACGTGATCGCGTTCGTGGATTTCGAGAAGGTCGACATCCGCGTCGGCACGATTGTCGAGGCCGAACCCTTTCCTGAAGCGCGCAAGCCCGCGTTCAAGCTGCGGATCGATTTCGGCGACGAGATCGGCGTGAAGAGATCGTCCGCGCAGATCACCGAGCATTATACGCCGGAGACGCTGCTCGGTCGCCAGGTCGCGGCGGTGGTGAACTTCCCGCCACGCCAGATCGGTCCGATGATGTCCGAGGTCCTGACGCTCGGCTTCCCCGATGCGGATGGCAAGGTGGTCCTGATCTCGCCGACCGGACCCGTCCCGAACGGCGGGCGGTTGTTCTGAACCGTCAAACCCCCGTTCAATTCCGTCCTCCCGCGAAAGCGGGAGCTCAGGGTACCAAGCGCAACGCTTGAGGCTCCTGGACCCCCGCTTTCGCGGGGAGCGGCAGGCGAGAGGACGATACGGCCTCTCGATAGGCGTCGCTTACTGGCGCAGGTCGTTCTGCGTGATCGGGACGATCTTCACCTCGACGCGACGGTTCGCTGCGCGGCCGGCATCGGTGTCGTTCGACGCGATCGGCTGAGTCTTGCCGTAGCCGCGCGTCCCGATCCGCGCGCTCTGCACGCCGTGGCCCGACAGATAATCCGCGACCGCGCGCGCGCGGCGTTCCGACAGCGCCTGATTATACTGGTCGCTGCCCGTCGAATCGGTGTGGCCGTACACGTCGACATAGGTCTGGTTATACTGCGCCAGTGTGTCGGCGACCTGGTCGAGCGTCCGCTGGAACTGCGGCTGCACGTTGGCGCTGTCATAGGCGAAGGTGATGCCCGACGGAATGTTGAGAACCAGATCGTCGCCCTGACGGATCACCTGCACGTCGGTGCCGGCGGTGCGGGCGCGCAGGTCGCGCTCCTGCTTGTCCATGTACGCGCCGATGCCCGCGCCGGCGAGACCGCCGATGCCCGCGCCGAGCAGCTTCTCGGTACGGTCGTGACGACCCCCGACCACGTCGCCGAGCAGATACCCGCCGAGCGCGCCACCGATGCCGCCGAGCGCAGTCTTCGAAATCGTCTGGCGACCCGTCTCGGGATCAGTCGTGCAGCCGCTGGTGGCGATCAGCGCGGCAATCGCAGCACCTGCGAACATCTTGGTTTTCATAGATAATCTCCCTGAGACATGGATGGTGACGGCTTTATGCCCGATACGGCCGATAACCCGGTGTCGCGACGATTGTTCCGCCTGCGCACTGAACCGAGCCTGACCATCTTCACGGTCTAATGTCGAGTATGCGCAGGCCGGCACGCAAGGACGGTTGTGCGACCGGCCGTTGTCCTGCAAAGAGGCGCGAGCCAATGGCACCGCTTCCCCCCTTCCCCTGGATCGACGTCGCGATCATCCTCGCGCTGGTCGCGTTGAACGGTGTGTTCGCGATGAGCGAACTCGCGATCGTCTCGGCGCGGAAAGCCCGGCTCGAGGCGATGGCGCGCTCGGGCAAGAAGGGCGCGCGTGCCGCACTCGTGCTCGCGGCGGATCCCGGCAAGTTCCTGTCGACTGTCCAGATCGGCATCACGCTGATCGGCATCCTCGCGGGCGCCTATTCGGGATCGAGCCTTGGCATGCCGACCGCCGCGCGGTTGCAGGCGCTAGGCCTGTCCGCCTCGACCGCGCAGACCGCCGGGTTCGCGATCGTCATCGGCCTGACGACCTACGCGTCGCTGATCATCGGCGAGCTCGTCCCCAAGCAGTTCGCGCTACGGGCGCCCGAGGCGATCGCCTCGTTCATGGCGCCGGTGATGCGCTGGCTTGCGATCGGTACCGCGCCGATCGTGTGGGTGCTCGATTCGACCAGTGCGCTGATCTTCCGTATCCTTCGCCTCAACCGCGAGACCGAAGAGCATGTGACCGCTGAAGAGCTTCACCTGATCGTTGCCGAGGCCTCCAAGTCGGGTGTGATCGAGGAGCATGAGCGCTCGATCATCTCGGGCGTCGTCCGCCTCGCGGATCGTCCGGTCCGCGAAGTCATGACGCCGCGCACCGAGATCGACTGGCTCGACTGCGATGCGGAGCCCGACGAGATTCGCGAGACGCTGCTCGCGTCGCAGCACACGCGCCTGCCGGTCGGTGAGGGCTCGATCGACGCGGTCAAGGGCGTCGTCCAGGCACGCGACATCGCCGCGGCGCTGTTCCGCGGCGAGCCGATCGACCTGCGTGCGCTGATGCGCAAGGCGCCTGTCGTCATCGACCAGATCGACGCGATGGATGCGTTGCTGGCGCTCCGCGAAGCCGAAGTGCCGATGGCGCTGATCCATGACGAATATGGCCATTTCGAAGGCATCGTCACGCCGGCCGACCTGCTCGCGGCGATCGCCGGCGAGTTCAAGTCGGACTCGGATCCCGATGACGCGCCGTCCGTCGTGGTGCGCGACGATGGCTCGTTGCTCGTGGCGGGGACGATGGCGGCGGACTCGCTCGCCGATCGCCTCGGCATCGACCTACCCGAGGACCGCGATTACGCCACCGTCGCCGGCCTCGCGCTATCGGTGTTCCGCCATCTGCCGGGCGAGGGCGAAAGCTTCGTAGAACAGGGCTGGAAGTTCGAGATCGTCGATCTCGACGGGCGGCGCATCGATAAGCTGCTGGTCAGCGAAGTCTGAGCGCTGGACGCGGAGGAAGCGGGCGAAAGTGCCCCGACGCTCCCTGGTATTGCACCCCCCCGGCGGAGGCCGGGGCCCAGATGGTAAGGTCGCAGTAACGAAGCGCTGCCTTGGGTCAGCAGCTTCCCCCAATTGGGCCCCGGCCTCCGCCGGGGGGGCAGCGGGTCTAACCTGGTGTTCGTTGCTGAGTTCGGAGCGGCCGTTACCCTCCGTTCGTCCTGAGTAGCTGCGGAGCGTGTCGACGCGGCGTATCGAAGGTACAGGTTGGCGCGCGGAACCCATGCTTCGATACGAGCCCGCGATCCGCGCCTTGCGGCGCTACTCGGGCTCTACTCAGCACGAACGGGGAGAGCAGAGACCGTTCGGCGCCGTCCCCTGTTACTGACCGGTTTGAGCCGCGCGCTCCGTATCGACCTGGGGCGTCTCGACCACGGGACCCTCGTCAGGCACCGCCGGATCCGGCTTGGCCCCCGGCTCCAGATCGCTCGGCACGAACGGCACGACACTCGGCGGTGGTCCCGACATGCCCGCCGGATCACCCTCGACGCGCCCGTGGAGATGGTCGATCTCCGCCTGCCGCCGGTTCAGGTAGAACGACCGCGTCGCGGCATACGGATCGGGCGAATTGTCGTGCAGGTCCTTCAGCGTCTGGTCGAATTCCGACCGGTGGTCGAGCGCGCCCAGGATACCTGCCGGGATCGTGTACGACGTGCTGTTGAACGGATGGCCGACGCCGACCGGCAGGATCAGGCGATCGACCGCGCCACCGAGCAGGTCGCGCAGCGTCGTCGGCCCGACGATCGGGAGGAACAGGAACGGGCCGTTCTTGACGCCGTAATAGCCGAGCGTGTTGGCGAACCCGTTTGAGCGTCGCGGCAGGTGGAACGGCTTGCGCTTGGCGATGTCGAGCACGCCGGCCACGCCGATCGTCGTGTTGATCGCAAACCGCCCCACCGTCTCCGCCGCCTTGCCCGGCTTGAACTGGAGCAGGAAGTTCAGGAAGACGATCGGCTCGCGCAGATTGTAGAGGAAATTGTGGATGCCGCGCCGGATCGGGCTCGGCACGGTCTTCTTGTAGGTCCGCGCGACCGGGCCGATCACGGCGTCGTCGACCTTCTGCGTCACCGCGAACGACTCGGCGTTGACCGCGCGCAACGGATCGCCCGCGGTTTCCTTGCGCCCGGTGACGATGATGTCGTTGGGGCCCCGCTGGGTGGGCGGGGTCCCCAACGGCGTGGGGCCGACCGGCGGAATGTCCTGCGTCGGCAGCCCCTGGGGAAAAATCTCGATCGCCGGCAGCGACGCGGTCAGGGCGAGCGGCGAAACCGCCATCGACGCGGCGCCCGGAATGTCAGCGGCGAACGGCGACAGCACCGCCCCGGGCAGCGCGGCGCTCGCCCCTGCGCCGGGCAACGATATCGGCGCGGCCGTCACGGGAACGGGGGCAGCCGTCAACAGCATTGCGCTCATCGTTACCAGCATCTGCACTCATCGCCCTGTTATCGGCCGCTCTCCTACATCGAGATGCGCCACGCCTGACATGCCCGTCGGCGCGCGTGGAGCATAGAGCCAATCGTCATTCAGGCCGCAGGATCGCGGTTAACCGATCACGGCCGGCGGCAAGTCCTCGACGCGTCGTCGTCCGTCCGAACGGAGGGCTTACAGCTTGCCGAACACCGCCTCGAAGCCGGCCTTGTCGCCTGCGGCCAGCAACCGCGCCTGCTCGATCCAGCGATCGCGTCCCATCCGCCCGGTAAAGTTGCCGAGTTGCGCGTCGATGCGCTGCGCGTCGCCGTCCGACAGCGCCGCCATCTGGCCGACCGTCGCGACGCCGAGCGCGCCAAGCTGTGCCGCGACCTTCGGCCCGAGCCCCTTCAACTGCGTGACGGGGTCGTCTGCATAGGACTGCGCCGGCGCGGCCGGTGCGATGGGAGCCGCGTCGGTGGGCGTTGCGGGCGCGGGCGCGGGCGCGACAGTTTCGGTCGCCGGACTTGCCTCCAAGGGCGACGGGGCGGCGATCGGTTCGTTGGTCAGGCGGTCAGGCGTTTCCACACCGTCATTGTCCCGCGAAACCGGCGTCTGTTCGGGGGCGGTTCGTACTGGCGGAACGGGCTGGGTCGGCTCAGGCTGGGTCGGCTCAGGCTGGGTCGGAACAGACCGGGTCGGCTCAGGCTGGGTCGGGGCAGCTTGGCGCGGAGCGGGAGGCGGCACGACGGGGGCCGGTGCGATTTGCGCCTGCGCCTGCGATTGCTCCGCCTTGCGCTCCTGGACCGCGGGCTTTGCCGAGACCGGCTCGGGCGGAACGCCTGCCTCCTCCGCGTTGGCAATCACGTCGTGCGCGGCCTTCACGCGGCTGCGCTTGGCTCGGATGCCCCAGATCAGGCCGATCACCACCAGGATCGCCACGACGGCGATGATCGTGAAATGGATCGCCGTCAGCGTGGCGATGCCGTCTGGCAGAAGGCTCAAACCCGAGGCGGAGGTCGCGGAAGTTTCGTTCATGCTCATACTCGTAGCGATGTGCGCGAAGGGCTGCGAGGCCTAATCCGCGTGCCGTCGGCGGCGTTCAGTCGTTCGGCGACGCCGGACGCGTGCCGCCACGCGCCGCAAGATCCGTCAGTTGCAGGAATTCCTGCCGCCAATAGCCGTCCGCATGGCGCGCCAGCGCGTGCATGTCGGCATAGCCGTAGTGGCTCAGATACGGATCGCCGCGCAGCTTCTGCCCATAGGCCGCCACCGCCGTCACGAAGGCGAAGTCGCCGGTCGGTGCGGCGGCATCGCGGATCAGTGTCGCCGAGACGGGTCGAATGATCTCCCGCGACGTCGTCCCGTCGGGCAGCTTGTAGCGCAGCTTGACCACCGCGAGTTCGGCCCCGGCCGATGGCATGGCCGCGGTCCGGTTTGCAGGATAGCGTCGCTCCGGCACCCAGCCCTTGGCGCCGACCGGCACGATCTCGTACAGGGCGGTCACCTGATGCCCTGCGCCGATATCGCCCGCATCGACCGCGTCGTTGGTGAAATCCTCCTCCTTCAGCGCGCGATTTTCATAGCCGATCAGCCGGTATTCGCTGGCCTGTGCGGGATTGAACTCGACCTGCACCTTCACGTCCTTCGCGATCGTGACAAGCGTTGCGGAGAGTTCGTCCTCCAGTACCTTCTTCGCCTCCAGCGCGCTGTCGATATAGGCGTAGTTGCCGTTGCCGACATCGGCGATCCGCTCCATCATCGCCTCGTTGTAATTGCCCCTGCCGAAACCCAGCGTCGTCAGCGTGATGCCATCGTCGCGGTTCTTCTTCACCAGCGCCTCCAGCACTTTCGTATCGCTGATCCCGACGTTGAAATCGCCGTCGGTCGCCAGGAATATCCGGTTGACCCCGCCCTTGCGGAAATTCGCGCGCGCGGTCGCATAGGCGAGCGCGATGCCCTCTCCGCCCGCCGTCGAACCCCCGGCGCCGAGGCAATCGAGCGCAGCCTTGACGTACCCTTTGTTAGCGGTGGGTTCGAGGACGATGCCGCTATTGCCCGCATAGACCACGATCGACACCCGGTCGGCCGGTTCGAGGCGGTCGGCGAGGCCCATCAGCGCGCTTTTCACCAGCGGCAGCTTGTCGGGTTCGTCCATGGAGCCGGACACGTCGACCAGGAAGACAAGGTTCGCCGGCGGCCGCGTCGTCCCCGTCACGTCATATCCGCGCAGGCCGATCCGCAGCAGCCGCGTCTCCGCGTTCCACGGCGTCCGCGCGACATCGGTCGTCACGCTGAACGGCGCTGCGCGATCGGTCGGGCGCGGATAATCATACCGGAAATAGTTGATCATCTCCTCGGTCCGCACCGCGTCCGCAGGTGGCGTCTCCCCTTTCGTCAGGAAGCGGCGGACGTTGGCGTAGGAACCGGTATCGACATCGACCGAGAAAGTGGAGACGGGGTTCGTCGCGACCTGCTGGACCGCGGCCACCGCGCGGCCGTCATAGCGTTCGGTGTTGCCAGGTGACCCAAACGCTGCGGACCGCTGCATCGCGAAGCTCTGGGTAATCGGTGCCATCGGCACGCCGGGGGCCACGGGCGCCATCCTCGGCACGACTGCGACTGGTGGCGGCGGCGGCGGCGGGGGTGGCGGAGGCAGCACAGCTTCGGGCGCCGGGGGCGGAGGAGGTCCGGGGGGAGCGGGCACGGCTCTAGAGCCCGTGACGACGATGTTGCGTCCCGCTCGACCAGACCCGCGCAGATCGGGATCGGTCACCCGGCATCGGACCGGGGACTCATTGCCGCCAAGAGATCGCCTGGCGAGTTGAACGGGCGGTAGCGGCGCTGCCGACGTCAGGATAAGCGCCGCGATGGCAAGCGACGGTACGGACATGATACGCATCGCGACCCCTCTCCCGGATGTTGGTCCAGGAGAGTGTCACGTCACCCGATCGCGTTCAAGCGCCCCGCGCGATCTCGCGCCAGCCGATGTCGCGGCGGTAGAAGCCTTCCGCGAAATCGATCGCCTCGACCGCGCGATAGGCGTTCGCCTGCGCCGTCGCGACGTTGTCGCCGGTCGCCGTCACCGCGAGCACGCGTCCGCCCGATGCGACCAGGCCACCATCCTCGAGCCGCGTGCCCGCATGGAACACCGTCCCGCCGGCCGCGCGCGCCGAATCCAGCCCGACGATCGCGCCGCCGGCCTTGGGCGTGCCCGGATAGCCGTCCGCCGCCATCACGACCGTCAGCGCGGTCTCGTCGCTGAACTGCGCCGCGGGCATCTCGCCGAGACGCCCTTCCGCGGTCGCCAGCATCGTCGCGAGCAGGTCGCCCTGGAAGCGCATCATCAGCACCTGTGTCTCGGGATCGCCGAACCGCGCATTATATTCGATCAGCTTCGGGCCCTGCGGCGTCAGCATCAGCCCTGCATAGAGCACACCCGAGAATGGCATGCCCTCCGCCGCCATCGCCGCCACGGTCGGCGCGACGATCTCGTCGATCGCACGCTTCTCGAGCGAAGGCGTCAGCACCAGCGCAGGGCTGTACGCGCCCATCCCGCCGGTGTTCGGGCCGGTATCGCCCTCGCCGACGCGCTTGTGATCCTGCGCCGAGCCGAACGGCATCAGCGACACGCCATCGGTCAGCACGAAGAGGCTCGCCTCTTCGCCGTCGAGGAACTCTTCGATTACCGCCTCGGCTTCCCCATCGGCGAACAGTGCGTCGAGCGCGTTGTCGGCCTCCGCGGCGCTGAACGCGATGACGACGCCCTTGCCCGCGGCCAGACCGTCGGCCTTGATGACCACCGGCAGCGAAAAGGTGCGCGCGAGTGCGATATCCGCCTCTTCGCGGTTCTTCACACGGACATAGCCCGCGGTCGGGATCCCGGCGCGCAGGCACAGATCCTTGGTGAAGCCCTTCGACCCCTCCAGTTGTGCCGCCGCCTGAGAGGGCCCGAACACTGGAATGTCCGCCGCGCGGCAACTGTCCGCCAGCCCGTCGACCAGCGGCGCCTCGGGCCCGATCACCACCAGCCCGACCTCATGCGCGCGCACGAACGCGACGACGGCGGCATGATCCGTCGCATCCAGCGGCACGAGCGTCGCAAGCCGTGCGATCCCGGGGTTGCCCGGCGCGGCATACAGCGTATCGAGGCCTCTCGATTGCACCAGCTTCCACGCGAGCGCATGTTCGCGCCCTCCCGAGCCCAGCAGCAGGACGTTCATGCCCGATCCCTTTTCCGATGACGTGTCCAGTGACATGGGGCGGCTGGTAGCCGAGCCGGTCGCCGGCGACAACGCACTCGCCATGTCGGTCGGCGAGCTCGCGTTCAAGCTGAAGCGGATGGTGGAGGGCGAGTTCGGCCATGTCCGCCTGCGCGGCGAGATTTCGGGCTGGAAGCGCGTCGCCTCGGGGCATTGCTATATGTCGCTGAAGGACGAACAGGCGGTGATCGACGGCGTCATCTGGAAGGGCAATGCGTCGAGCCTCGCCTTCGTGCCGCAGGACGGGATCGAGGTGATCGCGACCGGCAAGCTCACCACCTATCCTGGCCGCTCGAAATACCAGATCGTCATCGAGCGGATGGAGCTGGCGGGTGCCGGCGCGCTGATGGCGCTGCTCGAAAAGCTCAAGGCCAAGCTTGCCGGCGAAGGGCTGTTCGACGGCGCGCGCAAGAAGGCGTTGCCGTTCATGCCCCGGGTGATCGGCGTCGTCACCTCGGGCGCCGGCGCGGTCATCCGCGACATCCTCCACCGCCTCGAGGATCGTTGCCCCACGCACGTCATCGTCTGGCCGGTCAAGGTGCAGGGCGAGGGCTCGGCCAACGAGATCGCCGCGGCGGTCCGCGGGTTCGATGCGATCGCGCCCGGCGGGCCGGTGCCGCGCCCCGACCTCGTCATCGTCGCGCGCGGCGGTGGTTCGGTCGAGGATCTGTGGTCGTTCAACGAGGAGGTCGTCGTGCGCGCGGTCGCCGACTGCACGATCCCGATCATCTCCGCGGTGGGCCACGAGACCGACACCACCTTGTGCGATTTCGCCGCCGACCTGCGCGCGCCGACGCCGACCGCCGCGGCCGAGATCGCGGTGCCAGTGCTCGCCGACCTGCGCCTCACGATCGACAGCCACCGCAACCGCACCGAACGCTGTGCGCGTCGCCATGTCGAGCGTGGCCGTGAACGGCTCGACGCGCTGGCGCGGTTGCTGCCCAAGCGCGACCAGTTGCTCGGCCCGCAGCGCCAGCGTGCGGACGATTTCGGCCAGCGGCTCGATCGCGGGCTCGAGCGCCGGCTGACGATGGCGCGCGGCAGCCTGGATCGCTCGGGTGCCGCGCTCCGCCCCGCGACGCTCGAGCGCAAGCTCGAGGCGAAACGCGCGCAGCTCGATGCGACGTGGCGCCTCGTCCAGTCGCTCAACCCCGATGCAATCCTCGACCGCGGCTATGCGCGCGTTACCGCGCGTCCCGGCGGCGAGACGCTCGCCTTGGCCAAGGCGGCGCGCGATGCGGGCACGCTGACGCTCCACTTCCGCGACGGCGTGGTCGACGCGGTGACCGACACCGGTCTTGAGCGCTCCGCCGCCAAAACCTATGCTGCGCCCAAGGCGAAGGCCGCCTCCGATCCGGCGCCCCGCCAGCCGACCCTGTTGTAAAGAAGAGCCCCGCCATGCTGATGTCCAATTCCGACCGCGCCGCGCGCCTGCACTATATGGCCAATGGTTTTCGCGTGCTCAGCCCCGGCGACCATGTCGCCTGCGCCGCGACCGGTCACCGCATCGCGCTCGAGGACTTGCGCTACTGGAGCGTCGCGCAGCAGGAGGCCTATGCCACCGCCGCCGCTGCCAGTGAAGCGATGGCGCCGCGATGACGCTTGGCGGCGCCGCACTGATCCGCGCGGCGGCGCTCGTCCTGCTGGCCGCCACCAGCGCCGCCGCCCAGCAAGCAGCGCCTCCAGCTATCGCAAGCCAATCAGCTTTCCGCTGGACTGGCGCGCTCAGCCAGGGCGGGTTGATCCTCGCCACCGCCCCTGCCGGAACGCGTACGGTGACGCTCAACGGCACGCCGATCGTGCTGGCCCCCGACGGCCGCTTCATCGCCGGTTTCGACCGCGACGCGGGCCCGCAGGTGACGCTGGCGGCAACACTCGCCGATGGCCGCACCGTTACGCAAAGTCTCGCGATCGCACCGCGCGCATGGCGGATCGAGCGCCTGAATACGCTCCCGAAATTCCCCGCGCCCGACCCGGTCTACGCCAGGCTTCGCCCACCCGAACTCGCGCAGATCGTCGCCGCCCGCGCGCGCAAAACCGACGCAATAGGCTGGCAACAGGCGTTCGCCTGGCCCGCCACCGGCCGCATCTCCGGCCTGTTCGGCGCGCAACGCGTCTACAAGGGCGAACCCGGCAGCTATCACTCGGGCACCGACGTCGCCGTCCCAACCGGCACGATCGTCACCGCGCCTGCCGACGGCGTCGTCATCCTGGCCGCCGATCACCCCTTCACGCTGGAAGGCAACCTGCTGATGCTCGACCACGGCATGGGGCTCAACAGCGCCTTCCTGCACCTCTCGCGGATCGACGTGAAACTCGGCGACCACGTCCGCCAGGGTCAGCCGATCGGCACCTCCGGCATGACCGGCCGCGCGACCGGCCCGCACCTCCACTGGGCGCTGCGCTGGAACGCCGCGAAGCTCGACCCGATGCTGCTCGCCGGTGCGATGCGCTGACGGGTGGACATCATTATCGTGCGGCGCGGTACGCATCGCGGTAATTATATGCCGATCGATCGGTGTTAGCTCGCGAAGATGTGTCATTTCTGACACTAGCCTGTACGAAATTGAACCCGAGCCCAAGCGGTGCCTTTACAGTTCCAAGACACGGCCTCACTCTCCGCCCATGTTCTGAGCAGCCGGCACGGTCTGTACTCGGAATTTGGTAGTTTCCGTAGCGGATCGTCATAGCGGTCGCGGCGGGACAAATCGGGGGATTTCAATTGGGTACTACGTCTGGCATTTCGTCGAAGGCCTTCCTGCTTGCTGCAGCGACGCCGCTGGCGCTTATCCTGTCCACGGTCTCCGGCTTCGCTCAGGAAGCGCGGGCGGCTACGGATCCGCAGACCGCCGCGCCGACTCAGGACGGTGTGCAGGGGAACTCGCAAGATATCGTCGTTACGGGTTCGATCATCCGCGGTACGGATACCGGCATTTCGCCGGTAACGACGCTGACCACCGAGAACCTGGATTCGCGCGGCATCAATACGGTTCAGGCTGGTATTCAGGCGCTTTCGTCGAACAACGGCCCGGCGCTGACCAACTCGTTCACCGCCAACGGCGCGTTCGCAGCCGGTGCATCGTCGGTGTCGCTGCGCGGCCTGTCGACCAACTCGACCCTCGTACTGTTCGACGGCCTGCGCGCTGCCTATTATCCGCTCTCGGATGACGGTTCGCGCAACTTCGTCGATCTGAACACCATCCCCGACGACGTCGTCGAGCGTATCGACGTGCTGCGCGACGGTGCATCGTCGAGCTACGGCGCCGACGCGATCGCCGGCGTGGTCAACGTGATCACCAAGCGCAAGTTCACCGGCATTTCCGGTCGCGCCGAAGCCGGCATCTCGCAGGATGGCGTCAACGCCAACCAGCGTCTGACGCTGACCGCCGGCACCGGCGATCTCGATGAGAAGGGCTACAACGCGTACGTCAGCGGTTTCTATTACCGCACCGAAGGCGTGTATCAGCGCGACCTGCCTGCCCCGTTCAATTCGGACAACCTGACCGGTCTCTGCAGCAGCCGTACCGGCAGCCAGCAGTGCGGCCCGAACAATATTTCGAACGGTCTTCAGGCAGACGGCACCCTGAACGGCTTCGCCATCGGCACGGGGAACTTTTATGTTCGTCCCGCGAACGCTGCGAACACCACAGCAAGCGGTCGCTACCAGTTGCTGAACCCGGCTGCGGGCTGTCTCAACGGCACGCCGTACAACCCGACGGCTGCTCAGTTGGGCACCGCTGCGAACGTGACGGCGCCGACCACGGTCTGCCAGGTCGACAATAACAACAAGTACGACATGGTGACGCCGAACAACGAGCGCTTTGGCGGCTCGGCACGCTTCACGGCGAAAATCGGTGACAATTCGGAAGCGTACCTGATGGTAAACTTCCAGCAGTCGTCGAGCAACTACACGGGTCGTCCAGCCGCGATTCGCGGCAACGCGCCGGCCGGTATCCTCTTCCCGCAGTTCTCGACGTCGCAGGCTGCAACGCCCGCACTTGCAGCCGGCTCGAACATTCTCGCACTGCCGGTCTATGTCTGCGCTGCTCGCGTGAACTGCACCGCAGCCAACGGCACGCTCAACCCCAACAACCCGTTCGCAGCGCAGAACCAGGTCGCTCGCCTTGTCGGCACGCTGCCGGACACCGTGACGCAGAACGCGACACGCAGCCGCGTGTACCGTGCAGCCTTCGGCATGAAGGGCACCGTGCTCGACGATGTCGATTACGACTTTAACGCGACCGCGATGCACACCGATCTGCGCATCAAGACCAACGGCTATGTGTACATCCAGCACCTGCTCGACGTCATTGCCGACGGCAGCTACAACTTCGTCAACCCGGGTCTTAACACCCAGGCGGTGCGCGACTATCTGTCGCCGGAGAACATCACCGACACGACGTCGGATCTCTACCAGGCACAGCTGACGTTGCAGAAGTCGCTTGCGACGCTGCCCGGCGGTGACCTTCGCCTCGCCGTCGGCGGGTCGATCTTCTACGAAGCCGTCGACGCACCCAGCGCCAACGACGATTACAATGGCCCGACGCAGCGTTACTTCACGCTGAACGCGTTCGGTACCAAGGGTAACCGTACGGTGACTTCGGCGTTCGCCGAAATCAACGCGCCGATCCTGAGCGTTCTCACGCTGAACGGTTCGGGCCGCTACGATCACTACTCGACCGGCCAGAGCAACTTCTCGCCGAAGGTCGGCGCGATCTTCACGCCGGTCAAGGAAATCACTGTTCGTGGTACCTATTCGCGCGGCTTCCGTATCCCGAGCTTCGGCGAGGCGAACGCGCTGCCGACGACGGGCTATGTGACGCAGTCGGTCAATGCGATCCCCAACGCGTTCCTGGCCCAGTACGGTGCTGGTTGCTCGCAGGGGACGCCAAACGGTTGCCCGGGGTACATCACGTCCTACTCGATTGGTCAGACGACGCTGGCATCGCCAAACCTGAAGCCTGAAAAGTCGCGCAGCTTCACCGGTGGTGTGAAGTTCGATCCGGTCCGCAACGTGTCGTTCACGGTCGATTACTACAATATCCGCAAGACCGGCGCGATCACGACCGCGAACAATGCCCCGGCTATCGCGGCCTATTATGCAGGCCAGGCCATCCCGACCGGGTTCGAGGTCATCGCCGACGCGGTCGACGTCAACAACCCGAACGCCCGTCCGAAGATCGCCTTCGTCCGCTCGCAGCTCATCAATGCCGACACGATCAACTCGTCGGGCATCGATTTCGGCATCAACGGCGCGTACGACTTCGGTCCGGTCAAGTGGACGTCGAACCTGAATGCCAGCTACATTCTCGAGCTGAGCACGACGGTCGACGGCGTGAAGCAGCGCTACGAGGGCACGCTCGGCAACTTCAATCTGACGGCCGGTTCGGGCACGTTCGAGTGGAAGGGCAACTGGCTCAACACCTTCGACTTCGGCAACTTCGCAGTCAGCAGCACGGTGAACTACACCTCGGGCTACGATTTGTCGGCAACCGATCAGGGCGACGACTACAAGGATTGCGGCCAGGCACAGGTGTACACTGACTGCCATGTGAAGAAGTACATCACGGTCGATGCGAACGTGAACTTCAAGGTCACCGACCAGTTCAGCTTCTATGTCAATGCGCTGAACGTGTTCAACAAGCTGCCGCCAGTCGATACTGTCACCTACGGCGCGTTTCTGTACAACGCGATCCAGGGCGGCGATGGCATCTTCGGTCGTCAGTTCCGTGCAGGTGCGAAGTTCAACTTCTAAGCCTTGCTTAACTGGAAAAAAACGAGGGGCGGTTCCGGAAGGAGCCGCCCCTTTTTTGTTAGGTTGATTTTACCCAGTGGCGTTGTGATCAGGCGACGATCAGCACCAGCTTCCCATCGCCCTCGTCGATGTTGACCGTCGAGCCGTCCTTCACCTCGCCGCGCAGGATCATGTCGGCGAGCGGGTCCTGCAGATAGCGCTGGACCGCGCGCTTCAACGGCCGTGCGCCGTACACCGGATCGTAGCCGACACGGCCGAGCCACGCGCGCGCGGCATCGGTCAGGTCGAGGACGATCTTGCGGTCAGCCAGCAGCTTGTCGACGCGCGATACCTGGATGTCGACGATCGGCGCCATGTGCGCCTGCCCCAGACGGTGGAACAGGATCACCTCGTCCAACCGGTTGAGGAACTCGGGCCGGAAATGCGACCGGACGATCTCCATCACCTGCGGCTCGACCGAGGACACGTCGTCGCCCTCGGCCATGTTCGCCAGATACTGGCTGCCGAGGTTGCTCGTCAGGATGATCAACGTGTTGCTGAAATCCACCGTGCGCCCCTGGCCGTCGGTCAGCCGCCCGTCGTCGAGCACCTGGAGCAGCACGTTGAACACGTCGCCGTGCGCCTTCTCGACCTCGTCGAACAGGATCACCTGGTACGGGCGCCGCCGCACCGCCTCGGTCAGCACGCCGCCCTCCTCATAGCCGACATAGCCCGGAGGTGCGCCGATCAGCCGCGCGACCGCGTGCTTTTCCATATACTCGCTCATGTCGATGCGGACCATCGCTGCGGGATCGTCGAACAGGAATTCGGCCAGCGCCTTGGTCAGCTCGGTCTTGCCGACGCCGGTCGGCCCGAGGAACAGGAACGAGCCCAGCGGCCGGTTCGGGTCCTGCAACCCCGCGCGCGCGCGCCGCACCGCGGTCGACACGGCCTTCACCGCATGCGCCTGGCCGATGACGCGCTTGCCGATCGTCGCCTCCATCGCGAGCAGCTTATCGCGCTCGCCCTGCAGCATCCGCTCGACCGGGATGCCGGTCCAGCGGCTGACGACGCCCGCGATGTCGTCGGCGGTTACTTCCTCGCGCAGCATCGCGCCCTTGGTCGCGCCTGCCGCCTCGTCGAGCTGGCGTTGCAGGCCGGGGATCGTGCCGTAGGACAGCTCGCCCGCCTTGGCGAGATCGCCCGACCGCTGCGCCTGCTCGAGTTCGAGCCGCGCGGCGTCGAGCTGTTCCTTGACCCGCGCCTCGGCGTTGATCTTGTCCTTCTCGCCCTTCCACCGCGTCGTTAGCGCGGCCGACTGCTCCTCCAGATTGACGAGTTCGCCCTCCAGCGTGTCGAGCCGTTCGACCGACGCGTCGTCGGTCTCGCGCTTCAGCGCCTCGCGCTCGATCTTCAACTGGATGATCCGCCGGTCGAGGTTCTCGATCGCCTCGGGCTTCGATTCGACCTCCATGCGGATCCGCGACGCGGCCTCGTCCATCAGGTCGATCGCCTTGTCGGGGAGGAAGCGATCGGTGATGTAGCGGTTCGACAGCGTCGAGGCGGCGACGATCGCGGCGTCGGTGATCCGCACGCCGTGATGCAGCTCGTATTTCTCCTTCAGCCCGCGCAGGATCGAGATCGTGTCCTCGACGGTCGGTTCGCCGACCATCACCGGCTGGAACCGCCGCTGGAGCGCGGGGTCCTTCTCGACGTACTTGCGGTATTCGTCGAGCGTGGTCGCGCCGACGCAGTGGAGCTCACCGCGCGCGAGGGCGGGCTTGAGCAGATTGCCCGCATCCATCGCGCCCTCGGATTTGCCCGCGCCAATCAGCTGGTGCATCTCGTCGATGAACAGGATGACGTCGCCCTCAGCGGCCTTCACCTCGTCGAGTACGCCCTTCAGCCGCTCCTCGAACTCGCCACGATATTTCGCGCCCGCGATTAGGGAGCCCATGTCGAGCGACATGAGCCGGCGGTCCTTCAGCGTATCCGGCACGTCGCCATTGGCGATCCGCAGCGCGAGGCCCTCCGCGATCGCGGTCTTGCCGACGCCGGGTTCGCCGATCAGCGCGGGGTTGTTCTTGGTGCGGCGCGCTAGGATCTGGATCGTGCGGCGGATTTCCTCGTCGCGGCCGATGACTGGGTCGAGCTTGCCGTCGCGTGCCGCCTGGGTGAGATCGCGCGCGAACTTCTTGAGTGCATCATAGCGGTCCTCGGCGCCGGCGGTGTCCGCGGATCGGCCCTGGCGCAGACCGTTGATCGCCGTGTTCAGCCCCTCGGGAGTAACGCCGCCGGCCTTGAGCGCCTTGCCCGCCGCGGTGTTGAGCGACAGCGCGAGCGCGACCAGCAGACGCTCGACCGTGACGAAGCTGTCGCCCGCCTTGGTCGCGATCTGTTCGGCCTGGTCGAGCACGCGCACCGCGTCGTTGTCGATGCCCGGCGTGGTCTGCGCGCCCGAGCCCGACACGACGGGGATCTTGGCGAGCGCCAGATCGGTTTCGGAGGTCGCGCGCTTGGCGTCGCCGCCCGCCGCCTTGATGAGTCCCGCGGCCATACCCTGTTCGTCTTCGAGCAGCGCCTTCAACAGATGTTCGGGTGCGATCCGCTGGTGGTTCATCCGGATCGCGACAGTCTGCGCGGATTGCAGGAAGCCCTTCGCGCGGTCGGTGAATTTGTCGATGTTCATGACGAATTCCTGTGGGATTGGGTCGTGTTGGGCCAAAGATGGTGTTGTATTTGGGCAACACAAGAGGCGGGTATCGGGAGGACGCTAGGGCCCGAGCGACGCAGCCGGAATAGCGTTTATTCTCGGTATCTAAGCCGCGCCGTCATCGCTATGTTCAGCTTGGCATGCTATATGGTCGAGGTGTCCACAGCGCTCCCTCATCAATTCGTCATCGGCATCGAGCCGGCCGACATCGACTTCATGGGTCACGTCAACAACGCGAACTATCTGAAGTGGGTACAGGCCGCGGTGATCGATCATTGGCAGCGCCTGGCGCCCGCGGAGGCCGTCGCCGGTCACCTCTGGGTCGCGTTGAAGCATGAGATCACATACCGGAAGCCGGCATTTCTGAACGACGACGTCATCGCGACGGTGTTGCTCGAGAAGGTCCAGGGCGCGCGGGCATTCTACGAGACGATCATAAAGCGCGGCGAGGACGTGCTCGCCGAGGTCAAGTCGAGCTGGTGTTGTCTGGATGCCGAGACGCTGCGGCCGTCGCGACTGGCGAACAGCGTCGTCGAGCATTTCTTCCCGACGACGGACCCCGCCGACTGATGCGGGGTCGGCGATCGGCCGTCAGAAATCGATCGCCATGCCCTTCAACTCCCAGTCGCCATAGCGCGTGGGATCGCGCGGTTCGGGATCCTTGTCGGGCACGATCGGCTCGGGTTTCGGCACTGGCGTGGTCTTCGCCAGATATTCGGGGGGTTTCACATGATCGGGGCGCTGGCCCATCGCGGCTCTCCGGATTTGCGTGTTGGCGTCGTAACCGCCACATGGGGCGCGCCGCGCCGTTTTGCCATAACAGCCGCGCGCGCGATCCGAACGCGAAGGACCTTTGATGCCTGACTACACCCACGCCCCCGAGCCCTTGGGCGTCCCCACCCGCCGCGCAGCCCTCCGCCTGCTCGACGCCGTGCTCCGCCGCGGCGAGTCGCTCGAATCCGCATTGCCTGCCGCGACCCGCGCGATCCACGGCCCCGATCGTGGCCTGGCGCATGCGATCGCTGCCGAGACGCTGCGCCGG
Organism: Sphingomonas sp. HMP9; assembly: GCF_013374115.1. Lineage (NCBI taxonomy): Bacteria > Pseudomonadati > Pseudomonadota > Alphaproteobacteria > Sphingomonadales > Sphingomonadaceae > Sphingomonas > Sphingomonas sp. HMP9. The sequence continues at coordinate 2,579,963 of NZ_AP022673.1, read as the reverse complement.
CTGCCCGATCTCGACGCGATGATCGATTCGGTTACCAAGACCAATCTGCCCGACGATGCGAAGGCGCGGATGGCGCTGCGCATCGCGCTCGTCCAGGTGCTGATCCTCGGCACCCCCTCGCACGCCGCGATCTCGACCGTGCTGCCGCTTGTCGACGGCGGCCCGCGGAAACTCGTCCACGGCGTGTTCGGCACGCTGTTCCGCGCCAACATGCTGCTTCCCGAAGTCCCGACGCTCCCCGCCCCGGTCGAACTGCGCTGGGAAGCCGCGTGGGGCGAGGAGATGGTCGACGCCGCCGGCCGCGCCATCGCGCAGGTGCCGCCGCTCGACCTGACGATCGCCGACCCCGCCGAGACCGAAGGCTGGCGCGAAAAGCTGGGCGGCGAAAGCTTCATGCCCGGCCATCTGCGCCTGGGCGATCATGATTCCGTCCCCGACATGGTGGGCTTCGGCGACGGCGCCTGGTGGGTGCAGGACATCGCCGCCTCGCTCCCCGCACGGTTGCTGGGGAAGGGGGAGGGCCATGTCCTCGATCTGTGCGCGGCGCCGGGCGGCAAGACGCTGCAGCTCGCCGCGGCCGGCTGGACCGTCACCTCGGTCGACAATTCGCAGAGCCGTATCAAGCGCCTGCGCGAGAACCTGTATCGCACGCACCTGAAGGCCGAGGTCGTCAACGCCGACATCCTCGAATGGGCGCCCGCCGAGCCCGCCGACGCGATCCTGATCGACGCACCGTGCAGCGCGACCGGGATCTTCCGCCGCCACCCCGACGTCCTCCACCGCGTCCGGCCCTCGATCATCGCCGAGACTGCGGCGTTGCAGGCGCGCATCTTCGCAAGGGCCGCGGACTGGGTGAAGCCCGGCGGCACGCTCGTCTACGCCACCTGCTCGCTCGAACCGTCGGAAGGGGAAGCGCAGCTCGACGCGTTCCTTGCGGCGCGGAACGATTACACGATCGTGCCGGTCGACCAGTCCGAACTCCCTGCCGGCATCACGCCGACCGAGACCGGCACCGTCCGCACGCTCCCCGGCATGCTGGCGGACCAGGGCGGCTGCGATGGCTTCTTCATCGCCCGCCTGAAGCGAAACTAAGCAGGAGCGCGCAGGTACTTGTTCCCCCGCGAAAGCGGGGGGCCAGGATTACTCAGCGAGCCGCGTGTAACCCTGGCTTCCCGCCTGCGCGGGAAAACTAGAAGGGGTTGCAGTCACAAACGGGGAGTTCCGCCCCCGCCAATCCCGCGCTAGGACAATTTTCATGCAACCCGTCCGTATCGCCCCCTCGATCCTCTCCGCCGATTTCTCCAAACTCGGCGAGGAGGTCCGCGCCATCGACGCGGCCGGTGCCGACTGGATCCATATCGACGTGATGGACGGCCATTTCGTCCCCAACATCTCGTTCGGCCCCGCGGTCATGAAGTCGGTGCGCGGCGTGACCACCAAGCCGTTCGACGTCCATTTGATGATCTCCCCCGTCGACGCCTATCTCGACGCGTTCGCAGACGCCGGTGCCGACTGCATCACGGTGCATTACGAGGCCGGCCCGCACATCCACCGCTCGCTCCAGCACATCAAGGGCCTCGGCAAGCGCGCGGGCATCGTCATCTGTCCCGGCACGCCCGCCAAGATGCTCGATTACCTCATCGACATGGTCGACCTCGTGCTGGTGATGAGCGTCAACCCCGGCTTCGGTGGCCAAAGCTTCATCCCCAGCCAGCTCAAGAAGATCGCCGCGATCCGCACGATGATCGAAAAGAGCGGCCGCGACATCGATCTCGAGGTCGATGGCGGCGTCGATGCCGAATGGGCGAAACGCTGTATCGAGGCGGGCGCCGACGCGCTCGTCGCGGGGACGTCGGTGTTCCGCGGCGGCCCCGATCATTATGCCGCCAACATCGCCGCGTTGCGGGGGTGAACGAGCCGCAGGACCTGACGCGCGATCCCGTGATCGATCCCGCCCCCGACGGGATCGACGAAGGCCGTCGCCTGATCCGCCTCGGCGGTGACAAGGGGCTGTCGCTCGCCGATCGCCTTGCCGAGCGCTTCCACCGGCTGACGTGGCGCACGCCGCTCCACACGCTGCGCCTGAAGGGGCGGTATCCGCTCAAGCTGATCGCGGTCCCCGACGATCCCATCCTCGGCGACATCGCGCGCGGCACGATGCTGCTGGAGGGCGTGCTGTCGTTCCGAGGCGAGGCGCGCGATATCGAGACGCTCGATCTCGCCAAGCCGCTGCCCAAACCCTTTGCCGAATACCTCCACAGCTTCGCGTGGCTGCGCGACCTGTCGACCGTCGCCACGCGCGCGCGCGGCGCGCCGATCGCCGAATATCTGATGGGGCTGTGGCTCACCGCGCACGCCGATACGCAGGGCGGGATCGCGTGGCGCCCCGACATGTGGGGTAGGCGCATCCTTGCCTGGACCGCGCACGCGCCGCTGATCCTGTCCTCGTCCGACCAGATCTACCGCTCGAAGGTGCTCAACGCGCTCGCAAAGGGCGCGCTCCACCTCGATCGCAGCGCGGACAAGGCCCCTGCGGGCGCACCGCGCATCGCCGCATGGTGCGGAGTCGTCGCGGCCGGCCTCCTCATCCCCGGCGGCGAACCGCGCCAGCAATTCGGTGAGGCCGGGCTGCTCCGCGCGCTCGGTACCGGTCTGTTCGACGATGGCGGCTCGGTCTCGCGCAGCCCCGCGATGCTGCTCGATTCGATCCAGCTGCTGACTCTGCTCCAGGAAAGCTACGCCGCCCGCAGCGCCGAACTCCCCGAGACCGTCGCGGTCACGCTCACCCGGATGGTGGCGGCGCTGCTCGGCGTCGCGCACGCCGATCGCGGCCTGTCGAGCTGGCAGGGTGGCGGTCCGGCCAGCGAAACGCAGGTCGCCGCGGTGATCGAGGCCAGCGGCGTCCGCACGCGGCCGCTGCGCCAGGCGCGCGACTGGGGCTATCAGCGCCTCGCCGCCGGCACCGCCGTGCTCATCGTCGACGCCGCCCCGCCGCCGATCGCGCGCCTCGTCGAGGGCGGCTGCGCGTCGACGCTCGCGTTCGAATTCTCCGACGGACCGGCGCGGATCGTCGTCAACTGCGGCGGCGCGCGCGCGGGCATCGCGCAGCTCCCGCCCGCGATGGTCGAGGGCCTGCGCTCGACCGCGGCGCATTCGACGCTGACGATCGCCGACAGCAATTCGACCGCGATCCACGTCGACGGCACGCTCGGCCGCGGCGTGGGGGAGGTCGAGCTCAGCCGCCAGGAATCGGACGCCGCCAGCCGGATCGAGGCGAGCCACGACGGTTATGTCCGCCGCTGGGGGTTCCTGCACCGCCGCCAGCTGATGCTGACCGGCGACGGCCGCGAACTGCGCGGCGAGGACGCGCTGCTACCGCATGGCCGCAAGCGCCGCACCGGCCTGTCGCTCTTCTCGATCCGCTTCCATCTGGGCGCGGGCGTGCAGGTCTCGCCCACGGCGGACGGCCTAGGCGCGATCCTTCGCCTGCCGGGCGGACCCTTGTGGCAATTCCGCTGCCGCGGCGGCGCGCTGGTGGTCGAGGACAGCGTCTGGATCGACGCCGACGGCCGCCCGGTCGCGACGCAGCAACTGATGATCACCGGCGAGGCCGCGGCCGGCGGGGCCAGCGTAAGCTGGGCGCTGAAAAAAGCCTGACAGTCTTTTGGCCACCACCCCGGCGAAGGCCGGGGCCCAATTGGAAAGGTGGCAATAACGAAGCGCGATCTTCCGTTAGCGACGTCCCCCAATTGGACCCCGGCCTACGCCGAGGCGGTGCTTTTTCCGGTGGCGCGCGGAAGGATGCGGTTTGACGCTCCTGATCCCACAGCCGTTTACCCCACCGCCGTCATCCTGACGAAAGTCAGGATCCAGCGTAACGAACGACTGCCTTGGTGGCTCTGGATCCTGACTTTCGTCAGGATGACGGGAAGGAGAGCTCGGATCACGATCGTCCCGCCCCCTGTTCCCCAACGTCAACCGACGCTAAGGCCCGCGGCACGGCGACTCCACGAAAGACTCCCATGACCAGCATCCCCATCAAGCGCGCGCTCCTGTCCGTTTCCGACAAGACCGGGATCGTCGATCTCGGCAAGGCGCTGGCCAGCCACGGTGTCGAGCTCGTCTCCACCGGCGGCACCGCCACGGCGCTCCGCGCCGCCGGCCTGACGGTGCGCGATGTGTCGGAACTCACCGGCTTCCCCGAGATGATGGACGGCCGCGTCAAGACGCTCCACCCGATGGTCCACGGCGGCCTCCTCGCGGTCCGCGACGACGCCGGCCACGCCGCCTCGATGGCCGAGCACAAGATCGGCGCGATCGACCTCGTGATCGTCAATCTCTATCCGTTCGAGGCGACCGTCGCCAAGGGCGCCGACCGCGACACCGTGATCGAGAATATCGACATCGGCGGCCCCAGCATGGTCCGCTCCGCCGCCAAGAACCACGCCTATGTCGCGATCGTCACCGACCCCGCCGACTATGCGCTGATCTCCGGTGGCACGACGACGCTCGAAGACCGCAAGCGCCTCGCCGCGAAGGCCTTCGCCACCACCGCCGCCTATGACTCGGCGATCGCCACCTGGTTCGGCACGGTCGACCAGGCCGAGGAATTCCCGGCCACGCTTCCCATCACGCTCAAACGCGGCGACACGCTTCGCTACGGCGAGAACCCGCACCAGTCCGCCGCCTTCTACACAGCGACGGGCAGCGTGCGCGGGATCGGCCAGGCGCGCCAGCTCCAGGGCAAGGCGCTCAGCTACAACAACCTCAACGACGCCGACGCAGCCCTCGAACTCATCGCCGAATTCCGCGACGCCGAGCCTTCCGTCGTGATCGTCAAGCACGCCAACCCCTGCGGCGTCGCCACCGCCGCGACGCTCGCTGAGGCTTATGCCGCCGCGTTCGCCTGCGACACCGTGTCGGCATTCGGCGGCATCATCGCCGTCAACCGTCGCCTCGACGCCGAGACCGCGCGCGCGATCACCGGCATCTTCACCGAAGTCGTCGTCGCGCCCGACGCGGACGACGACGCGATCGCGCTGTTCGCCGCCAAGAAGAACCTTCGCCTGCTGCTTACCGGCGAGCTCCCCGATCCCGCGCGCGCAGGTCTCACGGCCAAGTCGATCGCGGGTGGCTGGCTCGTCCAGGGCCGCGACAACGGAACCCCCGGCGACCTGACCGTCGTCACCAAGCGCCAGCCCACCGAGCAGGAGCTGATCGACTGCCGCTTCGCCTGGACCGTCGCCAAGCACACCAAGTCCAACGCGATCGTCTACGCCAAGGGCGGCAGCACCGCCGGGATCGGCGCGGGCCAGATGAACCGCCTCGAATCTGCGCGCATCGCAGCCTGGAAGGCGAAGGACGCCGCCGACAAGGCCGGCTGGTCCACCCCGCGCACGATCGGTTCGGCGGTCGCCTCCGACGCGTTCTTCCCCTTCGCCGACGGGCTGCTCGCAGCAGTCGAGGCAGGCGCGACCGCGGTGATCCAGCCCGGCGGCTCGATCCGCGACGCCGACGTGATCGCGGCGGCGGACGAAGCCGGCCTCGCGATGGTCTTCACCGGCATGCGCCACTTCCGCCACTGAGAGCGCACGCCTGGCTGTTCCCCCGCGAAAGCGGGGGCCCAGGATCATAAGCGATACCCGTTGCACCCCTGGGCTCCCGCCTTCGCGGGAGAACACCGAAGGCCGAGGCCCTGCCCAAAAAGCAGGCACCTCGGCCGCATTGCACAAGTTTTAGCCCCATACGCGCCACTGCCCGCCCGCCCGGCATGCTCCGCCCCTCCTTCGCGCAATTGGCACGCACATTGCGAGGCGCTTCTCCGAGCAACTGGGGAAGGGGCGCGATGAAACTGGTCATTGCCATCATCAAGCCGTTCAAGCTGGACGAGGTGCGCGAAGCGCTCACCACGATCGGCGTGGCGGGTATGACGGTCACCGAGGTCAAGGGTTTCGGCCGTCAAAAGGGCCAGACCGAGATCTATCGGGGGGCCGAGTACAGCACCAACATGGTGCCCAAGATCAAGATCGAGGTGGTCTGCGCGGCCAGCCTGTCCGACCGCGTGGTCGAGGCGATCCAGGCCTCGGCGAACACCGGCGCGATCGGCGACGGCAAGATCTTCGTGCTCGACGTCGGCCAGGCGGTGCGGATCCGCACCGGCGAAACCGACGATTCAGCGCTCTGAGGGGGGACATGATGAAGCATGATATGAAGACAACCGCCTCGGCGGTTCTAGGGTTCGGAGCGGCGATGATCGCCGCCGTGCCCGCCTGGGCGCAAGAGGTCGCGGCGCCCGTCGTCGCACCCGTGGTTGCCACCGTGAACAAGGGCGACACCGCCTGGATGATGACCTCGACGGTCCTCGTCCTGATGATGATCCTGCCCGGCCTAGCGCTGTTCTACGGCGGTCTCACCCGCTCGAAGAACATGCTGTCGACGATGACGCAGATTGGCGCCGTCGCGGCGCTCGCGATGCTGATCTGGGTGATGTGGGGCTATACGCTGGCGTTCGGTCCGGACGTTAGCAACCCGCTGCTCAGCAACTTCATCGGCAGCTTCGACAAGGCGTTCCTGAAGGGCGTCACGCCTGCCTCGCAGGCGGCGACCTTCACGGCCGGCGTCGAAATCCCCGAATACGTCTTCATCTGTTTCCAGATGACCTTCGCCGCGATCACCATCGCGTTGGTCCTGGGCTCGGTCGTCGAGCGCATGAAGTTCTCGGCGGTCATGGTGTTCGGCCTGGTCTGGCTCACCATCGTCTACTTCCCGATCGCGCACATGGTGTGGGCATCGTCGGGATATTTCTTCAAGGCGGGCGCGCTCGATTTCGCCGGCGGCACCGTGGTCCACATCAACGCCGGCGTGTCGGCGCTGGTCGCAGCGCTGATCCTCGGCAAGCGAATTGGCTATCCGAAGGAGCCGATGGCGCCGCATTCGCTGGTCATGACCGGCATCGGTACTGGGCTGCTCTGGGTCGGCTGGTTCGGCTTCAACGCCGGCTCTGCGCTCGAGGCGAATGGCTCGGCAGCTCTCGCAATGCTGAACACCTTTGTCGCCACCGCGTCGGCTGGCCTGTTCTGGATGCTTGCCGAGAAGCTCTCGGGCCACAAGGGATCGGCGCTCGGCTTCTGCTCGGGCATCGTCGCCGGCCTCGTCGCCGTCACGCCTGCTGCGGGCAATTCGGGCCCGTTCGGCTCGATCATCCTCGGCGCGATCGCCTCGATCGTCTGCTTCATGGTGGTGTCGAAGCTCAAGCCCATGCTCGGCTATGACGACTCGCTCGACGCCTTCGGGATCCACGGCATCGGCGGCATGATCGGCGCGATCGGGACCGCGGTGGTCTACGCCCCGTCGCTGGGCGGCCCTGGGGCTGCGGACTATGCGATGGGCGCCAAGCTCTTCGTACAGTTCCAGGCCGTGATCGTGACGATCATATGGGCCACGATCGGCACCACGATCGCGATCTACGTTGCCAAGGCCGTCACTGGCCTGCGGGTCTCGCCGGAAGTCGAGCACGAGGGTCTCGACATTGGTGAGCACGGCGAGCGCGCTTATAATTGATCGCCAATACTAATCGGTAGCGGGCCAAGCGAGCCCGCACCCACGACGTTCCTCCTGCGGACAACCTTAGCCCGGTGTGGAAACACACCGGGCCATTTTTATGCCGATCGAGGGAATATGGTCTAGACTACGTCGTACGGCACCGCGCCACGCCGGTCCGGATCGACGCGTATCTCGCTCGCGGCCGGCGGAAACGCGCGCTGGTCGCAGTCGGTGCGCAGGCAGATGCGGCACGACGACCCGATCGGCGTCGCGATCCCGCCCGTCCCCAGCGCATCCGCATAGATGAACTCCGAGGCGTTCGCCTCCTCGCACCCCAGCGCCACGGCATAGCGCCGCGCCGGTCGCGTGTAGGTCTCGGACGGTTTCACCAGCCCCTTCGCCATCGAGACGTAGCGGATGCCGTCGGTCGTCTCGATCAGCTGGGTCAGGATCCGGTCGGGGATCGCCACCGCCTCGTGGACGATCCACAGCGGACACGCGCCGCCAAACCGCGCGAACTGCAGGCGGGTGGCCGAGTGCCGCTTGGTGATATTCCCCGCCATGTCGACGCGGCAGAAGAAGAACGGGATGCCGAGCGCGCCCGGTCGCTGCAACGTCGACAGCCGGTGGCAGGTCTGCTCGAAACTCGTCCCGAAGATTCGCCGCAGCCGATCGATATCGTGACGCATGCTGCGCGCCTGCGTGCGGAAACGGGTATAGGGCATGACGATCGCCCCGGCCGCATAGTTGGTGAGGCCGGCGGTCAGCAGCGCGCGCGCCGTCTCCGACGCCATGTCCGAGGCCGCGACGATCCCGCCGATGACATCGCCGAACTCGTGCCGCGCCACCTGGTGCGCGAGCGAGAACAGCGTCGTCTCCCCCGGCTGCGATCCGTCGAGCCGCAGGGTCGCGCCGTCATAATCGCGCAGCGGGGCGGCCAGCGCGCCGGAGATCGTCACCGACACACCGCGCGCCGCCAGCCGGGCCTCCAACGCCGCGATCCGGTCAGCCCCCAGCGTCTTGCCAACCTCCTCCGCCCGCCGGTCGAGCGTATCGACATAATTGCCCGCCGCGTGAAACCAGTCGCGCACGTCCTCCCACGGCAGCACCCCGGGTGCGCCCGATCCCGCCACCAGCCGGTCGTCGAGTGCGCGCAACTGCTCCTGCGCGCGGCGATACGCGTCGTGCATTGCGACGAGGCGCTGTGCCAGCAACGGCTGGTGCTTCACCGCACGCCGTACCGCCGTCTCGTCGAGCCCGGGCGCCTCGACGCTGGTGTCCGACACCGCCTCCAGCGTCGCCATCAGCAACGCGGTATCGTCCGCCGCATCGATGCTGCCCCAATCCGCCGGAAACTCGCGTGCGAGCGTGATCAGCACGCCCTCGGTCACCGGCCGATCGCCATTCTCGATCTGTGACAGATAGCTCACCGACAGGCCGATCCGCGCGGCCATCGCCGCCTGGCTGATCCCGAGGACACGGCGCAGATCGCGCAGGCGGTGGCCGACGAAGAGGCGACGAGCGGGAAGGGTCATGCCTGCCGCCTAGTTTGCAAACACCGGCTGTACAAGTTTGCAACATTGCATTTGCGCGAAGCGTGCCGCTCTGTGAAGGCAACCAGCAGGACGGAGAGACGATGTCATCGACGATCGAAGAGCTTGAACGACGCCGCGAAGCCGCAAGAGTGGGCGGGGGTATCAAGCGGATCGCAGCGCAGCACGCCAAGGGCAAGCTCACCGCGAGGGAGCGCCTTGACGTGCTGCTGGACGAGGGGTCATTCGAGGAGCTCGACATGTATGTCGAGCACAACTGCGTCGATTTCGGCATGCAGGATCAGGTGATCCCCGGCGACGGCGTCGTCACGGGCTCCGGCACGATCAACGGCCGCCTCGTCTTCGTCTTCAGCCAGGATTTTACGGTATTCGGCGGGTCGCTCAGCGAACGCCATGCGCAGAAGATCTGCAAGGTGATGGACAGCGCGATGAAGGTCGGCGCGCCGATCATCGGCCTCAACGACAGCGGTGGTGCGCGGATCCAGGAGGGCGTCGCCTCGCTCGGTGGCTATGCGGAAGTGTTCCAGCGCAACGCGCTCGCCAGCGGTGTCGTGCCGCAGCTTTCGCTCATCATGGGCCCCTGCGCCGGCGGTGCGGTCTACAGCCCGGCGATGACCGACTTCATCTTCATGGTGAAGGATTCGAGCTACATGTTCGTCACCGGCCCCGACGTGGTGAAGACGGTGACGAACGAGGTCGTGACGCAGGAGGCGCTGGGCGGTGCGGTGACGCACACGACCAAGACATCGGTCGCCGACAACGCGTTCGAGAACGATATCGAGGCGCTGCTCGCTGCGCGCGATTTCTTCGATTTCCTGCCCGAATCGAACCGGGCCGGCGTTCCCGAACGCCCGACCGCGGACGAATGGGACCGGATCGAGGAGAGCCTCGACACGCTGATCCCGGCGTCGGCGAACCAGCCCTACGACATGCACGAGCTGATCCGGAAGACGGTCGACGAGGGCGATTTCTTCGAGACGCAGCCGGCGCATGCGGGCAACATCATCACCGGCTTCGGCCGGATCGAAGGCCGCACGGTCGGCTTCGTCGCCAACCAGCCGATGGTGCTCGCGGGCGTGCTCGACATCAATTCGTCGAAGAAGGCGGCGCGGTTCGTGCGCTTCTGCGACGCGTTCGAGATCCCGATCGTGACCTTCGTCGACGTCCCCGGCTTCCTGCCCGGCACCGCGCAGGAGCATAACGGCATCATCAAGCACGGCGCCAAGCTGTTGTTCGCCTATGCCGAGGCGACCGTGCCGAAGATCACCGTCATCACGCGCAAGGCGTATGGCGGCGCGTATGACGTGATGGCGTCGAAGCACCTGCGCGGCGACCTGAACTATGCGTGGCCGACCGCCGAGATCGCGGTGATGGGTGCCAAGGGCGCGGTCGAGATCATCTTCCGCGGCAAGACGCCCGAAGAGATCGCGGAGCGAACGGCGGAGTATGAGGCGCGGTTCGCGAACCCGTTCGTCGCCGCGTCGAAGGGCTTTATCGACGAAGTGATCCAGCCGCACTCGACCCGCCGCCGTATCGCGCTGGGCCTACGGAAACTCCGCGGCAAGTCGCTCGAGAATCCGTGGAAGAAGCATGATAACATCCCGCTGTGACGATCCAGTCGCTCGGGAGGCGATCTTGAAGACACTGCCACTGTCCAAACAGCTCATATTCGTCGCCATCGTCTTCGGTGTCGCGATGCTCACGTCGTTCGTGCTGGCGTTCATCGCGTCGGCGGCGGCAGGTCGAAGCGGTCAGCCGCTGCCGTCGCCGATCATCGGTCTTTCGCTCGGCGTCGTGGCAGGAGCGATCTATATCGGGCTTGCAGGCAACAAGCGCGTTGCGCTTGCGAGCGGTGATGCCCGGCAAGCGGCGTTGGCCCCGGTAGACGACGGTTCGGCCAGAGTGATCGTCTTCCGTCGGGGCTTCGTCGGCAAGCTCGCCGGGGTCGATGTGTATCTCGACGGCGCGGCGCGGACGCAGCTCAAGAGCCCACGCTTTGCCGCGCTGACGGTAAGCCCGGGCGTCCATACGCTGGAAACCAGAATGCAGAACAAGCCGTCCAAGGCTCTTGCCGTGGAAGCATTCGCCAATGCGACCGTGATCGTCGAAATCGAAGTCGGGATGAAGCAGGCAACGCCCGTTCAGCGGACTGACGATGCGGGGCTTCGCGTCGTGCTCGCCAGCACGCCGATGGTGGTCGCATGATGCTCGGTCTGCTCTTGCTTCAGGCGGCGCTCGCGGCCGCGCCCGCGCCCGCGTGGAAACTCGCCGACCGTACCAACCCGGCAGGCGTGCGCAGCATCTCCGCGTCGGTCGTCGGCAATGACGGGCTTTCGCGGTTCGTCGTGAAGTGCGACGTGGCGTCCGAGCCGATCGTGTCGATCCAGTTCATCCAGCCGCAACCGCTCGGCTCCGGCGCGGACAAACCCGTCGCGGTGCGCTTCGATGGCGGCCCTGCGTTCACCTACACCTGGCAATTTCCGGGAACGGGCACCTACATTACCGATCCCGAGGCGATCACCAGGCTGACGAGTTTCCTGGTCAAGTCAAAGACGGTCCGCGTCGAGACGACCAACGGCGCGAACTTTGCGGTGCAGGCGAACTTCGTCGCGCCGACCAGCGATGCGATGGTGCGGCAGGTGCTCGGCGTCTGCGGCTACACGCTCGGGGTCGTCCCGCCGGTTCCGGTCAAGCCCGCCGCCGAGCCTGCGGAATGACGCATTGTATCCAGCTTGCCCGCACATTATCATGTCATGATAAGGAGTCGTGACATGCAGACCGAACGCGTGACGTTTCTGACCTCGCCCGATCACAAGGCTGCGCTCGATGCCTTTGCCGCCAGCAACGGCAAATCCGTCGGCCACGTGCTCCGCGCCGCCTCGACCCGGTATCTCGTCGAAGGCGAAGCGGACGAGGAGGCTGCGCTGGCCTTGCTCGTCCGCGAAGTCGAGACTGCCGTTCCCGCGATGCGCGCCGATATCCGCGACACGATCGCCTCGATGCAGCGCGCCAACGATGCCGTCGACGCGGTGCTCGCCGGCGAGCGACCCCGCGCATGAGCGTCGTCGGCGATGCGTTGAAGGCGATGCGCACCGTCCTGCTCATGCAGGAGGATCTGCGCCTGATGAAGGACGCCGCGCACGCACAGAGCGACCGGCTCGCGCGTCTGGCCGAGGCGCATGGCGCGCTGCGCGACCGCGTCAGCCGGCTCGAAGGCATTATCGAGGGCGCTGCGATGGCGCGCCGCATGCCCGACCAGCCGAGGATCGAAGGATGACTGCCACGTTTGGCCGCCTCAACCATGTCGGGATCGCGACGCCGTCGATCGCGAAGTCGGTCGAGACGTATCGCCTGTTGCTCGGCGCGACCGCGATCGGCGAGCCGTTCGATTTGCCGGCACAGGGCGTGAAGGTGTGCTTCATCGATGCGCCGAACACGCAGATCGAGCTGATCGAGCCGTATGACGAGAGTTCGCCGATCGCGGGCTTCCTGCGGAAGAACCCGGCGGGGGGGCAGCATCATGTCTGTTTCGAGGTGCCCGACATCGCTGCGGCGGTCGCGGACCTCAAGGCGAAGGGGGCGACCGTGCTCGGCGAACCGCGGATCGGCGCGCATGGCACGCCGATCGTGTTCGTGCACCCGAAGGACTTTGGCGGCATGCTCGTCGAGTTGATGGAGACGCCGGGCGATACCGGCGCGCACTAGGAGAGATCTGATGGCCGCCTACGAGCATATCATGAGCGAGCGGCGCGGCGACGTGCTGGTGCTGACGCTGAACCGTCCCGACCGGCTGAACGCGGCGCCGCCTGCGATGTTCGAGGAACTGGCCGCGGCACTCGCGGATCTGGACGGCGCGCGCGCGGTGCTGATCGCGGGCGCGGGGCGGGCATTCTGCTCGGGCGCGGACGTCGGCGGCGGGGCGCTCGGTTCGGACAATCCGGGCGAGGCGACCTATGCCGCGCTGACGGGCAGCTATAATCCGACGATGGCGGCGATCGCCGGTCTGTCGGTGCCGGTGGTCAGCGCGGTGCGCGGGCCGGCGGCGGGGATCGGCTGCAGCCTCGCGCTCGCCGCCGATTTCTGCGTCGCGAGCGAGACCGCGTATTTCCTCCAGGCGTTCGTGAACATCGGGCTGGTTCCCGACGGTGGCGCGTCGTGGATGCTGCCCCGCCTGATCGGCCGCGCGCGCGCGACCGAGATGATGATGCTCGGCGAGCGGGTGCCGGCGGCCAAGGCTCTCGACTGGGGGATGGTGCACAAGGTCGTCGCGGACGACGCGCTCGATGCCGAAGCGTTCGCGCTGGCCGAGCGGCTGGCGGCGATGCCGACGGTGGCGCTCGGGCTGATGCGGCGTGCGATCACTGCCGCGTACGAGAGCGATTATGCGGGCGCGATGGAGGCCGAGGCGGTCAACCAACGCGCGGCGCGCGGGTCGGCGGATTCTATGGAGGGCGGCCTCGCGTTCCTGACGAAGCGCAAGCCGGTGTTCACGGGCAAATGATGCCCGTCCACGCCACCACCCCGGCGAAGGCCGGGGCCCAATTTGGCAACGGCCCATTGGCTGGTGCTGCGCTCAACTACTGCGACCTTTCCAACTGGGCCCCGGCCTCCGCCGGGGTGATGTTTCCACTATGACTGACAAACCGAACCCGACCCTCGCCGACTGGCAGGCGCTTGCCGCCAAGGAAGTCAAAGGCGCCGACCTCACCTGGCCCACCCCCGAAGGCATCGACGTCAAGCCGCTCTACACCGCGGACGACGTGACCGCCGACCCCGGCCTCCCCGGGTTCGCTCCCTTCACGCGCGGCGTCCGCGCATCGATGTACGCCGGCCGCCCGTGGACGATCCGCCAGTACGCCGGCTTCTCCACCGCAGAAGCCTCCAACGCCTTTTACCGCCGTAACCTTGCCGCGGGGCAGAAAGGCCTGAGCGTCGCGTTCGATCTCGCCACGCACCGCGGTTACGACAGCGACCATCCGCGCGTCACCGGCGACGTCGGCAAGGCGGGCGTCGCGATCGACAGCGTCGAGGACATGAAGATCCTGTTCGACGGCATTCCGCTCGACAAGATGTCGGTCAGCATGACGATGAACGGCGCGGTGATCCCGATCCTCGCCTTCTTCATCGTCGCGGGCGAGGAGCAGGGCGTCGACCGCAAATTGCTCGACGGGACCATCCAGAACGATATCCTCAAGGAGTTCATGGTCCGCAACACCTACATCTACCCGCCCGAGCCGAGCATGCGGATCATCTCGGACATCTTCGGCTACACCAGCCGCGAGATGCCCAAGTTCAACAGCATCTCGATCAGCGGCTATCACATGCAGGAGGCCGGGGCGACGCAGCTCCACGAGCTCGCCTTCACGATCGCCGACGGCATGGAATACGTCAAATACGGCGTCGCGTCGGGGCTCGACATCGACAAGTTCGCCGGGCGGCTGTCGTTCTTCTTCGCGATCGGCATGAACTTCTTCATGGAGATCGCCAAGCTGCGCGCCGCCCGCGTCCTCTGGCACCGCGCGATGACCGAGCTCGGCGCGCAGGACGAGCGGTCGAAGATGCTGCGCACGCATTGCCAGACGTCGGGCGTCTCGCTGACCGAGCAGGACCCGTACAACAACGTCATGCGCACGACGATCGAGGCGATGGCGGCGATGCTGGGCGGCACGCAGTCGCTCCACACCAACGCGCTCGACGAGGCGATCGCGCTGCCGACCGACTTCTCCGCGCGCATTGCCCGCAACACGCAGATCGTGATCCAGGAAGAGACGGGGATGACCAAGGTCGTCGATCCCCTGGGTGGCAGCTATTATATCGAAAGCCTGACGCAGAGCCTCGTCGACGGCGCCTGGTCGCTGATCGAGCGGATTCAGTCCGAGGGCGGCATGGCCAAGGCGGTCGCGGCAGGCTGGCCCAAGGCGATGATCGAGGAGGCCGCCGCAGGTCGCCAGGCGCGCGTCGATCGCGGCGAAGACGTCATCGTCGGCGTGAACAAGTACAAGCTCGCCGAACAGGATGCGATCGAGATTCTCGACGTCGACAACGTTGCGGTCCGCGCCGGCCAGATCGAACGCATCGCGCGGGTGAAGGCGGCGCGCGACGAAGCTGCCTGTCGCGCGACGCTCGACGCGTTGCGCGAGGGCGCGAAGGGCTCGGGGAACCTCCTCGCGCTCGCGGTCGATTGCGCGCGGGCGCGCGCGACGCTCGGCGAGATTTCGTCGGCGATGGAGGACGTGTTCGGGCGCTACGGCACGCAGCCCACCCCGGTGTCGGGCGTCTATGGCGGCGCCTATGAGGACGACGCGCGCTGGACCCGCCTCACCGACGGCGTCGAGGCGACCGAGCGCCGTCTTGGTCGCAAGCCCCGCATGCTCGTCGCCAAGATGGGGCAGGACGGGCATGACCGCGGCGCCAACCTCGTCTCGTCGATGTTCGGCGACCTGGGGTTCGAGATCGTGCCGGGGGCGCTGTTCCAGACCCCGGCGGAGGTCGCCGCGCTCGCGCTGGCCAAGGACGTCGACATCGTCGGCGCATCCAGCCTTGCGGCGGGGCACAAGACGCTGATCCCCGAGCTGATCGATCACCTGCGCGAGGCGGGGCGCGCGGATATCAAGGTGATCGCGGGTGGCGTTATTCCCGCACAGGACTATCAGGCGCTGCGTGATGCCGGGGTCCAGGCGATCTTCGGACCCGGCACCAACCTGATCCAGGCCGCCGAGGACGTCTTGAAGCTCCTCGGCCACAATATGGGCCCGCAAGAGGAAGCCGCAGAATGACCGATACCCTTCTCCGTTCTCCTGCGAACGCAGGAGCCCAGTGTTCCAAGCGCAGCGATCGCGACCCTGGGCTCCTGCGTTCGCAGGAGAACACGAGGACCGACTGGACCCGCGCGGAAATCGCGACCCTGTTCGACCTCCCGTTCGACGACCTGATGTACCGCGCGCAGACCGTCCACCGCGCGCATCACGCGGTCAGCGAAGTGCAGCTGTGCACGTTGCTGTCGATCAAGACCGGCGGCTGCCCCGAGGATTGCGGCTATTGCTCGCAGTCGGCGAGCGCGGACACGCAGCTCAAGGCCGAAAAGCTGATGGACGTAGACGCCGTCCTCGCCGACGCCGCGCAGGCCAAGGCGGCCGGCTCGCAACGGTTCTGCATGGGCGCCGCCTGGCGCAACCCTAAAGCCCGCGACATGCCGAAGGTCGTGGCGATGGTTGAGGGCGTCCGCGCGATGGGGCTGGAGACGTGCATGACGCTCGGCATGCTCGACGCGGACCAGGCCAAGCAGCTCGCCGACGCCGGCCTCGATTACTACAACCACAACATCGACACCTCGCCGGAGAATTACGGCAACGTCATCACCACGCGCACTTTCGGCGACCGGCTGGAGACGCTGGCCAACGTCCGCGACGCCGGTATTTCGGTCTGCTGCGGCGGGATCGTCGGGATGGGCGAGACGCGCAGCGACCGCGTCGGCTTCGTCCACGCGCTCGCCACGCTGCCGCGCCACCCGGAGAGCGTCCCCGTCAACGCGCTGGTCCCGGTCAAGGGAACGGTGCTGGGCAACATGCTCGCCGACACGCCGCTGGCGCAGATCGACGATATCGAGTTCGTCCGGACCGTCGCCGTCGCGCGGATCACGATGCCGCTGAGCATGGTGCGGCTGTCCGCCGGGCGCGAGAGCATGTCCGAAGCGACGCAGGCGCTCTGCTTCATGGCGGGCGCGAACTCGATCTTCACCGGCGACAAGCTGCTGACCACCGGCAATGCCGGCGACAGTGCGGATGCGACGCTGCTGGCGAAGCTGGGGATGAAACCGATGGTCGGCGCGGAGCCGATGAGAGAGGCCAAGACATGCTGTTGATCGCACTCCTGATGACCGCGGCGGCTCCGATGCAGTCGCAGGCGACGATGAACGCGTCCGCCGGCACCAGCTATGCGCGGGCGGACGCGGCGATGGCCGCGCAGTGGAAGCGGACCTACGCGTATATGAAGGGGCGCGACGCGCAGGACGGGTCGCGTGGCGGCGGGTTCGGCTATGCTGCGGCATTGCTGGAGAGCCAGCGCGCCTGGCTCAAGTTCCGCGATACGCAGTGCGTGATCGAAGGCGGGCAATATGCCGGCGGTTCGGCGCAGGGCATGACGATCGCCGGCTGCCGCACCGATCTGACCAACGCGCGCGCGGCGCAGCTCAAATTGATGATTTGGTACCAATAACTACAAGCCCGCACCCGGGCCATGTCCGGGGAGACGGCACAGAGTAGGGCGAGAGATGTTCAAGAAAATCCTGGTCGCCAATCGCGGCGAGATCGCGTGTCGGGTCATGCGGACCGCCAAGGCGATGGGTATCAAGACCGTCGCGGTCTACTCCGATGCCGACGCGCGCAGCCCGCACGTCCTGATGGCGGACGAGTCCGTCCGGCTCGGGCCGGCACCCGCTGCCGACAGCTATCTCAAAGCCGAACTGATCCTGCTCGCCGCCAAGGAGACGGGCGCGGACTGCATCCATCCGGGTTATGGCTTCCTGTCCGAGCGCGAGAGCTTCGCGCGGGCATGCGCCGAGGCGGGGATCGCCTTCGTCGGGCCGCCGCCCGCCGCCATCGCCGCGATGGGCGACAAGATCGAATCGAAGAAGCTCGCCAAGGCGGCGGGCGTCAACGTCGTGCCGGGCTATCTGGGTAAGATCGACAGCACCGATCACGCGGTCGAGATCGCCGGCGGGATCGGCTATCCGGTGATGATGAAGGCATCGGCGGGCGGCGGCGGCAAGGGCATGCGGCTCGCCTATAGCGAGCAGGACGTCCGCGAAGGCTTCGAGGCGACCAAGCGCGAAGGGCTCGCCAGCTTCGGCGACGACCGCGTGTTCATCGAGAAGTTCATCGAAAGCCCGCGGCATATCGAGATCCAGCTGATCGGCGACCAGCACGGCAATATCGTCTATTTGAACGAGCGCGAATGCTCGATCCAGCGGCGCCACCAGAAGGTGGTCGAGGAAGCGCCGTCGCCGTTCGTGACGCCCGCGATGCGCAAGGCGATGGGCGAGCAGGCGGTCGCACTCGCACAGGCGGTCGGCTATTATTCCGCCGGAACGGTCGAGCTGATCGTGTCGGGGGCGGATACGACCGGCGAGGGGTTCTACTTCCTTGAGATGAACACCCGGCTCCAGGTCGAGCATCCGGTGACCGAGGAGATCACCGGGCTCGATCTCGTTGAACTGATGATCCGCGTCGCGGCAGGCGAGCCGCTCGGCTTCGCGCAGGACGAGGTAAAGCTCAACGGCTGGTCGATCGAGAACCGCGTCTACGCTGAGGATCCGTACCGCGGGTTCCTGCCGAGCATTGGGCGGCTGGTGCGGTATAATCCGCCACTCCCGAGTGCTCCTGCGCAGGCAGGAGCCCAGGGTTCCGAACGCAACAGCCGCGACCCTGGGTTCCTGCCTGCGCAGGAACACGGTGTTCGCGTCCGTGTCGACGACGGCGTCCGCGAGGGCGGCGAGGTCAGCATGTTCTACGACCCGATGATCGCCAAGCTCATCACCTGGGCGCCGACCCGAGAGGCTGCGATCGCCGCGCAGATCGCCGCGCTCGACGCGTTCGAGCTCGAGGGACCGGGCAACAACATCGATTTCCTCTCGGCGATCATGCAGCATCCGCGCTTCCAGTCGGGCGCGCTCACCACCGAATTCATCGCCGAAGAATATCCCGACGGCTTCCACGGTGCGCCCGCCGACGCCGGGTTGCTCAAGACGCTCGCCGCTGTCGCCGCGTTCGCCGCGACCGCCGAAGCCGACCGCGCCCGCCGCATCGATGGGCAACTCGGCAAGCGTCTGCGCCCACCCGCCGACTGGTCGGTGACGATCGACAAGATCGACCATGCGGTGACCGTCTCGACCGACGGCATCATGGTCGACGGCGAAGACCTCGACCTGTCCCTCGAATACACGCCGGGCGACCGGATGGTGGTCGCCGACGGCCACGGTGTCGATGGCGACGAGCATCTGACGATCCGCATCGCCAAGGCGCGCGCCGGCTTCAAGCTGACGACGCGCGGCGCGAGCCATGTCGTGCGCGTGCTGCCGGCGCGCGTCGCGCCCTATACCGCGCACATGATCGAGAAGGTCGCGCCTGATCTGTCGAAGTTCCTGATCTGCCCGATGCCGGGTCTGCTGGTGCGGCTCGACGTCGCGGCGGGCGACAAGGTCGAGGCGGGGCAGCCGCTCGCGGTGGTCGAGGCGATGAAGATGGAGAACATCCTGCGCGCTGAAAAGACGGGCACAGTGAAGTCGGTCGCGGCGAAGACCGGGGACAGCCTGGCGGTCGATCAGGTTATCCTCGAACTCGACTGAGTGCGCGCGTCCCGTCATGCCGGGCTCGTTCCGGCATCCCCTGGTCCGCACGGTCGATAGGTTGGGGAATGCGGAACGATGGGCCCCGGCCTCCGCCGGGGTGACGGAGTAGGGAGCGCATTCGTCCCGACACCCAAGGCGGGAACGGGCCACCATCGTGTTTCCCCGCGAAGGCGGGGACCCAGTCTGGGCTCCCGCCTTCGCGGGAGAACAAGGGGGCGGGCTAACGGCTATAGTCTCGGGGTCGCGTCCCGATAGGAACACCACCCCGGCGGAGGCCGGGGTCCAGTTGGGGGACGTAGCTGTCGCAGGACGGCGCTTCGTTACCGCGACCTTTCCAACTGGGCTCCGGCCTCCGCCGGGGAGGTGCGAGCTCCTGCAAACCTTACCGCATCTGAAGCAACGCCAGCACTGGCGGCGAGCATACCGGCCCGGTCATTACCCCGCCTCTCCCGTTTTGCACCCCATCGCTGTACAGCGACGCGGATGACCCTCCTTCGTTACCTCGCCGCGCTCCTCCTAGCTTTAACCGCGATCCCCGCGATCCCCGCCGCCGCGCAGGACGAGCCCAAGGTCGCGACCGTCGCGGCCAGCCTGACCCAGGCGTCGGCCGAGCTCCAGGCGATCGACGACGCGACCCCGGCGGCGCACGACGACAAGGCGCGGCAGGCGCTACGGGATCGCGCGCAGGCCGTGCAGACCACGGCCGCTGATGCCGTCCGCACGCTCACCCCTGAGATGGCGCTGGTCCAGGCGCGCGTCGCAGAGCTCGGCGCCGCCACCCCCGGCGTGGTGGAAGCACCTGAGATCCGCACGCAACGCAAGCTCCTCGCGCAGAGCCAGTCGGCGATCGACTCGGCGATCAAGCGCGCCCGGCTGATCGGGATCGAGGCCAAGCAGCAGATCGACGATATCGGCGCGGCCGAGGCGGAGGAACTTGGCCAGCAATTGTCCGAAAACACGGGCTCGCCGCTGTCGCCGACGCTGTGGGCCGCGATCGTCGATCACCTTCCCCGCGACACCGCCCGGTTCATGCGGTTCGCCAATGTCGAGATTCGCCAGTTCGGCGCGCGGTTCGACGTGCGTGCCGGGACTGGCCTGCTGATCGGGATACTCACCGCGTTGGTGCTGATCGTGCCGTTGCGGCGCTGGCTGCACGGCGTCGGCCGGCGATACGCGACCAACCACGCGCCCGGCGGTCGCCTGCGTCGCTCGGCCTATGCGCTGTGGCTGGTGGTGATCGGCACCGCGCTGCCTGGCCTCGCCGCCTGGGCGATCGTCGCGTCGCTGCGCTGGGCCGGGCTCGTGTCGCCCGCCTGGAGCCGGTTCGGCGCGATCTTCGTCGGCATCTCGTGGTTTTGCGCGTTCGTGTCGTCGCTCGGCGGTGCGCTGCTGTTGCGCGGCCAGTCGACCTGGCGCCTACTGCCAATCGGCGACGCGGCATCGCAGGCGCTTCGCCCCTATACATGGATGGCAGCGGGGCTGATCTTCTTCGGCCAGCTGCTGATCGCGACCAATACGCTGATTGGCATCAGCCCACCCGCGGCGAGCGCCGCCAACGCCGTCGTCGCGCTGCTGCACATCGTCCTGCTCGGCGCGATCCTGGTGACGCTCGGCCGCCTGCGCGCCGCCGCGCTGCCCGACCCGTCGAAGCCCGCGCGCAATACGCTGCTCGCCATCGTGGCGACGCTCGTATGGCTGGTGCTGCTTGTCACGCTGGTCGCCGGGCTGCTTGGCTATGTGAACTTCGCGCTTAAGGTCGCGACGTGGCTGGTATGGGGCGCGATCGTCGGAGCGACGCTGTACCTGATGATGACCTTCACCGACGATGCGTGCCGGACGTTGCTGTCGAGCGGCAACCGCCTCGGCCGCTCGGCGAACAGCGGGTTTGGGGTCGACAACAAGACCGTCGACCAGATCGGCGTGCTGCTGTCGGCGGTGCTGCGGCTGTTGCTGATCCTACTTGCGGTCGGCGCGGTGATGGCGCCGTTCGGGGCAGGCGTCGGATCGGCGTTCGAGCTGTTCGGCACGGTCGCGAACGGCATCACGATCGGCCAGGTCACGATCTCGCCGGGGGCCGTGCTGCGCTCGATCGCGGTGTTGTTCGTCGCGCTCGCGATCATGCGCGGGCTGCAGCATTGGCTGGTGAACAGCTATTTGCCGACCACTGCGATGGATGCGGGTGCGCAGAATTCGGTGATGATGGTGGCGCGCTATGCCGGGATCATCGCGGCGGTGCTATGGGCGCTCGGCGCGCTCGGGATCGGCATGGAGAAGCTGGCCGTGGTGCTCGGCGCGCTGTCGGTCGGGATCGGCTTCGGTCTCCAGGCCATCACGCAGAACTTCGTCTCAGGGCTCATCCTGCTCGCCGAGCGCCCGGTAAAGATCGGCGATCTCGTCCGGATCGGCAACATGGAGGGCGACGTGAAGCGGATCAACGTGCGCTCGACCGAGATCCAGGTGGCGGATCGATCGACGCTGATCGTGCCGAATTCGGAACTCATCACCAAGACGATCCAGAACATGACGCTGGCAGCCCCGATCGGCCGGATCCAGCTGCAATTCTCGGTGCCGCTCGAGGAGGATCTCGATGCGGTGCGGTCGATGCTGTTTGCGGCGTTCGCGGAGAAGCATGAGGTGCTCGACGATCCCGAGCCCAAGGTGTTCATCGATTCGATCGACGCCGGTCGCGCGAAGTTCAACTGCTTTGCCTATGTCGCGTCCCCCCGCGACGCCTACCCGATGCGCAGCGAATTGCTGTTCACGCTGCTCCGCCAGTTCCGCGAGGCGGGCATCGAGGTGGGCTCGACCGCGACCAAGATGGAGCTGGTCGGCGCGCTGCCGGCGATCGCCGGTTCGGACCCGATGGCACAGGATCCGAGTGGCCAGGAGGCCAGCGGCAGGGGCGATCAGAACAGGACGTAAGGCAGCGATACGCTGAAGCTCGATCCCGCGGCCATTTTGCCCCGAGGGCGGACGCGGACGTTGGTGACGGCCTTCGGCGTGCTGGTCGGATCATAGGCCCAGTCGCCGCCGCCGTTCGCCGAGAAATCAACGTCGTCGGTGGTGCTCGCGGGCGTGGTATAGGTGACGGCCAGCGACGAGGCCGGCGATCCCTCCGCGGTCTTCACATACGCGGTCGACGCGGTGCCGTCGCCGTCGAGCGCCACGGTACCGCGAGGGGGCGTGGGCAGGACGATGTTGAGCGTATCGAGATCGACCGGGATGATGTCGGTATTGGTCAGCGTGATCGTGGTCCGCTGTTTGCTGCCCGGGATAGAGCGCGGGTTGTTGGTGGTCGATATCGGGTCATAGGTCGTACGCGTGGTGATGGCGACCGCGACGGGCTTGACCGTTACCACCATCGATACGGTGACGGTGGCGGTCACCGGCGTCGTGCTCTGCGTGTATCCGGTGCATGCGACGGCGGACAGCGACGTGCAAAGGCTCCACTCCCAGGCGAGTTTGAACGATCCCGAATAGGTCCCCGGGGTAAGGGCGGCTGTCGCCAAGGGCTTCACGTAGATCTGGACGTTGCGCGTGCTGTTGCCGAGCAGCCCGGCGAGGTTGATCAGGCCGCCCCTCAGATAGTAGAACTTGGCGCCTGCTGCGATCGGGGTGGTGCCGCCGGAGTCCGCGGCAAGCACATAGTCGGCGGTGTCGGTGCCGCCCGCTCGTTTCAGTTTGAAGTTGGTGGCGCTGGTCGGGGTCACGCTGAGCATGTTGTTGCTGAGAAGGGACAGCAGCGCGTCCTGGCAATCGAATCCGGCGGCAACCCGCGCATAGGCTGCCGCGCTCTTCTGCAACGCGGGTGAGGAATAGGTGCCAAGCGACGTGTCCGGCGTATCGCTGACGACGCACGCGGCCCAGGCGGAGCCCGGCATCATCGTCGCAACGACGGCAAAGGTCAGCTTCGTGAATCCGGTCCGCAACGTTTCGCCCCTTTTTGCGTCTGTCGCCGACCGGGCTAGGCGCAGATTCGTTAATGCGTTTTGAAGAACCGGAATCGGGTGTTTTTGCTCCTCGAAACGGCAGGCGTTGGTCTTGCGAAGGATGGTAAAACGGTCGAGACAAGCTGATGATGATCATCGCTTCCAAAGCCTGCCTCGTATGAGCGCGCAGCCCCGCACGATCCTGATCGCCAGCGTCGCCACCGCCGCGCTCGCAGGACTGTTGTTCGGTTTCGACACCGCGGTGATTGCCGGCGTCACCGGGGCATTAAAGGCGAAGTTCGCGCTGAGCGAGGCGTGGCTCGGCTTCACCGTCTCGTCCGCGCTCTGGGGTACGCTGATCGGCGCGCTGTTCGTCGGATCGCTCGGCGATCGTTACGGCAGCCGCAACGTGTTGCGGATGCTCGCCTTCCTGTACGTCGTCACTGCGCTCGGCTGCGCGCTCGCGTGGAACTGGCACAGCTTCATTGGCTTCCGCTTCATCAACGGCATCGCGATCGGCGGCTCGTCGGTGCTCGCGCCCGCCTATATCGCCGAACTCGCTCCACCCGCACAGCGCGGGAAGATGGTCGGTGGGTTCCAGTTCGCGGTGATCCTCGGCATCCTGCTCGCCTATGTCTCGAACGCGGTCATCGGATCGCTCGATCTCGGCGATGTCGAATGGCGGTGGAAGCTGGGAATCGTCGCGGTACCGTCGCTGGTGTTCTTCGCGCTCCTGTTCCGTATTCCCCATTCGCCGCGCTGGCTGCTCGCCAAGGGCCGCGACGTCGAGGCAAGGCACGTGCTCGCGCTGGTCGGCATGAGCCCCGACGTCGCTAATGCCGAACGCGACGTGCCGAAGGGCGATGCGTCGCTGTCCTGGACGCGCCACCGCAAGCCGATCACGCTTGCCTTCCTGGTGGCGATGTTCAACCAGTTCAGCGGCATCAACGCGTTCCTCTATTACCTCAACGACATCTTCAAGGCGTCCGGCGGCAGCCTCTCGCCTGACCTGCAGGCGGTGATGATCGGTGTCGCCAACATGGTGTTCACGCTGCTGGGGATGCTGCTGATCGACCGGATCGGCCGTCGCACGCTGCTGCTCTGGGGCTCTGCGGGCATGACCGCGGCGCTGTCGGTCGGCGGGCTCGCGCTGCTCGGCGTGCTGCCCAGCTGGCTGCTGTTGCCGTCGCTGATCGTGTTCATCATGTTCTTCGCGCCGGGGTCGGGTGCGGTGATCTGGGTCTATATCTCGGAGGTGTTCCCGCAGAACGTCCGCGCGCGCGGGTCGAGCATCGGCTCGTCGAGCCACTGGGGCTGGAACGCGGTGATCGCGCAGGTCTTCCCCATAGCCGCGGCATGGTCGGCGGGCGCGCCGTTCCTGTTCTTCGCCGCGATGATGGCGGTGCAGTTCGTCACCGTGTTCCTCTACTTCCCCGAGACCAAGGGCGTGCCGCTGGAGGACATGGACGCGCATATGTCGCGATAAGCGGCGCGTGCGACGAAAGCGCTGCCGAACCGGCACAATCCTGCGACAATTGCCGCCTAATCGACATGCTCGATCATCGGGGTGGAACGAGTATGCGCAGTTTGGGTCTGGTTCTGGCGGTGAGCATGCCTGCAATGGCGGCCGCGCAACAGGCACCTTCGCGTCCCGCCGCAGCGCCCGCCGCACAGGCATCGGAACAGGACGAGGGCGCCGAACCCGCCGAATCCGAGGAGATCGTCGTCACGGGCTCGCGCAAACTGCCCGGCGCGGTGATCGGCGACATTCCACCCGACCAGACGCTGGGCCAGGCCGAGATCCGCTCCTACGGCGTCAGCACGGTCTCCGACCTGCTGAACGAACTCAGCCCGCAGACGACCAGCGGTCGCGGCAGCGGCGGCGCGCCGGTCGTGCTGCTCAACGGCCGTCGCATCTCCAGCTTCAGCGAGATCCGCGACATCCCGACCGAGGCGATCCAGCGCGTCGAGATCCTGCCCGAGGAGGTCGCGCTCAAATACGGCTATCGCGCCGACCAGAAGGTCGTGAACTTCGTCCTGCGCCGCCGCTTCCGTGCGGTGACCGCCGAGGCGGCCGACACCCAGGCGACCGAGGGTGGAGGCAACACCCCCAAGGGGTCGCTCGACATGCTGAACATCGCGCGTGATCGCCGGCTGAACCTGCACGTCGAATACACGTCAAGCGAGCCGCTGACCGAATCGCAGCGCGATATCCTCCAGCCTCAGCGCACCGCGACCAGCGCGCTCGGCGCGGACGGTAGCGTGGTCGACCAGCGGCCGTTCCGCACGCTCCAGTCCGCCACCAGCACCTTCACCGCGAACAGCGTGTATGCGCGCAACATCTTCGGCAACATCGGCGCGACGATCAACGGCCGCCTCGAATCGACCGACAGCCGCAGCCTGAACGGCCTGCCCGTCGTCGCGCTGACTCCGTTCGGCAGCACGACCTCCATCAATCGCGCGCTGGAGGATGACGGCGTCCTGCCGCTGACGCAGCGCACCTCGTCGATCGCCGCGCATCTCGGCACCACGCTCAACGGCGATATCGGCACGTGGCGCTGGAACGTGACGGGCAATTACGACCGCAGCGATACGCAGACCTTCACCGAGACCGGCGTCGACGCGAGCGCCTTCGACGCCCGCATCCGCGCCGGTGACCCGACCGCGAACCCGTTCGGCCGCCTGCGCGCAAGCGACTTCGGCGCACTGCCCGGCAACCGAGCCTATGCGACGCAGAGCACCGCCGAACTCGACGCGGTCGCGAACGGCACGCTGTTTTCGCTGCCCGCAGGCGCGGTCTCGACGACGATCAAGCTCGGTGCGGAAACCGCGGACTTCAAAAGCCGCTCGTATCGTACCGTCAATCTCCTGGGCGTCGATACGCCGGGCCGGGTGTCCCGCGATACGGTCAACGGTCAGGTCAATATCGATGTACCGCTTACGAGCCGGTCGAAGGACGTGCTGCCGTTCCTCGGCACGCTGTCCGCGAACTTCAACCTTGCCGAGGATCACCTATCGGACTTCGGCACGCTGCAGACGCTCGGCTACGGCGCGAACTGGTCGCCGATCGAGGGCGTACGCGTGATCGCCTCCGTCACCGACACCGACGAGGCGCCGACCGCACAGCAACTCGGCAACCCGTCGATCACCACGCCCAACGTCCGCGTGTTCGATTACGTGCGCGGCGAGACCGCGACCGTCACGACGATCAGCGGCGGCAACCCAGGGCTGGTCGCGGATAACAACCACGTCAAGAAAGTCGGGCTGACCCTGAAGCCTTGGTCCGGCAAGGACCTGTCGATCACCGCCAACTATGTCGAGAGCCGGGTCGACAACCCGATCGCGGCCTTCCCAGCCGTCACGGCGGCGATCGCGGACGCATTCCCCAAACGCTTTCAGCGCGATGTAGAGGGCAATTTGTTGCAGGTCGATCGCCGGCCGATCAATTTCGCGCGCAGCGACCGGTCCGAACTGCGCTGGGGGATCAACTTCTCCGCGCCGCTCAAGTCGAAGATCCAGCGCGAGCTCGAGGCGTACCGTGCCGGCACCGGCCCCAACCCGTTCGAAGGCCTGCAACCGCCCGGTGGCTTCCGCCGTCCCGGTGGCGCAGGCGGCGATGGACCGCGCGGAGAGGGTGCGCGTGCCGGCGGTGGTCCCGGTGGCGGTGGTCCCGGCGGAGGCGGAGGCGGGGGCGGCGGGCGTGGCTTCGGCGGTCGCGGCGGGCAGGCGGGCGGCCGCATCCAGTTCGCGGTCTACCACACCTGGCATTTCACCGATCGCGTGCTCGTCGCAGACGGCGGCCCAAGCCTGAACCTGCTCAACGGCGACGCGATCGGCAACAGCGGCGGGCAGGCGCGCCACGAGCTGGAGGCGCAGGCCGGCTACACCAACAACGGTATCGGCGCGCGCATCTCCGCCAACTACGCCACCGGCACGCGAGTCAACGGCGGCACGATCGCCGCCCCCGAGACGCTCAACTTCGGTGGCCTGGCGACCGCCAACGCGCGGCTGTTCGCGGATCTCGGCCAGCGGCTCGAATGGGTGAAGGCGCATCCGTGGCTGCGCGGCATGCGCATCAGCCTGTCGGTCGACAATGTCTTCAACACCCGCCAGCGCGTCACCGACGCGACCGGCACGGTGCCCAACACCTACCAGCCCGACTATCTCGACCCGCTCGGCCGCACCGTCCGATTGAGCATCCGCAAACTGTTCTTCTGATGCCGCGGATCACTGGCTGAGGCGGACCGACAGGCGCACGGTTCGCGGCGCCCCCGGGAAGATCCACACCGGGCTGTACGAACTCTGTGCGAAGCGGGCGTCGAACAGATTGTCGGCCTCCGCTCGCACCGACAGGCGCTTCGAGACCGCATATTCGACCGCCGCCTTGGCCTTCACATAGCCGGGCAGGACGAGGCCGCTGGTGTCGATCGCGCCCGCGCGCGTGCCGACATAGCTGGCCCCCGCGCTGATCGAGGGCCCGCGACCCTGGTCGTCGAGGAAGCGGCCGATCGCGAACAGCGTCGCGGCATGTTCGGGCACGTTGAGCACGCGGTCGGTCGCGAAGATGCTGTCGTCGGCCCGCGCGCGCGTCCAGGCATAGTTGGCGACGACCTGCCACTGTTTCGCGAGACGCACGGAGGCGTCGAACTCGATGCCCTTGCTCGACAGCTTGCCGACCGGCGCGAGGAAATTCGGATCGACCGGGTCGTTGGTCAGGATGTCGTGCTTGGCGATGTCGAAATACGTCGCCGCGACGTCCACGCCGGGCAGCGCAGCGGTCGCGCCGATTTCATAGCCCTTGCCGCGTTCGGGTGCGAAGCCCTGGTTGTCGCGCCCCGTGCCCGAGTTGAGCAGGAAGCTCTCGCCCCAGTTCGCATGAACCGTGAAGACGTCGCTCAACGCATATCGGCCACCCAGCCGGAAGTTCACCGGCTCGTCGACCGTGCGCCCGACCGTGCCGGTCCGGTTGTTACGGATCTGCTGGCGATACGCGTCGAAACGGACGCCACCGGTCAGCGTCAGCCGCTGCGTCACGTCCCACATGTCCTGCGCATATAGCGTGGCGGACCGCCGCGTCTCGTCATTGTCCGTGAACGGTGCCAGCGGCAGCGCCTGTCCGCCATAGACCGGCGCGTACACGTCGATCGCGTACGGGGCGGCCGCAGTCGGGTTCCGCCGCAACAGCCCCTCATGATAGTCCAGCGTATAGCCCTTCGCGCCGACGCTGGCGCGGTGTGCGCCGAACCGCCCGGTCAGTTCCAGCCGCGCGGACAGGTCGTCGACCGTATAGTCGCGCGCGCGCCGCTGTCGCCACAACGTCTGGCCGTCGACGAGGCGCGACTGGTCCGACGAGAACCCGCGGAGCGATCCCGTCCGCCACGCCACGCCGCCGTTGAGCGAGATACGGTCGTCGAGCCGGGCCTCGCCGGTCAGCTGGTGGCGCTGGTTGCGAAACCGCGTCGTGCCGTCGCCGGGCTCGCCGTAGAAGCGCGACCGCGGCAACGCGTTGGCGTCGCCACCGATCGCCGGGATGCCGCGATCGAACGGCGCGTCGAACCGCGTGATCTCGCCGACATAGGTCAGCCGCAAGCCCTCGCGCGGCGCCCAGGTCAGCGACGGTGCGACGACGCGGCGGCGCAGCGGCACGAAATCGCGCCAGCCATCGCTGTCCTCGGTGGCGACGACGATCCGCGCGGCGATCGTGTCGGACAGCGGGCCCGTCGCATCGAGCTCGACCCGGCGCGTATCGAACGCGCCATAGGTGAACGTCGCGGTCGCGCTGGGCGTGAAGCGCGGCGTCTTGCTGACGATGTTCACGCGGCCGCCCGGATCGATGTCGCCGAACAGCGCGCCGGCGGGACCCTTCAACACCTCGATCCGCTCGGCCGTCGCCGGGTCGCGCGGCGGCGCGAGGCCACGGTTGGCGAGGAACCCGTCGACATAATATTCGGCGCCACCGTCGGGCGTGCCGAGAAACCCACGGATCGCGAAATTGTCGAGGAAGCCGCCGCGATTGTTCTGGTTGCTGACGCCGCTGACGAGTTCGAGCGCGTCGCCGAGCCGGTACGTCCCCGCCGCGGTGAGCAGGTCGCGCTCGAGCGAGCGGCTGGATTGCGACATGCGTTCGGTCGCGAGGTCCGACGACAGGGTGCGATCCGCCCGCGCGCCACGCGTGCCGAGAACGACGATCGTCTCGGCCTCGCCGTCCGTGTCGGTCTGGTCCTGCGCCTCGACGGGAACGGGACAGGCGAGCAGCAGGAGCGTGCTCGCGAAGGCGATCGATCGTGGACGCGTCGACAAAAGATGTTGCCTTATTTGTGATGATGTAACATCGCGATTGGCGGAGGTGCTTCGATCTTGTCAACCGTTTTGAGTCCGATACCCGGTGTCGCCGACGCGCTTGGCGCAGCGTCCGATACGACCCTGCACGCTCCGAGCGGCGCGAAGGCCAAGCGGGCGCGGATCGTGTCGGTGGATGCGTTGCGCGGGTTCGTGATGCTGCTGATGCTCGTCGATCACACGCGCGAATTCTTCTATTATCACCTGCAGGTGAGCGACCCGATGGCGCTGCCGGCGACGCCGCCCACCTTGTTCTTCACGCGGCTCGCGGCGCATCTGTGCGCGCCCGTCTTCGTGTTGCTGACCGGGCTCGCGGCGTCGCTATACGCTGATTCACGCAGCGGGCAGGGGGGCAGCGGGCAGGGGGGCAGCGGGCAGGGCGGCAGCGGCAGGGCTGCGGCGTCGTCGTTCCTGCTGAAGCGCGGGCTGTTCCTGGTCGCGCTCGAATGGACGGTCGTCAATTTCGCCTGGTCGTTCGACCCGACCCCCGCGACCGTCTTTCTCCAGGTGATCTGGGTGATCGGGTTGTCGATGATCGCCTTGGCGGCGCTGGTGCATCTTCCGCGCATCGCCGTGCTCGTCGTCGGGTTGACGATCGTGCTGGGGCACAATGTGCTTGATCCGATCACGTTCACACCCGACCAGCCGGGCTATGTCGCCTGGAGCGTGCTGCATGATCGCGGGTTCGTCGATCTCCCGTTCGGGGCGAAGGCGCGGACGTCCTATCCGTTGCTGCCCTGGATCGGCGTGATCGCGCTGGGCTGGTCGATCGGGCCGTGGTTCGCGCGCGCCGTCGACCGGGATGTCCGTCGTCGACGCCTGTTGCTCACGGGCGCCGCGGCGATCGCGCTGTTCGCGGTACTGCGCGCGATCAACGGCTACGGCGAACCGCTGCCGTGGCAGGTCGGCACGACGCCGCTCGCGACGATCATGAGCATCCTCAACCTCACCAAATATCCGCCGTCCGCGGACTTTATCCTGCTGACGCTCGGCATCGGCATGCTGCTCTTGGCGCGTTTCGAGCGCGCATCGGCGCGGTGGAACGGCATGCTTGTGGTGTTCGGGTCCGCGCCGTTGTTCTTCTACATCCTGCACCTCTACCTGCTCCACGGCATAAACCGCCTGATCGGTGCGGCGGTGGGCGGCGCGAGCGACGGGTTGGTCGGCGTCCCCAATGTCGCGTCGATCTGGCTCGTTGCCGCGACGGTCGCCGTGCCCTGCTGGTTCGCATGCCGGTGGTTCGGACGGTTCAAACGGGTGCATACCGGCTGGTGGTGGCGGTACCTTTGAGACGTCCCGGCGCAGGTCGCCGATCGCCTCGAAACTCGATGCATCTATCTTGTTGCCCGGCGACGAAGCGCGCTTATGGTGCGACGATATCGTTCGAAACTGAGGGTAGTCTTCGCATATGGCTTTGAAAATGACCGCGCTTGCCGGCGTCGCTGCAATCGCCCTCGTCTCGCCCGCATTCGGCCAGACTCAGCGACCCGCTACCCCGGCGGCAAAGCCTGCGCCGGTCGCCGACTTGGTCAAGTCGGTCGATATCCCCTACCAGCAGTTCACGCTGAAGAACGGCCTGCGCGTCGTCGTGCATACCGATCGCAAGGCGCCCGTGGTGGCAGTCAGCGTCTGGTATAATGTCGGGTCGAAGTTCGAGCCGAAGGGCAAGACCGGGTTCGCGCATCTGTTCGAGCATCTGATGTTCAACGGCTCCGAGAACGCACCGGGCGATTTCTTCGAGCCGCTGAAACAGGTCGGCGCGACCGACTTCAACGGTACCACCTATTTCGACCGCACCAATTATTTCGAGACGGTGCCGACTGCCGCGCTCGATCGCGCGCTGTTCCTCGAATCCGACCGGATGGGCTATCTCACCGGCGCAATTACCCAGGGCGTGCTCGACGAGCAGCGCGGCGTCGTCCAGAACGAGAAGCGCCAGGGCGACAACCAGCCCTACGGCCTGACCCAGTACAAGATCACCGAGGGGCTGTTCCCCGCAACGCATCCTTACGGCCACACCACGATCGGCTCGATGGCGGATCTCGATGCGGCGTCGCTGCAGACGGTGAAGGACTGGTTCAAGGATCATTACGGCCCGAACAACGCGGTGCTGGTGCTGGCCGGCGACGTCGACGCGGCCACCGGCCGGCGTCTTGCGGAGAAGTATTTTGGCGGCATCGCCAAAGGGCCCGAGAGCATCGTGCCCGCCGCGCCGATCCCGACCTTGCCCGCGCCGGTGAGCGAGACGATCAAGGATCGCGTCGCGGCGGTGATGGTCAGCCGCAACTGGGTGGTCCCCGGCCTGAACGACAAGGACGGCACCGCGCTCGACGTCGCGGCGGGCGTGCTGGGCGGGCTCGCCAGCAGCCGCTTCGATACTGCGCTGGTCAAGAAGGAGAAGCTCGTCACGCGGATCTCCGCCGAGAATAGCAGCTTCAGTCAGCTCGGTATGTTCGAGATCCAGGCGATCGTCCGCGAGGGCGTCGACCCTGCGGTGGTGAACCGGCGAATCGATGAGATCCTCGCCGATTTCCTCAAGAACGGCCCGACCGCCGACGAGGTCGGCCGGGTCGCGACGACCACGGCGGCGCGCCGGATGGAAGGGCTCGAATCGGTCGGCGGCTTCGGCGGCAAGGCGGTCGCGCTGGCCGAAGGCGCGCTGTATTCGAACGATCCCGGCTTCTACAAGAAGCAGCTTCTCCAGCTCGCCGCGGAAACGCCGGCCAGCGTGCGGGCGGCGGCGGCCAAGTGGCTGTCGCGGCCGGCCTATTCGCTCACGGTCGTGCCCGGCGCGCGCGATGCCTATGCCAATGCGGTCGTGCCACCCAAGGCCGTCGTCGTGCCCGCCCCCGAGGCGCCGCCAAAGGGCACGCGCGGATCGTTGCCCGCGGTCGGCCAGGTCGCGGGGCTCAGCTTCCCGACGGTCGAGCGCACGCGTCTGACCAACGGCATCGAGGTCGTCTACGCACAGCGCGACGCGGTGCCGGTGACGCAGGCGGTGCTGAGCTTCGATGCCGGCGTCGCGGCGGATGTTCCGGGCAAGCTCGGCACGCAGAAGCTGACGCTGTCGATGATGGACGAGGGGACCGCAACGCGCGACTCGGTCGCGCTAGCCGAGGCCAAGGAGCGGCTGGGCGCGGATATCGGCTCGGGTGCGTCGAACGACCGGACCTTCCTGTCGTTGCAGGTGCCGAGTGCCAACCTCGCCCCCGCGGTCGACCTGTTCGCCGACATCGCGCAGAACCCGGCCTTCGCCGACGCCGAGGTCGCGCGCGTCAAGAACCAGCAGCTCGCACAGATCGCGCAGGAGCTGACCAGCCCGCAGGGGCTGGCGACGCGCGTCCTGCCGAAGCTGCTCGGGCCGACCTCGCCCTATGCCAAGGCGCAGGGCAGCGGCGATCCCAAGGCGGTCGCCGCTTTGACCCGCGCAGACCTCGTTGCGTTCCAGCAGGCATGGCTGCGCCCCGACAAGGCGAAGATCTTCGTCGTCAGCGATCGTCCGCTCGCCGAGGTGAAGGCAGCGCTCGACGCGCGGTTCGGGACCTGGCGTCCCGTCGGCGCGGCGGGCGTCAAGGCGTTCCCGGCGACCGTCACGCCGTCCGCGCCGAAGATCGTGCTGATCGACCGGCCCGACAGCCCGCAGTCGGTGATCGTCGCCGGCGTGCCGACCGGATTGAAGGGCACGCAGGACCTGTTGCCGATCGTGACCGCGAACGATGCGCTCGGCGGCAGCTTCCTCGGGCGCGTCAACATGGACCTGCGTGAGAGCAAGCACTGGTCCTATGGCGTGTCGGGGCGGTTCCAGCAGGCGGAGTACGCCGCGCCGTACATCCTGTCGGCGCCGGTGCAGGCGGATCAGACCGGTCCGTCGATCGCCGCACTTCGCAGCGATATCGGCGCGTTCCTCGGCAAGGAGCCAATGACGCAGCTCGAGTTCGACCGCGCGATCAACGGCGCGATCCGATCGCTGTCGGGTAATTTCGAGACGTCGGACGCGGTGCTGGGCGCGATGCAGCAGAACGACCTGCTCAAGCGGCCCGACGATTACTATGCGACGATCACGCAGCGCTACCAGGGACTTAACCTGCCGCAACTCAACACCGCGATCCAGCAGGCGATCGATCCGAAGAAGACGATCTGGGTCGTGGTCGGCGATGCGAAGACGGTGCGGCCGCAGCTTGACAGCATCGGCCTGCCGGTCGAGGTCATCCCCGCGGCGTCGGTTGCCGGCGGCAATTAACTTTTAGGGCTCGAGCATCTCGGGCGGCGATTCAGGAGAGAGAGCAATGGCAAACGTCGATGGCAGCTGGGATTGCGTGGTCAAGTCGCCGCTGGGTGACCAGAAGATGACGCTGACCGTGACCAGCGCGGGCGACACCTTCAGCGGTGCGGTGTCGGGTGCGATGGGCGGCATGGATGTCACTGGCGAGGTCGATGGCGACACGATCACCTGGAAGCAGAGCATGACCGTGCCGATGCCGATGACGCTCGACTGCAAGGCAACCGTCGAGGACGACGTTCTCAAGGGCAGCGTCGCGGCCGGCGCCTTCGGCAGCTTCCCGCTGACCGGCACGCGGACCGCCTGACGCGTCCGCACGACGATCAAGGACTGTGACTGTGTGCTCCCCGCCAACGCCGTCATCCCAGCGAATGCTGGGATCTCATGGTGTGACGGGCGGCGCCTGCCAAGCGGGAGACCCCGGCGTTGGCTGGGGTGACGGTCTACAGATCAGGGTGATCGCGCGTTCGGCGTGATGATCCAAGCTATGAGAGGGGCTCGTTTTTCCACGCGGAAAAGCGGGCCTTTTCTTTTTCGGTCCGGGAGGGAAGGAAAAAGAACAATGATATCGATGCCCCGTTTGCTGACAGCCTGCGCACTGGCCGCGCTTGCCACCACCACCCCCGCGACCGCGCAGAATTACGACGAACGCCCCGCCAAGATGGCGCCGCGCGACGTCGGCTATGATTATGTGCGCAAAGTCGTCGAGATCCCGATGCGCGACGGGGTGAAGCTGCACACCGTCATCATCGTCCCAAAGGGCGCGAAGGACGCGGGCATCCTGATGACGCGCACGCCCTACGATGCCGACGGCCAGACCAAGGTCGACAGCGGTACCTATGCGGGGATTCTCGAGCATGGCGACGGCGCGGGCGACGTGATCGCGGCGGCGGGCTATATCCGCGTGATCCAGGACGTGCGCGGGATGCATGCGTCGGAGGGCATCTACATGATGAACCCCGCGCGCGCCGGCACCGCGCAGAACCCGACCAAGACCGACGACTCGACCGACACCTACGACACGATCGACTGGCTGGTGAAGCACGTCCCCGAATCGAACGGGCGCGTGGGGATCAGCGGGATCAGCTATGACGGCTTCCTGCCGCTGATGGCTTTGATCAATCCGCATCCCGCGCTCAAGGTCTCGGTGCCGATGAACCCGATGGTCGATGGCTGGCGCGGCGACGACTGGTTCCACAACGGCGCGTTCCGCCAAGGCATGATGCCCTACATTCTCGGCCAGGAAGCGACCAAGGACGCGGGCACGCCGTGGATCACCGACACCGCGGACGATTACGACTATTATCTGAAGGGCGGCTCGGCCGGCGCGATCGGCAAGGCGCAGGGCCTCGAACAGCTCGGCTTCTGGCGCAAGATCACGCAGCATCCGGCGTATGATTCGTTCTGGTCGAGCCAGGCGATGGACACCGTGCTCGCGGGCCAGCCCTTGAAGGTGCCGACGCTGATCGTCGGTGGCCTGTGGGATCAGGAGGACATCTACGGCGCGCCCGCGGTCTATCGCGCGCTCGAGCCCAAGGACACCGCCAACGACATGGTCTATCTGTCGATGGGCCCCTGGTATCACGGGCAGGAGGTGCGCGACGGCAGCGCGCTGGGCGCGATCAAATGGGATGCCGACACCGCCAAATGGTGGCGCTGGCACGTCCTGGCGCCATTCCTCGCGCATTATCTGAAGAGCGACCAGCCGGCGATGGATGTCGCGCCGGTGACCATGTTCCAGTCGGGCCGCAACGAATGGCAGAAGCTCGATAAATGGCCGACCGCGCCGACCGCCGGCACGCCGCTCTACCTCAAGCCCGGCGGTGCGCTCGGTTTCCAGGCCACCGGCGGTGCCGCGGCGACGGCGGACTATATCTCCGATCCGGCGGCGCCCGTCAGCTACCGCGTGCGCCCGACGCTGCCGACCTATGCGAGCGCATCGACCTGGAAACAGTGGCTGGTCGACGATCAGCGCGCCGTCTCGGGCCGGCCCGACGTGCTGACGTTCACCACCGATGCGCTCACCACGCCGACGACGATCGCGGGCGTGCCGGAAGTGAACCTGACGGCGGCGACCAGCGGCACCGACAGCGACTGGGTGGTGAAGCTGATCGACGTCTATCCGGACGTTAACCCAGGCGACAAGCCGATGGCGGGCTATCAACTGCCGGTCGCGATGGACATCTTCCGCGGGCGTTACCGTGAGGATCTGGCGGTCGCCAAGCCGATCGCCGCGAACGTGCCGCTGAAATACAAGTTCGCCTTGCCGACCACCAATCACGTGTTCCTGCCGGGGCACAAGATCATGGTGCAGGTCCAGTCGAGCTGGTTCCCGCTCTACGATCGCAACCCACAGACCTTCGTCCCGAACATCTTTTTCGCAAGCCCCAAGGACTATGTGAAGGCGACGCAGAAAGTGACGGTCGCCGGGCCAGACGAAAGCTATATCAGCCTGCCTTTGGTGCGCTGAAAGTCCTGCACCATCCCGGGTGCGATCCGGGTTGGTGTAAGGAAAGAACTGTCTGCGTATATTGGCGATTGCGCGCGTAACTGGTTGTTAGGAGGCGGTGGGTCATAGACCTGTCGCACAACAGACCGGATCGCCGATGAAACGCCTCCCCCTGATCGCGCCGAACCCGCCGCGGCTGAGCGAGCATCTCGACGCGCTGCGCCGGGTCGAGGCATCGGGGGTGTTCAGCAACAACGGCCCCGAGGTTCGCGCGTTCGAGGCGGGGGTGACCGAAACGCTGTTCGGCGGCCACGGCGCCAGCCTTGCGGTCGGCAATGCGACGCTGGGCCTGATGCTCGCGATACGCCACGCGTCGGGCATGCGGACCGGCGGGCTGAACCCCAAGCAGGGCACGCTGGCGCTGATGCCCGCACTGACGTTCGCCGCGACCGCGCAGGCGGCGGCCTGGGCAGGGCTGACGCCTCTGATCTGCGATATCGATCCCGATGACTGGGCTGCGTGCGCGCTCGAGGAAGAGCGGCTGCTGCAACGTCACGGCGAGCGGATCGGCGTGGTCGTGCCCTATGCGACGTTCGGCAACGCGATCGACCTCGACCGCTATGTGCATTTTCAGCGGCGCTACGGCGTCGGCATCGTGATCGATGCAGCGTCGTCGCTCGGCACGCTCGACGACTCCGGACTCGGGTTCGGCGCGCGTGCACCGTTCGCGGTGGTCCATTCGATGCACGCGACCAAGACGTTCGCGGTCGGCGAGGGCGGTCTGATCCACAGCAGCGACGTCGACCTGATCGCGACGTTGCGATCGATGGGGAATTTCGGCTTCGAAGGCAGCCGCAACGCCACGCTGCCCGGCATCAACGCAAAGCTGCCCGAGATCACCGCGATCATGGCACAGACCAAGCTGGCCGAGATCGACGCGATCGCCGACCACCGCGCCGGTCTGGAGGATGCCTACCGCGCCACGCTGGCCGGCTTCCAGTTCCAGGCCGTGTCGGGCCGGCGGCGCTCGATGCAGTTCATGCCGGTGTTGCTCCCCGAGCACATCGCGCATCACCGCGATGCGATCGTCGCGGCGATCGAGGCGGATGGGGTCGGCTGCGGCCGCTATTTCAGCCCGCATCTCGGCGAACAGCCCTGGTTCCAGGCGACCGCGATGATCGAGCCGACACCGGTCGCGGACAGGATCGCCGGGCGGATGCTGTCGCTGCCGATTACGGACGCGATGTCGGTCGAGGATGCGCGGCATGCCGCCACCGCCTTGGCGAACGCCTGCGCGGCGATCGTCCGTCCGCGCGATCGGCGTGCGTCGGTGCGCGGGGCGGGCGGTACCATCGCGTCGGTGATCATCGTCGGCGGTGGTCCGGCAGGGACCGCGATGCTCACCTCGGCGACCAAGCGCGGTCTGCTGCCCGATTTCGCCGCATCGGGGCTGATGGTGGTCGAGCGCGGCAACGCGATCGGCGGCGGGCGGCTCGGGCGCTATGCGATCACCTCCGATTCGACCGCGCAGACCTTCCTGACCGCGGTGCGCGACAATGTGCATCCCGAACTCGCGCGCCTCGTCGATCATCCTGCGGGACGGGCCGTCGCGGCGCATGAGGGCGCGCTTGGCGTGCCGCTGACCGAGGTCGGGCCGTTGTTGCGCGCCACCGGGGACCGGCTCACGGATATCGTCCGCAGCAATGGCGGCGTCGTGCTGACGGGGCACGAGGCGCTGGGCGCGAAACGCGTCGGCGACGGATATTGGAGCGTAAAGGTCCGCCGGCTGGCCGATGGCCATGTGTTCGAGCAACTCGCACGCAACGTCGTCGTGGCGACGGGCGGGCATCAGCCGCTCGACCGGCTCGCCACGCAGCGTGTTGCGGGGGCCAGCCTGATCGAACTGGCAGGCGGACGCCTGCTCCAGTCCGACGACGTGCTGACGGTCGGCGGGTTCGAGAAGGTCGCCGATATCCTGACCGGCAAGCGCAACCCGAGGATCGCGGTGATCGGTGGGTCGACCAGCGCGCTGACCACGATCGCACTGCTGCTCAAGAGCCAGCCAGCGCTGCCGCTCGGAGCCGGCGCGATTACGCTGCTGCACCGCCGTCCGCTCCGTCCGTTCTATCATTCGATCGAGGCGGCGCATGCCGAGGGCTTCACCGATTTCGGCCCCGACGATATCTGCCCGGTGTCGGGGTTCGTCTACCGCCTCGCCGGCTTCCGGCTGGAAGCGCGCGACCTTGTGCTGCGGATGCTCGGGATAGACGGCCGCGTGCCCGATCCGCGCGTAGCGCTGCACCGGATCACGAGCGACGACGATGCTGCGGCCCGGGCGCTGATCGAAGGTGCGGACCTGGTGATCGCGGCGCTTGGCTATCGGCCGATCGCGATGCCGATCGCCGACCGCGACGGTGCGCCGATCGCGCTGGCCGCGCATGACGGGCGGCCGATGGTCGATCGCTACTGCCGGGTGGTCGATGCCGACGGCGCGCCGGTCGCCGGGCTCTACGGACTGGGACTGGCGGCGGGCTTCGTGCCATGGGGAACGCTTGGCGGCGAGAGTAGTTTTTCGGGCCAGGCCAATGGCTTGTGGCTATGGCAGAACGATGTGGGGCTGATGATCGTCGATCAGGTGATGGCGTCGAAGGCATTGGCGGCCGCGTGATGTCGAACGACCGAGACGCCGATCCCGCCGTCAGCGTGATCATGGCCGCGTATAATGGCGCCGGTTTGATCGAAGAGAC
Organism: Sphingomonas sp. HMP9; assembly: GCF_013374115.1. Lineage (NCBI taxonomy): Bacteria > Pseudomonadati > Pseudomonadota > Alphaproteobacteria > Sphingomonadales > Sphingomonadaceae > Sphingomonas > Sphingomonas sp. HMP9. Next base: position 2,540,780 of record NZ_AP022673.1, on the reverse strand, counting down.
GCTCGCCAGCCTCGAAGCGCAGACCTTTACTGATTTCGAGGTAATCGTCGTCGACGACTGCTCGACCGACGACACGCGCGAGGTGGTGCGGGCATGGCGCGATCCGCGCGTGCGACTGGTCGAGATGGCAAAAAATGGCGGCCCGGTGCTGGCGCGCAATCGTGGGTTTGCCGAAGCACGCGGCCGCTACATCGCTGCACTCGACCATGACGACATCTGTCGCCCCGATCGCTTCGCGCGCCAGGTCGCGTATCTCGACTCGCATCCGGACACGGTGCTGCTGGGCACCGCGGCCGAACTCCTGACCGAAGGCGTGGTCGGCCCGTCCAGCTATGCGCCAACCACCACGCCCGCGCTGGTCGCCTGGCTGACCTGCATCGAGAACCCGCTGGTCTGGTCGTCGACGATGATGCGGACCGCGGTGGCGCGGCGGCTGGATCCGGTGACGCGGCCCGAGTTGCTCTACGCCGAGGATTTCGACCTGTATCAGCGGATCCAGCATTTCGGCGCGATCGCGCGGCTGGACGAGGCGCTGGTGCTGTACCGCGTCCACCCCGGCGGCGTCTCGAAGCGCTTCGTCGATACGATGGAGGCCGCTTCAGTCCGCGTCCTGACCGAACGCTATGCCCGGCTGTTCGACGATCGCGCGGAGCGCGTCGCGCGGCTGATCATGCTGCACAACATGGCCAAGCGCCCAGTCCCGGATCGCGCCGCGCTGGCTACGCTGGGCAGCGCACTGAGCGTGATTCAGGCCGATTTCCTGGCAACGCACGACTGTTCCGCGCACGACATCCGTTTGATTCGCTGGGAGACCGCGCGGCGCTGGGGCGACATCGGGCGAGCGGGCTTGCGCGCGGGGACGATCCGGCTCGCCGACGTGCTGGCGGTGCGTCCCGATCACCTGGGGCTCGGCTATGCCGGCCTCGAGGCACTTTTATGGTCGGGACTCATCGGCGGGGTGCGACGCGCGCGCCGGAGAATGGAACGGAGCCGGATGGCTCAGACCGCAGGATAGACCGCGGTCCGAGCCGATATCTCAGACCTTCGCCGCGTAGATCATGCGGCCGGCACCAAGGCGCGCGAAGACCTGGTCCAGATCACGCTCGCCGACCGCGAAACAGCCCTGGCTGCGACCGAGCATACCATGGCTCTCGATCATGTCCTTGTTCGCGTACCAGGCCGAATGCACCACGATCGCACGATCGAGCGCATTGTCGTTGGTCGGATCGAGACCGATCAGCCGCTGCGAACGACCATGTTTGCCGACATAATAATCGTCGGTGACGAACGCGCCTTCCGATGATGCGTTCGAGCCAAAGCGGTTCGAGAAGCGCTCGAGATAGCCGGTATGCGCCGGATCGGAGCCGCTGCCGTGCGCGACCAGCAACGACGTGCTGCGCCCGCTGGCGAGGTCGATGAAATGGAACCGCGGCTTGCCCGACGGTGCCGCGAAATCGGCGATCGCGATCCGGTCACGGTTCGGAATGCGGCTGCCATGCCGGCTGAGCGACGCCATCGCCTGGCGCAGCAGATCGGGACGGACCACCTTCGGCGACGTCAGTGCCACCGTCGTACGCGGCAGCGGCGGCTGCGTCATCGGCTTCAGATCGCGCGCCGTCAGCGGGCGTCCGAGCCGCGACGTTGCGGAAACCGCACCCGGTACCGCCAGAGCCCCCGCCAATACCAAACCATTCTTCAGAAGCGCGCGTCGTTCGCGCACAGGACCTTGCTCGTCGTGCATCGATTTTCCCGAAATTGCCCCGTTTCTTGGACCACCGTATAGCCGATTTTCCGTGAATATTCTGCAACCATTTCCACTGGTTGTGGGTCCGTTCCCTCTAACTACCCCGATCTAGGGTCGGTTCATCGACTCACTTCGCTGACGGCACGTTTTGAAGAATCGCGCGTTGGGCGAAAATATCGGGATTCGAGGACGGACGAGACAATGGGCAAAATAGCGAGCAGGACGGCGCGGTCGTTCATGGCCATGGGGTTGAGCCTTGCGATCTTCGTGGGCGCAAACCCTGCGCAGGCCGCATCGGCCGCTGCCATTGCCGCGATGCCCATCGAGCAGGCCGCAACCGAACTCTCGCCCAACCAGTTCGTCTGGAAGGATAATGGCTCCAGCGAACCTGTCAGCGTCGTGGTCAGTCTTATGGAGCAGCGCGCGTTCGTCTATCGCGGGTCGACAATGATCGCGGCGACGACGATCTCCAGCGGCAAGGATGGCAAGGACACGCCGGTAGGCACCTATCCGATCCTACAGAAGAACGCGGTCCACAAGTCGAGCCTGTACGACGATGCATCGATGCCGTTCATGCAGCGTCTGACCTGGGACGGCATCGCGATCCACGCGGGGCGGAACCCTGGCTTCCCCGCGTCGCACGGCTGTATCCGCGTGCCGCTCGGTTTTGCGAAGCAGTTGTTCGGGGTGACGACGCTGGGGACGACCGTGACGGTGACGGACGATTTCGAGGGCGGGATGATCCCGGAAGCTCCGGTCGCAGATCAAGAGACTGCGGTGGCGAACTTGCGGCAGTCGATCTCGCTGGAGCAGTGAGCTACGCCACCCCGTCATCCTAACGAAAGTCAGGATCCAGGGTAACGGACCCTGGCGCTAACGGCTCTGGATCCTGACTTTCGTCAGGATGACGGGTGCTGGTTAATTGGGAGCCCAAGCTCGACCAGCCGCGCGCGGAAATCCGCCGCAGTCGTGAACAGCACCGATTCGATGCCCAGCGCCTGCGCCGCCGCGACGTTCGCCGCATTGTCGTCGACGAACACCGCGTCCTCCGCCGCCAACCCGAATCGCTCCAGCGCCAGCCGATAGATCGCCGCGTCCGGCTTCACCATCTTCTCCTCGCCCGACACGACGACGTCGCGGAACCGGTCGAACAGATAGGCCTCACGCGCGCGAAAGGGTGGCCAGAACTCGTGGCTGAAGTTCGTAATCGCGAACAGCGGAACGCCAGCGTCGTCCAGTTCGGTCACGATCCCATGCATGCCAGCGATTCCCGCGCCGATGCTCTCAGTGAATCGCGGCCCCCAGGCGGCGATCAAGTCGGCATGCTGCGGATACAGCGCGGCCAACTCCGCCGAGGTGTCGGCGAAGTTACGGCCAGCGTCGTGCTGGAAGTGCCAGTCGATCGTCACGACATCGCGAAGTAACGCGTCGAGCGCCCGATCGTCGTCGATCAGGCGCTCGTACAGGATCCGGGGATCCCAGTCGTACAGGACACGACCGACGTCGAAAATGACGGCGGTAGTCAGGGCGTTAGCCCTGGCGTGCCTTGAAGCGACGGTTGGTCTTGTTGATGACGTAGGTACGGCCACGACGACGGATCACGCGGTTATCGCGGTGACGATCCTTGAGCGACTTCAGGGAATTGCGGATCTTCATGATCGATTCGCTTCTTTTCAAATCTAGGTGTGCGGAAAGACGGGATCGCCTAATAGCGGGGTGTGTCCAAGTCAAGCAACGGACACGCTCAAGCCATCCGGGAACCCACTCGGCTGGTCCGAGCGTTACTATAGCGCAACATTCTAAGGAAGTCCCGATGGCGGTTCGTTCGATCCTGGTCCTGGCGCTGGCAAGCGCATCCCTCACCGCGTGCGCGACCGGCCCGTCGCTGCCGCCTACCGAGGTTCTGCGCTATCACCTCGGCGAGCCAATCGATCGCGGCACCATCGCAGTCCAGCCGCTCACCGGTGGCGGCCCCGCCAGCATCGAGTTTAAGACCTACGCGGCCGCCGTGCAGGGCGAACTGCTCAAGGCCGGCTATAGTGTGCCGATGGCCGGCGCGAAGCCGCTGCTGGTGGCGACGGTAGGCTTTACCCGCACCACGCAGGCAGGCCCGCCCAAGCGGTCGCCGATCAGCATCGGCATCGGTGGCGGCGGCTTTAGCGGCAGCGGCGGCCGTCGCGGCGGCGGCGGTGGCGTCGGGCTGGGCGGCGGGGTCGGCTTCCCGATCGGCGGCGGTGGGAGCACCGCGATCCTCGTGTCCGAGCTGTCGGTGACGATCAAGCGTACTGCCGACCAGTCACCCGTCTGGGAAGGCCGCGCGCAGTCCTTCGCCGACGCCCGCAAGGACGATGCCCGGACCGATATCCAGGCCGACAAGCTGGCCCGCGCGCTGTTCATGGGGTTCCCCGGCGAGTCCGGTCGCACTATTCAGGTGAAATGAGCCAAGCCCCTATGCCCGTCACCATCAACGCCGCTTTCGATGGCGGCAACATCCGCGTTGTCGCCACCGAAGGAGACCGAATCGACCTGGAGATCGTCACCGATTTCCAGTCCGACTTCTTCCAGTGGTTCTTTTTCCGGGTGGCGGGGGCGGCCGGGCGGACGCTGACATATCGCATCCTAAATGCGGGCAAGTCGGCCTATCCGTTCGGCTGGCCGGGGTACAAGACGCGCGCCAGCACCGATCGGCAGGCATGGCGGATGATCGATACACGCTATGAAAATGGCGTGCTCGAATTCGACTTCACTGCCGACACCGATCTCGCCTGGTTCGCCTATTTCGCGCCGTACACGATGGAAATGCATGAGGCGCTGGTGGCCCGCACGGCGTTGCTGCCCGGCGTCGCGCACCGCGAACTCGGCCAGTCGCTCGACGGGCAGGCGATCGACTGCTTCACGATCGGGTCGGGACCGAAGCAGGTATGGATCTACGGGCGCCAGCATCCCGGCGAATCGATGACCGAATGGTGGATGGAAGGTGCGCTCGAGCGTCTGACCGATTCGGCCGATCCGATCACCGCGGACCTGCTGGCAAAGGCGACGTTCAACGTCGTGCCCAACATGAACCCGGACGGCACGCGGCGCGGTCATCTGCGCACCAACGCGGTCGGCGTGAACCTCAACCGCGAATGGCACACGCCGACGCTTGAGAAGAGCCCCGAGGTCCTCTGCGTCCGCAACGCGATGGACCTGACCGGCGTCGACGTCGCGATGGACATCCACGGCGACGAGGCGATCCCGGCGAACTTCATCGCCGGTTTCGAGGGCATCCCGTCCTGGACCGACGCGCACGGCGAGAAATTCTACGAATACGGCCGTCGCCTCGCCGCGCACACGCCCGATTTCCAGACCGAGAAGGGCTATCCCAAGTCCGCACCGGGCACCGCCAACCTGTCGATGTCGACCAACCAGCTCGCAGAGCGCTTCGGCGCGGTGTCGATGACGCTCGAGATGCCGTTCAAGGATCACGACGTGAACGCCGATCCCGAGTTCGGCTGGTCGCCCGAGCGCTCGAAACAGCTCGCGCACGCGATGCTGGAGACGCTGGCCGGCATGATCGACGATATCTGATCCCCCGCGTCTCGTCATCCTGACGAAAGTCAGGATCCAGCGCCAAGAGCGGCAGCGCTCGGTTACCCTGGATCCTGACTTTCGTCAGGATGACGGATAGGATTGCGAACGCCTTTCCCTCCCGAAATCCCCCAGGAGACCCAATGCCGACCCTAGTCCTGATCCGCCACGGCCAGTCCACCTGGAACCTCGAGAACCGTTTCACCGGCTGGTGGGACGTCGACATGACCGCCAAGGGCGAGGCCGAGGCCAAGGCCGCGGGCGAACTGATGGCCGCCAAGGGCCTGGATTTCGACCAGACCTTCGTCAGCTTGCAGACGCGCGCGATCAAGACGCTCAACATCGCGCTCGAGGCCATGGGTCGGCTCTGGCTGCCGGTCGAGAAGGACTGGCGCCTCAACGAGCGGCATTATGGCGGCCTGACCGGTCTCGACAAGGCCGAGACCGCGGCCAAGCATGGCGACGCGCAGGTCCATATTTGGCGGCGCAGCTTCGACGTGCCGCCGCCGGTGCTCGACGATGGCAGCGACTTCGACCTGTCGACGGACCGGCGCTACGACGGCATCGCGATCCCCAAGACCGAAAGCCTCAAGGACACCATCGCCCGCGTCCTTCCGTACTGGGACGAGCGGATCGCGCCGGCGCTCAAGGACGGCCAGCGCATCCTGATCTCCGCGCACGGCAACTCGCTCCGCGCGCTGGTGAAGCACCTGTCGAACATTCCCGACGACGAGATCACGAGCCTGGAAATCCCGACCGGCCAGCCGATCGTCTACGAACTCGATGCCGACCTGAACGCGACGGATCGCTACTATCTGAGCGAGCGGTAAGCCGCCGTCACCCTGACGAAAGTCAGGATCCAGAGCCAACACCGCCAGCGTTCGTGGCTCTGGATCCTGGGTCGAGCCCAGGATGACGGCGTACGGGCTGCCGGCGTACGGGCTGACGGTTGCCCTCCATCGCATGCATCGCTAGGCACGGCGCTCCTTGAACCAGGGGGCGATCGTGGCTCTAGTCGGCATTATCATGGGCAGCACCTCCGATTGGGAGACGATGCGCCACGCCGCCGAGACGCTCGACGCGCTCGACGTCGCGTACGAGACCAAGGTCGTCTCCGCTCACCGCACCCCGCAACGCCTCTACGACTATGCGACGACCGCCGCCGATCGTGGTCTCAAGGTGGTGATCGCCGGTGCAGGCGGCGCGGCACATCTCCCCGGCATGGCCGCCGCGATGACGCATCTTCCCGTGCTCGGCGTGCCCGTCGAATCGAAGGCGCTCAAGGGCATGGATAGCCTGCTCTCGATCGTCCAGATGCCCGGCGGCATCCCGGTCGGCACGCTGGCGATCGGCAAGCCCGGCGCGATCAACGCCGGGCTGCTGGCGGCCGCGATCCTCGCGACGTCCGACGATGCGCTGGCCGAGCGTCTGAAGGCCTGGCGTGCCGCGCAGACCGACGCCGTCGCCACCGACCCCGCCTGAAGCCCAATAGTCTGAAGGACGCCAAGACATGACGCCGCTTCCCCCCGGATCGACCATCGGCATCCTTGGCGGCGGCCAGCTCGGCCGTATGCTCGCCACCGCCGCGGCGCAGCTCGGCTATCACACGCACGTCCTCGCGCCGGACCAGGAGAGCGTCGCCGCGCAGTCCGCCTCGACGATGACGCGCGCCGACTATCACAACCGCATCGTGCTCGCCGACTTCGCCGACGCCTGCGACGTCGTGACCTACGAGTTCGAGAACATCGCGGTCGAGCCGGTCGAATGGCTCGCCGACCGCGTCCCCGTCCACCCGAGCCCGCGCGCGCTCCGCGTGGCGCAGGAACGGATCGGCGAAAAACGCTTCGTGGAGAGAGTCGGCGGCCGTCCGGCACCGTGGGCCGCAGTCGACAGCCTCGCAAGCCTGCAAGCGGGCCTGGAGGCGGTAGGCACCCCCGCCATCCTCAAGACCTCGCGCTTCGGCTATGACGGCAAGGGGCAGGTCAAAATCGACACACCCGCCGCGGCGCAGGCCGCCTGGGATGCGATCGGCGGCCCGGCGGTGCTCGAGGCCTTCGTACCGTTCGACCATGAATTCTCGATCCTGATCGCCCGCGGCCTCGATGGCAGCATCGTGCGCTACGATTCGCCGCACAACGTGCACTGCGACGCGATCCTGCGCCACTCGACCGTCCCCGCACCCGCCGCCGTGCTGGCTCAGGCCGAGGACGCCGCCGCACTGGCCGAACGAATCGCCGCCGAACTCGACTATGTCGGCGTGCTGGCGTGCGAGTTCTTCGTCGGCGCCGACGGCCCGGTGTTCAACGAGATGGCCCCGCGCGTGCACAATTCCGGCCATTGGACGATCGAGGGCGCCGAGTGCTCGCAGTTCGAAAACCACATTCGCGCGATCTGTGGCCTGCCCCTCGGCGCGACGACGCTGACCGGGCGAGACGCCACGATGGAAAACCTGATCGGGGACGACGCGGATCGCTGGGCGGCGTTGCTGGCCGAACCCGGCGCGCATTTGCACCTGTACGGCAAGGGCATCGCGCGGCCGGGGCGGAAGATGGGGCACGTGACGCGGATCGTCCGCTAAACCGACCGCGTCGGCGTCCTGACGCTTCTCCCGCTCGTCTTGAGTGGCTCTCCGCCCCGTTCGTCCCGGGTAGCCGTCGAGGAGTCGCCGCAGGCGGCGTATCGAGACGGCGTATCGAAGGACAGGTTGGCGCGCGGGCCCCATGCGTCGATACGAGCCCTCGATACGCTGCTGGTGCAACTATTCGGTCTCTACTTAGTACGAACGACGGTAAGGGAAAAATGGTGCCCGGAGACGGGGTCGAACCGCCGACACTGCGATTTTCAGTCGCATGCTCTACCAACTGAGCTATCCGGGCACGTCCGGTCTGGGACCGGAGAAGCGTCCGACCTTGCGATCGGAAGGGCGCGTTTAGTCGGGGTCTTCGGCGCTGTCCAGCCCCGTTTGCGCAATTGCGCGGCCGGGAATGCGATAGCCTTCGCCCAGCCACTGCAACAGGTCGCGGTCGCGGTGGCGGCTCGAGCAGAACGGCTTGTATTCAGGGACCGCGGGCTGGTCGCAGATCGGGCATTTGACGGTAGCGGCAGGGGGCATCAGGCGCTCTCCAGTTCGTGGACGACGCCCGTGCGGCGGGCGAGTTCCGCCAGCCAGGCCGGACGCGCCATCAGGCGTGCGTGGACGCTCGCGGGCAGGGTGTGGCGCCGCGAGGCGGCTGGCGGCGTGCGCTCGAGCGTGCGGAGCACTGCGCGGGCCGCTGCGCCGACCGGATCGCTGCGGAGGATCTCGGGGATCGACGCGCGTGGGCGCGGGCGGACGATCTGGAGGAAGCCGAAGCCGTTCACCGCGGTCCGTTCGAACGGCTGCGGTAACGATTCGTCGATCGCGGCGGCGACGGCGTTGCGCTGCGCCTTGCCGGCGATCGTCGGGAAATCGATCCCGATCGAGCCGCCGATGCCGTGTCTGCAGAGTGCGCGCGCCACGGCGTGCGCGGCGGCGACGGCGAGCGTATCCAGCGGTGGTGCGCCATCGACGTCGAACAGCGTCATCGCCGGGGTGGGTGACAGGCGGAGCGCGCCAAGGGGGAAGACGATCTCGCCGCTGGTGGCCTCGTCGAGCAGCTCGGACCAGCCGGCTGCCTCCAGCGCATCGAGTTCGTGGGGGCGGGGGCTCATGACGGGCCGCCCGGTCGCCACGAGGCGCTCGTACAGTGTCGGGGCAGGGCGAGGCGGCAGATCGCTGGGAACCGCCTTGGCGAGCTTTGCACGGCCCGCTTCGGGGAGGGCCTCGCGGACGATCTCGACGGTGAGGGCGGCACCCTGTGTGATGCCCGCGGGGAGGTGGTTGATCAACGCCTCGCCGCTATCGAGCGCGACGCGGCCGCGGCGTCCCGGCAGCAGTTCCACGAGCCGCGCGCGGGCGACGAGGCCGACCTTCAGTGCCTCGGTATCGAGCTCGATCGCGGCTTCGAGAATCTGATCGTCCTGCACCAGCGCGGCACGCGCTTCGCCGATGCCGGCTTCGTAGAGCCATTCAGGCCCCGAATCAGGCAAGCGCGACGCCAGCGGTCTTCAACAACGCGCGCGTTTCGAACAACGGCAGGCCGACGACGCCCGAATGGCTGCCCGACAGGAAGCGCACGAACGCCTCGGCGCGGCCCTGGATCGCGTAGCCCCCGGCCTTGCCGAGCCCTTCGCCGCACGCGAGATACGCGTCGATCTCGGCTGGTGAGAGCGGCTTGAACGCGACGACCGTGTCGGCGATCCGCGTACGGACCTTGCCGGTCGCGTCGATCACGCAGACTGCGGACAGGCAGTGATGGCGCCGGCCCGACAGCTTGCCGAGCAGGTCGCGCTGGATCTCGATCGTGTCGGCAGGCGGCAGGATGCGGCTACCGAGCGCGATCGTGGTGTCGCCGGCGAGCACGATCTCACCCTCTGCGCGCGCGACCGCGCTGGCCTTTTCGACCGCGAGACGCAGCGCGTAGGCGCGCGGCGGCTCGGCCTTGCGCGGCGCTTCGTCGATATCGGGGGATTCCACGCGCGACGGCACGACGCCGAGCCGCGCGAGCAGGTCGCGGCGGCGTGGCGAGGAAGAGGCTAGGACCAGCACAGGTGCCTCGTCATTGAAGTGGCAGGCGCCTTGGACGCCCACGTCTTGATGTAAAGTAGGGGGCGCCAAGCACCCACTGGCTTATTTGAAGCGGTAGGTGATGCGACCCTTGGTCAGATCGTACGGCGTGAGTTCGCACAGCACCTCGTCGCCGACCAGCACGCGGATGCGGTTCTTGCGCATCTTGCCGGCGGTATGACCGAGAATCTCGTGGTCGTTTTCGAGCTGAACCCGGAACATCGCGTTGGGGAGGAGTTCCACCACGCGGCCGCGCATCTCGAGCAGTTCTTCCTTGGCCAAATATAATCTCTGAATTGGGGGAATTTCGGGACGAGCGCCCTTACCGCAGGTTCGCGAAAAAGGAAAGCACGGCCGACGCACGGACGCAGGCCCGATGCCCATGCCCGCATGTGTCCTACTGATATCGGCGATCTGCGGCGTGGAAACAAGAGCGTCCGCTCTCGCCATTCGCACCGTTACGCTACCGCCTCGTCGACGCCGGCGCGGTAGATGCCAACCGCGGCGGCACGGCGCTCCATCGTGCGCGCGCGTGGAACGGTCTCGCTACGCCGGGTTATACTTCGCCAGAAACGCGCCCATCGCTTTCAGGAATTCGAGCCGGTCCTCGCCGCGCGTGAAATGATGATCGCCGAGCGGTTGTTCGATATACTCGTACGGCTTGCCCGCCTCTTTGAGCGCCGCCGCCATCATGCGCGATTGCTTCACGGGCACGCGCTTGTCCTCCTTGCCGTGCAGCATCAGGATCGGGATCGAGAAGGTTTGCGCACCGAAGCGCGGCGAGACGCTGCGATAGTCCGGCGCCTGTTTCTTCAGCCAGTCGCTGCGCGTCTTTCCGTACAGGAACTTGCCGTCGTAGCGCTGCATAGCCTGGAGATCGGATACCCCGGCATAGGAGATTGCGCAGCGATACGGTGACGAGTCGCCGGTGCCGTTCCGCTGGGCCGCACGCATCGCCGCATAGCCGCCATAGGATGCGCCGGCCATGCATACGCGCTTTGGATCGGCGATGCCTTGCTTGGCCAAATGCGTGATCGCATCGTCGAGATCGTCCTGCATCTTCAGGCCCCATTGCCCCTCGCCGAGCTGTGCGAAATGCGTGCCATAGCCGGATGAGCCGCGGTAATTGGGCTGGACGACGGCATAGCCGCTTTCCGCCAGATACTGCGTCCACCAGTCCCATTCTTCCGAATCACGTGCGAACGGGCCGCCATGCGGCAACACGATCAGCGGCAGCGCCTTCGGGCTGTGCCCGCGCGGGAGGGTCAGCAACGCCTCGATCTCGACGCCGTCGCGCGCCGTGTACCGGATCGTCGATACCGGCGACAGGGTCCGCGCCTTCAGGTCGGTATTCTGCCAGGAATAGCGCTGCATCGATCCGTTTTCGGGATCGTAGAAATACAGCCCCCCGGCCTGAGACGGCGACCCGACTTGCACCAGGAATTTGGATCGGGTGCGATCCCAGGACACGATGCGCGCGCGACGCTCGCCGACCGCCTTGTCGACCGCGTCCTGGATTTCCTTCAGCTTGGGGTTCAGCCAGATGGTATGGCCGAAGCGATCGGTGAGGTTGATGCCGTCGATATCGTCGCCGGTCGCGTTCTCGATCACGCCATCGACGTCGTAGCCGTCTGCGGCGTACAGCCTCTTGCCGAGCTTCAGATCGGGCAGCGACACTTCGAACACCGCGTCACGACCGCCTGAATCATCCGTTGCGATGGCGGTACCGTCGGCGCGGAACGTCACCGGGATGACGATATCCTGCTTGCCGCGGGTCGAGGCGATGACCTTGAATGGATCGCGATTGGCGCTGCGGTACAGAAGCGAGCTCTTGCGGGTGTCGTCGTCGTAGCGATAGCCCATCCGGACGACGCCGGCGCTATCGGCATACCAGTCGAAGACGTTCGTCTGGCCGCCGGCGACGGTCTTGGTCCTGCCGGTCGACAGATCCGCCTCGGAGACCTCGGGATACCATTGGCTTTCGCTTTCGATCCCGGTCTGGCGCGACAGCAGGACGCGCGGCGTCCCGTCGCGCGCCGTCCACAGGATCTCGTCCGCCCGGCCCCCCGAATTCGTCCAGTCGATCCGGTTGATCTTGGTCATGTCGGCTTTGACCCCCAGCGTCCGCGTGACGTAGATCTCCTCGCCGTACAGCATGTCCTGCGACCCGATGCCCACCGCCAGCCAGTCGTCGCCGACCCAGCGCCACCAGTTGATGTCGACGGTCGAACCGACCTTGGTCGCGGCCAGCTTGCCACCGGGAAACAGCGGCGCGACGACCAGCACCTGCACGCCGTCGATCGCCATCTTGGCGGCGATGCGCGCGCCGTCGGGCGAGAGCTTCGGACCGACGATACCGGGAAGCTTGGCGAAGGTTTCGACCGACACCGGGGCTGAGAGCGCGGCTGCCGCCTTCGGCGTGGTGGCGGTCGCCATCGGCAGGGCGGCGGGGGGCGGCGCGGTCTGTGCCGCCGCGATCGCCGGTATCATTGCACCGGCCAGCAGACCCGTACGCCACGTCATCGGCCACGCCATGGACAACATCCCCCCGGCCATTCCCCAACGACCGCCGGCATAGAGTATCGCGTTCGCTCGTCGGTACAAGAGGTGCGGCGCCGTTGCGTATCGGCGCAACGGCGAAGTCGGTCGGATCTGAACGATGTTCGGTCTTATCCTGGGGCCATCCGATCAGCCGATCAGCCGACCCCGCCGCCGGCCAGCGCCGCGAGCAACAGCAGCGCGACGATGTTCGTGATCTTGATCATCGGGTTCACCGCGGGCCCAGCGGTGTCCTTGTACGGATCGCCGACGGTATCGCCGGTGATCGCGGCCTTGTGCGCCTCGGAGCCCTTGCCGCCGTGATGACCGTCCTCGATGTACTTCTTGGCGTTGTCCCACGCGCCGCCGCCCGACGTCATAGAGATCGCGACGAACAGACCGGAGACGATCACGCCCAGCAGCATCGCGCCAAGCGATGCGAAGCCCGCGGCCTGCCCTGCGACCGCGGTGATGATGAAATAGACCGCGAGCGGCGACAGCACCGGCAGCAGCGACGGCACGATCATCTCGCGGATGGCCGCCTTAGTGACGAGATCCACGGTCCGCGCATAATCGGGGCGACTGGTGCCGAGCATGATGCCGGGATTGGTCCGAAACTGCTCGCGGACCTCCTCGACGACCGCGCCGGCGGCACGACCGACCGCGGTCATCCCGAACGCGCCGAACAGATACGGGAGCAAGGCGCCGAGCAGCAGTCCGACGATGACGTACGGGTTGCTGAGACTGAAATCGACTGTGACGTCGGGGAAGTAGGTCGCGAGATCGGTCGTGTACGCGCCGAACAGCACGAGCGCGGCCAGCCCCGCCGAGCCGATCGCATAGCCCTTGGTCACCGCCTTGGTCGTATTGCCGACCGCATCGAGCGCGTCGGTCCGCTGGCGAACATCGTCGGGCAGCCCCGCCATCTCGGCGATCCCGCCTGCGTTGTCGGTGACGGGTCCGTAGGCGTCGAGCGCGACGACCATGCCGGCCTGCGCGAGCATCGCGGTCGCCGCAAACGCGATGCCGATGATCCCGGCGAGCTGATACGCGACGATCACCGCGACGACGATGACGAGCGTCGGCAATGCGGTGGACTCGAGGCTGATCGCGAGGCCCTGGATGACGTTGGTGCCGTGGCCGGTCTCCGACGCCTTGGCGATGCTCTTGACCGGACGGTGGTTGGTGCCGGTGTAATACTCGGTGATCCACACGATCAGCCCGGTCACGACGAGCCCGATCATCATTGACCAGAACAGGTCCATCCCGGTGAAGCTCTGCGTCAGTGAGGGGGCGGCCTGCGTGGTGAGATCGTCGGTGGCGGGATCGAGGAAGCCGGCGCCGCCGATCACGCGGTGGAGGTCGCCGAGCACATATTGCGTGGCGAGATAGATCGCCGGGATCGACAGGACCGTCGAGGTGAAGAAGCCCTTGTAGAGGGCGCCCATGATACTGCCGCCGCCAAGCCGCACCATGTAGGTGCCGATGATCGAGGTGACGATGCACACGCCGCCGACGAGCAGCGGGAGCGTCATGAGGCGCATCAGCTCGGCACCGCTCGCCTGGATCAGGAGCGCGATCGAGATCATCGTGACGCCCAGCGTGACGACGTATGTCTCGAACAGATCGGCGGCCATGCCTGCGCAGTCGCCCACGTTATCGCCGACGTTATCCGCGATGACGGCCGGGTTGCGGGGGTCGTCCTCGGGGATGCCCGCCTCGACCTTGCCGACCAGATCCGCGCCGACGTCCGCCGCCTTGGTGAAAATGCCGCCGCCGAGCCGCGCGAAGATCGAGATCAGCGATGCGCCGAAGGCGAGCGCGGTGAGCGCTTCGACGATGATCCGGTCGTTGGGCGCATGGCCGGCGGGACCGGTAAGGTACCAGAAGAACGCGCTGACCGCGAGCAGGCCGAGGCCCGCCACGAGCATGCCGGTGACCGCGCCCGAGCGGAACGCCATCGTCAGTCCCGCCTGCAACGACGCGCGCGCGGCCTCTGCGGTGCGGACGTTGGCGCGCACCGAGATGTTCATGCCGACATAGCCCGCAACGCCCGACAGCACCGCGCCGATCGCGAAGCCGATCGTCGAGATCATGCCGAGCGTGAACAACAGGATCGCCGCGACGATGATGCCGACGATCGCGATCGTGGTATATTGGCGCCCGAGATAGGCCTTCGCGCCTTCCTGGATGGCGGCGGCGATGTCCTGCATCTTGGCATTACCGGGGGAGGCGGCGAGCACCTGTCGACTGGTGACGAAACCATATAGGACGGCGATGACGCCGCAGATCATGGCCAAATAGACGGTCGTCATACGGCGCTATCCCTTTTGTCAGGTCCTCTCCGGTCCCGACTTTGCCGAGTCCCGATGTAAGGAACCTATCAGTGCAGGGACATTGCGCAAGTTATCCTCGTGGGGCGTGCTCGTAGCCTAGACTTGGCGGGAGCGGGACGGGTTCACCCGAGTCGTGGACGCTGAGGCCTGACCCTGCCGAGAACACGCCGATGCGCGTGGCGTCGGTGGTGTAATCTTCGGGTGCAGCGAAGAGGAGCTGGTAGTCGTCGCCGGCCGTCGCGGCCGCCAACCGGTCGCCGGAGAAGGCGCGATACGCGGTGGACAGGGGAACGCGGGCAAGCTCGATCGTCACCGCGAGGCCGCTGGCGAGCGCCATGCGCGCGGCGTCGATGAGCAGGCCGTCGGACACATCCATCATCGCATGGACGTCGGGGCCGAGAATGCGGCCGTCGGCAAGTCGAGGCTGTGGGCGGCGGTACGCGGCGAGCAGTTCCGGCGGGCCTTCCGCGCCGAGCGCGATCGCAAGCCCCGCGCCGGCGTCGCCGATCGTGCCGGTGACGTAGAGCGCATCGCCTTCTCGCGCGCCGTTGCGAGCAGGGGCGGCGGCATCGCTGCCGAACGCGGTGACCGTCAGGACTCGCGGTGTATGCGGCGGCAGCGTCACGGTGTCGCCGCCGATGATGCGCGTGCCGAACGCGGTCAGGACGTCGAGGAACCCTTCGAGGAAGGCGCGATCCCACGCGTCGTCGCTCAACGGGTAGTTGAGGAGTATGCCATCGGGCTTGGCGCCCTTGGCGGCGAGATCGGAAAGGTTGGTCGCGACCAGCTTCCACGCGACGTCCTGCGGCGCGTCGCTGGCGAGGAAATGCACGCCTTCGACGAGCGTGTCGGTCGTCACGACGAGCGGTCCTGCGTCGAGCAGCGCGGTGTCGTCGGCAAGGCCGCGCGCCGCCGGATGGAGCGGGAGGCGGCGGAGCGCGGCGATGAACTCGGCTTCGGTCATTGCTGCTCCCCAAGCACCGCCGTCATCCTGACGAACGTCAGGATCCAGAGCCACGAACGTCGTGTGCTGTTACTCTGGATCCTGGGTCGAGCCCAGGATGACGATAGTTTACGCGCGTACTTCTTTCGCGATGCCGTCGAGCAACCCGTTCACGAACCCCGACTCGCGCTTGTCGTAGAAGGCGTGCGCGACATCGACATATTCGCTGATCACCGCGGCCACCGGCACGTCCTTGCGTGCGAGCAGTTCGTACGTGCCGACGCGGATGATCGCCTTCATCGGCTTGTCGAGCCGCGCAAGCGTCCAGCCCTTGGCCAGCTTGCCCTCGATCAGCACATCGATCTCGCCCGCCCGCGCGTTGGCGCCCGACACCAGGTCGTCGAAGAAGTCGACATCAGCCTCGGCATATTCGACGTCTTCGATCGTCGCGCCGAGACGGTGCTGGTGGAATTCGTTGAGCAGGACGGGCATCGCGGTGCCCTCCATCTCGTGCTGGTAGGTCGCCTGGACGGCGGCGAGACGCGCGGCGGCGCGCGCCTTTGTGCGGGGGGCGGTTCTGGACATAAGCGGTTGCCTGTACGCGCGGGGGGCTTGCGTGTCAGCCCTTAGCGTTTCGTCTGTGCGGGGGCGAAGAAGATTGGTTCGCGCGGAGGCGCGGAGACGCGGAGGTGTTGCGTGCGGCGCAGCCGCTCCGATCTCCTCATTGGCTGGTGATCGAAGGGCCGCTGCGCGGCAAGGCCACACCTCCGCGTCTCCGCGCCTCCGCGCGAACAAAATCAGTGGTTGAGGCGAAGTCGCAGCGCCACCGACTTGGCATGCGCAGGCAAACCCTCGGCATTGGCGAGCGCGACGGTAGCGGGGCCGAGTTCACGCAACGCGGCTTCGTCGAGCGCCAGGAAGCTGGTGCGCTTCATGAAGTCGAGTACCGACAACCCGCTGGCGAAGCGCGCACGGCGGCCGGTCGGCAGGACGTGGTTCGGGCCTGCCACGTAATCGCCGATTGCCTCGGGGGTATAGCGGCCGAGGAACACCGAGCCCGCGTGACGGATGCGGTCGAAGAAGCCCTGCGGGTCGGGGATGGCGAGCTGGAGATGCTCGGCGGCAAGACGGTCGACCAGCGGAATCGCGTCCGCCAGCGTATCGACGACGACGATCGCGCCGTTGGTGTCCCACGCAACGCGCGCGACCGCCTCGGTGGCGAGGTCGCGCAACTGGCGGTCGACTGCGTCGGCGACCTTGTCGGCGAAGGCTGCGTCGTCGGTGAACAGGATCGACTGCGTGGTCACGTCGTGCTCGGCTTGGCTGAGCAGATCGGCGGCGGTCCATTCGGGGTCGTTCAGCGCGTCCGCGACGACGACGATCTCCGACGGGCCCGCGACCATGTCGATGCCCACGACACCGTAGACCTGGCGCTTGGCCTCGGCGACCCAGGCGTTGCCGGGGCCGGTGATGACGTCGACCGGTGCGATCCGTCCGGCACCGTATGCCAGCGCCGCGACCGCCTGAGCGCCACCGACACGCCAGACTTCGTCGACGCCGGCGAGATGCGCGGCGGCGAGGACTAGCGGGTTGATCTGGCCGTCGGGAGTCGGGGTGACCATCGTCAGACGTCCGACGCCTGCAACCTTGGCGGGGATCGCGTTCATCAGCAGCGACGAGGGATAGGCGGCGCGGCCACCGGGGACGTAGATGCCGGCGGCGTCGACCGGCAACCAGCGCGCGCCGAGCCTTACGCCCGCCGAGTCGACCGAGTCGCTGTCGAGCGGCCGCTGTTTTTCGTGGTACGCGCGGATGCGAGTCGCGGCGAGTTCGAGCGCGGTGCGCAGATCGGGATCGAGCGCGTCGAACGCGGCCCTGCAGTCGCTCGCGTCGATCTGCCAGCCGGTCGTTTCGAGGTCGTGGCGATCGTGTTTTTGCGTGAGGTTGCGGATAGCCGTCTCGCCATCGCGACGGACGGACGCGATGATCGCAGCGACGTCCTGCGTGACGCCTGCATCGGACTCGCGGCGATCCTCGACCAAGGCGGTGAAGCGGGTCGCGAAGTCGGCGTCCGACGTGGAAAGGCGGATCATGCCGCCTGCTCCTGCGACTCGACCGCGCGACGGAACGCCTCGACCAATGGCACCACGCGGCTGCGCGTCTTCATCGCGGCGCGGTTGACCACCAAGCGGCTGGTGACCTCCATGATCGTCTCGACCTCGACCAAGCCGTTCTCCAGCAACGTGCGGCCCGACGAGACGAGGTCGACGATGCGCGGTGCGAGGCCGAGCGTCGGTGCCAACTCCATCGCGCCGTTGAGCTTCACGCATTCCGCCTGCACGCCGCGGCCTGCAAAATGCGCCGCGGTCACGTGCGGGTATTTGGTCGCGACGCGGACGTGGCTCCAGCCGCGCGGATCGTCCTTGGCCGCCATCTCGGCGGGCTCGGCGACCGACAGGCGGCAATGGCCGATGCCGAGATCGACCGGCGCGTAGAGTTCCGAGTAGCCAAACTCCGCGATCACGTCCGACCCAACGATGCCGAGCTGTGCCGCGCCGTGCGCAACGAAGGTGGCGACGTCGAACGCGCGCACCCGGATCAGCGAGATGTCCGGATCGTTGGTCGCGAACCGGAGCGCGCGGCTGTTCTCGTCGGAGAACGACGCTTCGGGATGGATGCCGGCACGCGCGAGCAGCGGCAGCGCCTCGGCGAGGATACGTCCCTTGGGGACGGCGATGATGATCTGGGAGTCAGGCACCCGCCGGGCTTTACGGGTGGGGCTTGGCGGGTGCAACAACCTGCACATGGCAAATGAACCGGCAAACCGCGCGTGCTTCGACATCCAGGCGGGCTATTGCACCGCGATGGACGCGCCGGTGACGGCGCGGGTCTGCACGGCGCTGGCGCACGCGCTCGACCGTGACAGCGCGACGGGGCGGCGGGCGCTCGACTGGGCGGGCGAGCCGGTCGCCGATGCGCTGGCGTTGCGCCTGGTCGGCGGGTTGCACGCGCTGCACCGCGCGGGTGTGGACCCGGCGCTGTCGGCGGTGTTCGCCGGCGCGGAGACCGACCCGACGCGCGTTGCGGCGACGGTCAAGGCCACGCTCGTCGCGCAGGATGCGGCCTTGCTGCCGTGGCTTGACGGGCCGCCGCAGACCAACGAGGCGGCGCGGTCCGCCGGCATGATGACCGGCATCTTGCATCTCGCCGAGCGATACGGGCCGCGGTTCGAGGTGCTCGAGATCGGATCGAGCGCGGGGCTCAACCTGCTGATCGATCGCTATCGGTTCGATCTTGGCGGCGTGACCGTCGGGCCATCGGCATCGCCGGTAACGATCCGCCCCGAATGGCGCGGCGCGCCGCCACCTGGCGCGCCGGTCGCAATCGAGTCGACCCGCGGCGTCGATATCCAGCCGGTGGACGTCGCCGATCCCGTCGCGGCGGCACGGCTCGAGGCGTATGTCTGGGTCGATGCGGTCGAGCGACAGGCGCGGCTCGCCGCGGCGATCGACATGGTCCGCGCGGGCGGCGTCGATCTGGTCGAGGGGGATGCAGCGGACTGGGTCGAGGCGCAATTGGTCGCGCCGCAACCCGAGGGGGTCACGCGCGTGCTGATGCATTCGGTGGTGTGGCAGTATCTGCCGGCGGCCTCGCGCGAGCGGATCCGGATCGCGATGGACGCGGCGGGAGCGCGGGCGACGGTCGCGCGCCCGCTGGGCTGGGTGATGATGGAGCCGAACCGCGATCTCCACCGGCACGAGGTGCGCGTGCACGGCTGGCCGGGCGAGCGCGCGATGGAGCTGGTCGCGCTGACGCACGCGCATGGCGCCTGGGTCGAGGGTCTCGCCGCCCCGTACGAAACGCGCGACTATGTCATGCGGCGCGGCGCGTACGCGGCTGAATGAGGTCCCCCGTCTTCGGTATCGCCACGGTGTCGACCGGTCTCGGGGATGCAGGATTCGTTATCGGCCGAACGGACAAACTTTGGCGGAGAGCTGGCAAGAGGACGCCGAACCCATCCCGCCAACCCGGCCGGTAGACATCGCCATCCGCATCGATCGCGCGGCGCAGGCCGTCGGGGCGGAACGTCGGCGGCGCTGCTTCGCTATGGTGGAGCGGGCAGCGGGCCCGGGATGAGGACGGCGAGCATGACCCACAGCGTACGCGATGCGATCACGGAAGACCGCGGTGGCGGCTTGTCCCGTCCGGCCGCGCTGGCGGTCGTCGTGGCGGTGCTCGGCGCCAGCGCCGTGCTCGGACGGCGTAACGCGCCAGATCCGTCGCATCCCGGTATCCGACGCTGGTACAAGCGGCTCGACAAGCCAGCCTACACGCCGCCCGATGCCGCGTTCGGGGCGGTATGGCCCGTTCTCGAGACCGGCCTTGCGGTCGGCGGCTATCGGCTGTTGCGTCGCCCCGCCGATGCGCCGCGCAACCTGGCGGTCGGACTCTGGCTGCTGAATACCGGCATGGTCGGCGGCTGGACCGAATTGTTCTTTCGCCGCAAGGCATTGGGGCCCAGCGCGGTCGCATCGGGTGCGATGATCGCGAGCGGTGCCGGCTATGTCGCGGCCGCGGCGAAGGTCGATCGGACGGCGGCGGCGACGGCGGTGCCGTTCGTCGCATGGCTGGGGTTCGCGACCTTGCTCGCCGAGCGCATTTGGGAGCGGAACCGGTCCAACGACCGCGGCAAGGCATGACCCGCCTGACGGTCTGGCACGACGGCGGATGCCCGCTGTGCCGACGCGAGATCGCGCTGATGCGTCGCCTCGATCGTCGCGGCGCGATCGATTTCGTCGATGCCAGCAACGGCGAAACGACCTGCCCGATCGACCGCAACGCGATGCTGGCGCGGTTCCACGCGCGCGAAGGGGATCGGATGCTGTCCGGCGCGGCCGCCTTCGCGGCGATGTGGCGGGCCATCCCGCTGCTGCGCCCGATCGGGTTGGCGGCGCGCAACCCCGTCGTCCTGGCCGGCCTGGAGCGGGTGTATCGCGCGTTCCTCCACGTCCGTCCCCGCTTGCAGTCCGTTGCCCGGAGGATCGACCGAACCACATGAAACCCGTCATTCCCGATATCGCGCGACCGGGCCAGGAAAGCGTCTGGAAATATCCGCGCCCGGCGATCGCGCAGCGCAGCGATCGTCATATCCTGATCGAGCACCGCGGGGTGACGCTTGCCGACACGCGGCGCAGCGTCCGCACGATCGAG
The DNA here is from genome assembly GCF_013374115.1 of Sphingomonas sp. HMP9. NCBI lineage: Bacteria > Pseudomonadati > Pseudomonadota > Alphaproteobacteria > Sphingomonadales > Sphingomonadaceae > Sphingomonas > Sphingomonas sp. HMP9. Next base: position 2,519,793 of record NZ_AP022673.1, on the reverse strand, counting down.
ACGAGCCATCCGCCGAGCTATTACATCCCGCCATCCGACATTGTGATGTCGGCGCTCCGGCGATCCGCGCGGCAATCCTTTTGCGAATGGAAGGGCAACGCCGTGTATTACGACGTCGAGATCGCGGGCGACGTCGTGCGCGATGTCGCGTGGAGCTACCCGTCGCCGACGCCGGCGTTTGCGGTGTTGCGCGATCACATCGCGTTCTATGCAGGCCCGTTCGACGGATGCTTCGTCGATGGCGAACGCGTCATCCCGCAACCCGGGGAGTTTTACGGGGGCTGGATCACGGCCGATCTTGCCGGCCCATTCAAGGGCGTGCCGGGTAGCCGCTACTGGTAAGTCGCCGACCAGCGTCCGGTATGTCGGTGCACGCCAGAATAGCCCACTCGGTTCATCGCATTTCGATGTTGTTTACACCTTTGGCATCGCCCGACGCGTTAAGAGGAAGCGTGCCGGCCCGCCATCAACCTTTGGCTCGTCACCAAGGCGGGTCGGCACAACCTGTTCGGGATCAACGCGTTACGAGGCTTCGGCGATCAGCTTTGCCGCGGCCGGCGTGTTCCATTCATAGCCGCCGGTCATCCGCCAGACCTCCTTGCCGGCCGAATCGTAGAGGATCGTGGTCGGCAGGTTCGCCTGGTATGCGAGGCTGAGGCCGAGCTTCGGATCGAGATACGGCTTCAGCGTGGAGAATGTTTTCTGCGCGAAGAACGGCGTCACCTTCTCTGCGCCCTGCATGTCCTGGCTGACCGCGATCACCTGCACCTTGCCGTCCAGCGACTTCGCCGCGGCATCGAGCGTCGGCATTTCCGCCACGCATGGCGCGCACCACGTTGCCCACATGTTAAGCAGCAACGGCTTGCCCTTGAACGACGCGAGCATGACCGATTTGCCGTCGGGCGCGGTGAAGGCGACCGTCGGGCCGGTCTCGCCCTTGTGGCTGCGGTCGAGCTTTTCGGTGCTGGCGGCAGGGCTGGTGGCTTCGTCGGGGGCTGGCCCGGACGTCACCTCGTCGGCGGACGCGGCGTTTGCGGCGACGACGTTCGCTTGCTCCGGCGCGGGCGATTTCCTATCGCAGCCGGCGACCAGCAGGCCCAGTCCCACGAGACCGATAGTCGGAAGACGGGCGATTGGGCGCGAAGTGAACACAGGACGCAAGACCATGGACGGTTCCAATTCGATGTGGGGTGGGCGGTTCGCCGAGGGCCCGGCGGCGGTCATGCGCGAGATAAACGCCTCCATTCCCTTCGACAAGCGGCTCTGGCAGCAGGATATTGCGGGCTCCGAGGCGCATGTCGCGATGCTCGGCAAGCAGGGCATCGTGTCGGCCGAGGACGCCGCGACGATCTCGGCCGGGCTCGACACGGTGGCGGCGCATTATGCGGCGAACGGCGTCGAGGAGGATCTGGTCCTCGAGGATATCCACATGCAGACCGAGGCGCGGCTCGCGGAGGCGATCGGGCCGGTCGCCGGGCGGCTGCACACCGCGCGGTCACGCAATGACCAGGTCGCGACCGATTTCCGGCTCTGGGTGCGCGACGCGATCGACCGGGCGCTGGCGGCACTGGCGGGCTTCCAGGCGGCGCTGCTGACGCGCGCCGAGGAGCATGCGGCGAGCGTCATGCCGGGCTTCACGCATCTCCAGTCCGCACAGCCGGTAACGCTGGGGCATCATTTGATGGCGTATCATGCGATGATTTCGCGCGACGTTGGGCGGTTCGCGGATGCTCGCGCGCGTATGAACCGCTCGCCGCTCGGCTCGGCCGCACTCGCTGGCACCGGCTTTCCGATCGACCGCGAGATGACCGCCGCCGCGCTCGGTTTCGACGGGCCGATGACCAACTCGCTCGACGGGGTGAGCGACCGCGATTTCGCGATCGAATATCTCACCGCCGCGACGCAGACCTCGCTGCACCTGTCGCGGCTCGCCGAGGAGTTCGTGCTGTGGGCGTCGCAGCCGTTCGGGTTCGTCGCGCTCAGCGATCAATGGTCGACCGGCAGCTCGATCATGCCACAGAAGCGCAATCCCGATGCAGCCGAGCTGGTCCGCGGGCATGCCGGGCGTATCCTCGGCTGCATGACCGCGCTGATGGTGACGATGAAGGGCCTGCCGCTCGCCTATTCGAAGGACATGCAGGACGACAAGCCGCCGGTGTTCGAGGCGCACGACCTGCTCGCGCTGTCGATCGCGGCGATGACCGGGATGGTCGAGAGTGCGACGTTCCGCACCGATCGGATGCGCGGGCTGGCGGAGAGCGGCTTTGCGACCGCGACGGATCTCGCCGACTGGCTGGTGCGCGAGGCTGGCCTGCCGTTCCGCGAGGCGCATCACGTGACCGGGCGCGCGGTGAAGCTGGCGGAGGAGCGCAAGGTCGCGCTCGACGCGCTGCCGATCGAGGACCTGAAGGCAATCGATGCGCGGATCGACGAACGCGTGTACGGCGTGCTGTCGGTCGACGCGTCGGTCGCCAGCCGGACCAGCTTCGGCGGCACCGCGCCCGACAATGTGCGTGCGGCGATCCGCGCGGCGCGTGCCGAGACGGCGGGGGGAGAGACGGCATGAAACGGTTACTGGCACTTACAGGGTTGGCGCTTGCTCTGGCAGGTTGCGGCGCAGCGGACGGGCTCGTCCCGGCGGAGGGCAAGACGCTCCCGGTCGCGCCCTATGGTGCGAAAACGCCGCCCACGCCCGCACAGTTGCTGACCCCCACGACTCAGCAACGCCCACAGCGCAGCGACGAGCTGCTCACCACGTCCCAGCCGCGCCGCAGCGACGAGTTCGACCTGCCGCCGCCGAATTGAAGACCTGAACCATGGATCATTTCGCCTATCGTGACGGTGTCATGCACGCCGAGGACGTCGCCCTGCCGGCGATCGCCGAGGCCGTCGGCACGCCCGTCTACGTCTATTCGACCGCCACCTTCCGCCGCCACGCGCAGGTGTTCCGCGATGCGCTGAAGCCTGCGGGCCGCGTCCATCTGGCCTATGCGATCAAGGCCAATCCCAACGTCGCGGTGCTGCGCGTGCTGGCCGACGAAGGCTATGGCGCCGACGTGGTCTCGGCGGGCGAGATGCAGCGCGCGCTGGCGGCCGGCATCCCGGCGTCGGACATCGTGTTCTCGGGCGTCGGCAAGACGCGGCGCGAACTGGCGCAGGCGCTCGATGCCGGGATCGGCCAGTTCAACCTGGAGCTGGAGGAGGAGGGCGAAGTCCTCGCCGCGCTGGCCCATGCCCGCGGCGAACGCGCGCCGGCGGTGCTGCGCGTGAACCCCGACGTGGACGCGGGTACGCACGCGAAGATCTCGACGGGTCGCAAGGAGAACAAGTTCGGCGTGGCGATCGACCAGGCCGTCGCGATGTTCGACCGGCTGTCGCAGCATGACGGGCTCGACCTGCGCGGGGTCGCGATCCACATCGGCAGCCAGCTTGCCGATCTCGCCCCGCTCGAGGCCGCCTATGCGCGGATCGGCGAACTCGTGGCGGAGCTGCGCGCGGCGGGCCACACCATCAGCCGCGTCGATCTCGGCGGTGGGCTCGGCGTTCCCTACAAGCCCGGCGACGACCTGCCGAGCCCGGCCGAATACGGCGCGATGGTCGCGCGTGCGACTGCGGGCTGGGATGTCGAGCTGATGTTCGAACCCGGCCGGGTGATCGCGGGCAATGCCGGTGTCCTGCTGACCGAGGTCATCTGGGTGAAGCCGGGCGTCGTGAACCCCTATGTGATCGTCGACGCGGCGATGAACGACCTCGCGCGCGTTGCGATGTACGATGCGTATCACGATTTCGTCGCGGTCGCGCCGACCGGCGAACGGATGACCGCCAACATCGCCGGCCCGGTGTGCGAGACCGGCGACACCTTCGCGATGGGGCGCGACATCGACGTCGTGACGTCGGGCGATCTGGGCATCTTCCGCACCGCGGGCGCGTACGGGGCGACGATGGCCTCGACCTACAACAGCCGTGCGCTGGTGCCCGAAGTGCTCGTCGATGGCGACCGGTTCGCGGTGGTGGCCGACCGCATTCACCCGGAGACGATCCTGGCCGCCGAGCGCGTGCCGGAATGGCTCAAGCGGTGACACCGCCCGCTCCGCTGCAGAGCCTGCCGCTGTTCGTGCGGTTGGCCGGCCGTCCCGTGATCCTGCTGGGCGAGGGCGAGGCAGCGGATGCGAAACGCCGGTTGCTCGATCGTGCGGGTGCGGATGTCGTCGGCGAGGATGCGGCGGCGTCGCTTGCGATCGTTGCGATCGACGACGAGGACGAAGCGCTGGCGGCGGTCGCACGACTGAAGGCGCGGGGGATCCTGGTCAACGCGGTCGATCGCTCGGCGCTGTGCGACTTCACGCTGCCGGCGATCGTCGACCGTGCACCGGTGTTGATCGCGATCGGGACGAGCGGCGTGTCCGCCGGGCTCGCCGCCGCCCTGCGGCAACGACTCGAAGCCTTGATCCCAGCCGATCTCGGCAAGCTCGCGCTGGCGTTGCAGGCTGCGCGGGTCGCGTTACGGACGCGCTGGCCTGATATGGGCGAGCGCCGCCGCGCGCTGGCGACGGCGATGGGGGCAGGGGGCATGCTCGATCCGTTGTCGCCGACGCACGACGTCGATGCGTGGCTGGCCCCGACGGGAACGCCGGCTGCACGGCGCGACGTGGCGATAACGCTCGTCCTGCTGTCCGACGATCCCGAGGACCTGACGTTGCGCCAGGCCCGCGCGCTGGCCAGCGCCGACCGGGTCTATCACCGGGCCGACGTCCCCGCGGCGATCCTCGACCGTGCGCGTGCCGATGCCGCACGGCTGTGCGCGGTGATGCCCGCCGATCCCGGCACGGGCCTGTCGGTCGAGATCGAGATGGCCCTTTGAGCGAGATGGTCCTGTGAGCGAGATGGTCCTGTGAGTGGTTTTGCGTTCCGGATCGTCGATGGCGAGGCGACGCGCGTCGACGTCAAGGAAGCGCTTGCCGGCACCGCCGACCTCGTCTGGGTGCATCTGTCGACGACCGCCGAGCATGCGCAGACCTGGCTCCGCGACGAGGCCGAGCTGCTCGAATATGTCGTCGACGCGCTGACCGCGACGGAGACCCGGCCGCGGTGCGAGGCCGTCGGCGACGGCGCGTTCGTCAATTTGCGCGGGCGGTCGAAGGAGGAGCTCGACACCTCCGACATGCTAGCCTCGGTGCGGATCTGGGCCGTGAAGGGCCGGGTCTACTCCGTGACGCGCAAACCGTTGATCGCGGTCGGCGAGGTCGAAAAGATGGTCGAGCGCGGCGAGATTCGCGACCCGGGCGACCTGATCGCGGCGTTCGCGACCGCGATCACCGCCGACCTCGATCCCGACGTGGCGACGCTCGGCGACGAGCTCGACGATTGCGAGGAACAGCTCGACGCCAACCGCGTGTTCGAACTGCGCCGCGCGGTCAGCAAGGTGCGCGTGGCGGCGATCGGCTATAAACGCTTCCTCAGCCCGCAACGCGCGGCGCTGGAGAAGCTGGCCGCGCTGCCCGGCGACTGGCTGGCGGACGACGACCGGCTGCATCTGGCGGCGGCGGCGGACCGTGCGGCGCGGATGGCGGAGGAGCTCGAATCGATCCGCGAACGCTCGGCGCTGATCCACGAGACTCTGACCGACCTGCGCGCCGAACAGATCGACAACCGCTCGCTGATCATCTCGATCGCGGCGATGGTGTTCCTGCCGCTGACGTTCCTCACCGGCCTGTACGGCATGAACGTGAAGGGCCTGCCCTATGCCGAGGAACCCTGGGCATTCGACGCGATCGCGGCCGCCTGCGTCGTGATTGCAGTGGGCGTGATCGGGTATTTCACCATGCGGCACTGGTTCCGCCGGTAGCGGCTACGCCGCGCTGGCGGTCCGCCAGGCCTGCGCGATCTCGTCGAGCATGTCGGCGGAGTCGCGGAACGGCTGTGGGTCATGGCCGAGCGAGGCGTTGATCACCGTCTTGCGCGCGCCGCCGTACAGCCGGGCGAGCGTTTCCGAGACCTGGCCGCCTTTTTCGAAATCGAGGCCGGCTTCGAGCGCGAAGAGAATGGCGGTGGCGCGCGTGATGCGCTCGCTCTTGATCGCGAACTTGCGTTTCTCACAGGCCCAGGCGGCCGCGCGCAGGGCCGCGACCAGTTCCTTGTAGAGCAATTGGACGAGCGCAGGTCCGTCCGCGGTGGCGGTACGGCCGACCGCGTCGATCTGGCGATAGGTCGCGAACGGATCGCGCGTGAGCGTCGAGGCGTAGGTCACGAATCCTTGTTCCACGCTGCGATCTGGTTGGTGAGGAAGGTCTGCGTCGATTTATACGCCGACACGCGCGAATTCATGCTGGCATATTGCTGCGTCAGGCGCGTGGTCAGCTGTGCCGACTGGTCGGTGACTTTGTCCTGCTGCTTGGCGACGTCCGCCTCCGCCGCCGTGTAGCGCACGGTCGATGCGCCGAGACCGGTCAGCGTGCTGGTCGCGCTGGTGGTCAACGCCGTCAGCGTCGCGGACAGGCCGAGCGCATTGGTCCCCGACGGCGCGAACATCGATTCGACCGTGTCGGGGTTCGCCGCCAGCTGTTTGGCGAGCAGGGCCGAATCGACTCGCAGCGTACCGTCGGTGTTGGTCGCGACGCCGATCTCCGACAGCGACCGCGGAAGGCCCGCGGTCGCGCCCCCGACCAGCGGCTTCGACACCAGCGCCTGCAAGGACCGGAGCAGCGATTTCGCAGCAGGATCCGCGCGGAGGTTGCCGGTGATCGGATCGGTCTGTTCGGTGATGGTTTTCAGCACCTCGTTATAGGTCGTGACGACATCGTTGACCGCTTGCGTCAGCGCGTCTGTCGACGCGGTGCTGGTGAGCGAAACGGGGGCGGTCGACACGGCGTTGAGCTGCAGCACGACGCCGGTGACGAGATCGCCGACCGTGTTGCTCGCGCGTTCGACGGCGATCCCGTCGACGGTCAGCTGCGCGTTCTGCGCGGTGGAGACGAGGCTAGTCTTTGTCGCATTGCCGCCGATATCGAGCGCGTCGCCGGTCGCGCCCTTCAGCGTGAAGGCGTTGGCGCTGCCGGTCGCGCCCTTGACCGAAAGATACGCGCCGCCGTTCGCGTCGGTGACGACCGAGGCGGTGACGCCGGTCTTCGCGGCGTTGATCGCGGCGGCGATTGAATCGATGCTGCCATTGCCGACATCGATCGAGACCGGCTTCGCGCTGCCGATCGTGAGCGTCAGCGCGCCGGTGCCAAGGTCGGCGGTACGATCCGCGACGGCGGTCGTCGTGCGCGCGACCTGCCCGGTGGCGAGGCGCGTGACCGTGATGGCGGAGGATAGCCCCGACAATTTGGCGCCCGACGTCGCGGTGGCGGACAGGACGGCGGCGTTCGAGCTGGTCGGCTGCGTCTGCAACGTCCCGCCCTTCACCAGGTTGGCGAGCGCGGTCGAAAAGCCGGTCATCGTGCTTTTCAGCGTGCCGACGCCCGAGATCTGCGCGGTGAGCGTGTCGGATTTGGTCTTCAGCGCCGCCGTCCGGGCGGCGAACTGCGCGGAGACGAGCGACGTGACCAGCGTGCCGGTATCGACGCCCGAGCCTGCGCTGAGGTTCTTGAGCAGCGCCTGAGTCGCGTCGTTGACGGCGTTCTGCGCGCTGGGCGTAGGCGTAGGCGTAGGCGTGGGGGTCGGCGTGGCCGTCGTGCTGGTGGTCGATGTTACCATGATAGAGTTCCTGCACGTGCGCGCTCGCTCACAAGAACGGCCGTTCGGGGCGAATGTTTAGGCCTGTTTCATGCCGTTTTCGTCGAACCGCGCATCCTTCGGCACGGTGACGAAGGGTTGCACCCCGCTTGCCGTACCACCGGCGGCGGCGTTCAGTCCGAAGACGAAGGCCAGCACGGTCGCGATCGCGGTGTAGAGGTCGTCGCGCACCTCCTGCCCCTCCTTGCTCGTGTAATAGACGGCGCGCGCGAGCGAAGGGTATTCGAGGATCGGTACGCGGCCTTCGCCGGCCAGTTCGCGGATCGCCAGCGCGGTCGCGCCGCGGCCCTTGGCGACCACCACCGGCACCTGATCCTTGCCGCGATCATAGCGCAGCGCCACGGCGAAATGCGTCGGGTTGGTCAGCACGACATGCGCCTCCGCGACCGATTTGCGTAAGCCCCCGCTCGCCATCGCGCGCATCTTGGCACGCATCTGGCCCTTCGCCTCGCCATTGCCCTCGGTCGACTTATGCTCGTCCTTCACCTCCTGCTTCGACATCCGCATCTTGCCGAGGCGGCGGATGATCTGGATCGGCAGGTCGATGCCCGCGATCGCGCACAGCCCGAACGCCATCGCGATCAGGATGCCCTTGAAGATCCCGCCGAGCGTCGACAGCGCTTGGTTCAGATCCGCGGACGAGGCGAGCCCCATCGTCGAATGCGCCGCCTTCCACAGCATCCAGCCGCCGATCGTACCGAGCAGGATCACCTTCAGCAGCGACTTGCCGAGCTCGATCCAGCCGTTCGATCCGAAGATCCGCTTCAGACCCGCGGCGGGATCGACGCGGCTGTATTTGGGGGCGAGCAGACCACCGTTGAACCCGAGCGACCCAAGCCCCGCCTGGCTCAGGATCGCGGCGCCGATGCTGACCATGAACAAGGTAATTAGCGATGGTGCGAGCTTGCCGCCCGCTTCCATCAGCGGTCGCCAGGGCGCGAAATCCTCGACGTCTGCATGCGTGAACTGGAAGCTCGAGGTCATGATCGCCTTGCACGCGGCGATCAGCGTTGGGCCGGCGTAGATCAGCCAGGCGACGCCGGCGAGCATGCTCAGCGCGGTCGCGAAATCGCGCGACTTGAGGATGTCGCCCTTCTCGACCGCATCCTTCTTGCGCTTGGCGGTTGGGGCTTCGGTTTTTTCGCCCGAATCTTCAGACATGGGCATCTTCAGACATGGGCATCTTCAAACATCAGCGAGGACCAGGTTTTCGGTTGCGGCGAGGCCTTCGCGGACGATCACGAGCATATAGTCGCCCATCGTCGGGAACGCGATCGCCAGCGTGATAACGCCGACCGCGAGGCTGGCGGGCAGGCCGACCGCGAACAGGTTGAGCGAGGGCGCGGCGCGGCTCAGCATGCCGACGACGATGTTGAGGCAGAGCAGCAGGAAGCCGACCGGGAGTGCCAGCAGCAGCCCGGCGAGAAACGCGTACCCGCCGAAGAACGCGATCGCCTTAAGCCGCTCGACGCCGATCCAGGCCGCGCCGGGGGGCAGGACGTCATAGCTCTTCACGAGCAGGTCGATCAGGATCAGATGGCCGTCGACCGACAGGAACAGCAGCGTCAGCATGATCGAGAAGAACTGGCCGAGCGCGGGGCTCGATTTGCCGTTCTGCGGATCGATCGACGAGGCGAACCCCAGCCCCATCGCGCCGCCGATCACCTCGGCGGCGATCATCGGCGCGGCGAACGCGATCTGGAGGACGAAGCCGAGCGCGAGGCCGACCAGCGCCTCGGCGGCGGCTGAGAGTATGGTGGAGACCGCGAAGATGGTCTGCGGCGGGACGATCGGATGCGCCGCAAGCACGAGAAAGCCGATCGCGCCCGACAGCGTGACGCGCACGGTGACGGGAACCGAGACGTTGCCGAACACCGGCGCCGCGATGAACGTCGCGCCGATGCGGATCATCACGAACACGAGCGCCCACAGTTGCGGCTCGATCGAGAGCCCGAAGCCCAACACTACGCGCTTCCCCTTCCGCTTGCGGGAGGGGTCAGGGGAGGGCACGACGTACGTACTGGCGTCCGGTCGGTGGGACACGCCCCCCCCCCGACCCCTCCCGCAAGCGGAAGGGGAGCAGCAAGTGCGCTCACTTAACCAGATCCGGAATACGCTCGAATATGCCGATCGTGAAATCGCTCAGCAATCCCAGGATCAGGCTGCCGAAGATCAGGATCGATACCGCTACGACCACCAGCTTGGGCACGAACGACAGCGTCTGTTCGTTGATCGACGTCGCCGCCTGGATCATGCCGAGGATCAGTCCCGCGAGCAGCGCCGGGATCAGGATCGGCGCGCTGGCCAGCGCCAGCACCCACATCGTCTGGTTGGCGACGGTCAGGAAATATTGCGCGTCCATCGCCTCAGGTCGCGAACGAGTTGGCGAGGCTGCCCATCGTCAGCGCCCAGCCGTCGACGAGCACGAACAGGAGGAGCTTGAACGGCATCGAGATGATCGTCGGGCTGAGCATCGCCATGCCGAGCGACATGAGCACGGTCGCGACGACGAGGTCGATGACGATGAAGGGGAGGAAGATCAGGAAGCCGATCTGGAACGCGGTCTTGAGCTCGGACGTGACGAAGGCGGGCAGCAGGACCGAGAAGGGGATGTCGGTCGGCGTCGCATAGGGCCCGGACTTGGCGATCTGCGCGAACATCGTCACGTCCTTGATCCGCGTCTGCTTCACCATGAACGCGTGGAGCGGCACGCCTGCGGTGGTGATCATCTGCGTGCCGGCCAGCTGCCCCGCGGCATAGGGCTGGATCGCGGTCGTGTTGATCTGACTGATCGTCGGCGCCATGATGAAGAAGCTCAGGAACAGCGACAGCCCGAGCAGCACCTGGTTCGGCGGCGTCTGCTGGAGCCCGAGCGCCTGGCGCAGGATCGCGAGCACGATGATGATCCGCGTGAAGCTGGTCATCATCAGCAGGATACCCGGCAGGACCGTGAGCAGCCCCATGATGATGAGGACTTGCAGCGAAAGCGACAGCGAGCCGCTCTGGCCGGTATTGCCCGCGGCCTGACCACCGAGCTGCCCGAGCGCGCGATCGACAGCGTCGCCGACGGCGGGCGGGGTCGGGGCGGGGACAGCCTGTGCGAAGGCGGGCATCGCGAGGAACAGGGCCAACAGAAGCGCGAGCCCTATCCAGACCCGCCCGTTTCCCCGCGAACGCGGGGATCCAGGGTTACGGAGCGTACCGTTCGTGGCTCCTGGATTCCCGCGTTCGCGGGAAAACAGGGAAGGTTTCGGCGCGAGGAACAGCGACGGGCCAGAACCCTTGCGGGTAACCGTTGGACGAACAGCGGCCGTCATGCGTCGACCTTGTCGATCAGGTGCACGCCGCCGCGGCCGACCGAGACCAGCAGCCGGCGGCCCTCGAAATCGATCACCGCGAGGCGCAGGCCCGGCGAGATCATCATCGTTTCCTTGACGCCGATCAGCCGGGTCGACGGCTTGCCCGGCATGCGGCTCTCGAACTTGCGCCACAGATACAGGCAGCCGAACATGAGCCCGCAGACCAGCGGGAGCAGCACGACGAGCTTGAGGATATAGGTCCAGAGCATCGGGTTCAGCCGCGCGCGACGAGGGATTTGTCGGGGCTGACCAGTTCGGTCATCCGCACGCCGAACCGCTCGCCGACCGTGACGACTTCGCCGCGACCGATCAGCGTGCCGTTGACGAATACGTCGAGCAGTTCGTTGGCCTGCCGGTCGAGCTCGATCACGCTGGATTCGCCGAGTGCGAGCAGTTCGCGCAACGTCAGGCTGGTCGAGCCGATCTCGACGGTCAGCTTGACGTCGACATCCTGGAGCAGCCGGAAATTGGCGGCCACCGCGGCATCGGCAAAGGAAGACGGGGGCGGGAAGCCTCCGGTCATGTCGTTCATGCTGCAAATCCTTCGTCGAAACGGGTAATCGAGGTGAGCTGGATGGCGGCGAAGCCATTGGAGGTGCCGACCGTGCCGCAGCCGAGCCGGTTGTTGCCGACCATCACCGGCACGTCGCCCGAGATGGTGATCGGGATCACGTCGCCGGGTTTCAGGTCCATCAGCATCGTCAGCTTCACGACCGGCTCGGCAAGCACCGAGCGGATCGGGAATCGCACGTTCATGGCGGCGCGGGTCAGCTCGTTGCGCCACGCCGGATCGGGCTCGGCCGACTTGCCGACGACCTTGGCGGTCAGCGAAGGCGCATGCGGCTTCAGCGCGGAGACGGGATAGACCAGGTCGAGGAACACGGGCTTGGCGGCGCCTGCGGCGATCCCGAAGCGCGTGACGATCATCGCGTCCTCGCCGTCGAGATCGGCGATCATCGCCGGGTTCACCTCGACGCGGGTCGGCACGAAGTCGAACCGCGCCATCGGCTCCCACGCGGTCTTGAGCGGGGTCGCGATCATCTGGCCGATCCGCGCGATCATCGCCTCGGCCGCCGGCGAGAACTCGGTCGGAAGCGTATGCGGCGCGGCACCGGTGCCGCCGAAGAACATGTCGAGCATCTCTAGCACGAACTTGCCGTCCATGATGCACAGCGCCTGCGCCATGCCCGGCGTCATGATCAGCGGCAGCCATGCAGTCAGCGCGTCGCTGCGCTCGGCGCGGTAATCGGTGAAGCGCTGGACCACCAGAGGCTCGGCCCAGCAGCGCACTTCCTGGCGCAGCAGCGGCTCGAACACACCGCGCAAGCCGCGCGCGAACCGGGCGGAGAGATGCTGCAGCGTATGCAGGTCGCCGAACGGATTGAGCTTGGCACCGCCCAGCACGCCCTGATGCAGCACGCCCTGTTTGGGGGCAGTGGAGCGATCCCGGTCGCGCCGTTCGCGCGTCTTTGCTGAGCCCTCGTTAACCATGACTCACTGAACGACGAAACTGGTAAAGTAAACGTTACCGATGCCGCCGAATCCTTCCTTCTGCTTGAGCGTATCGTTGATCGCTTTCGCCAATCTGACCTGCAATTGGCGCTTGCCGTCGCTGCTCATCACCTGCTCTTCGGTGGTGTCGCCGAGCGCCATCAGGATGGCCGAACGGACCGCGATGTCGTTGGTCTTCAGGTTGGTGATGACGGTGTCGTCATAGGGCGTGGAGACCGCGACGCCGACCTGGACGAAGTGCACCGAGTCCTGGAGATTGGAGGTGAAATCCTTCTCCAGCGGGTAATAGGTGGAGGCGTATTTGTCGCCGCCCTGCCCTGCGGGGGGCTTCATCCCGTGGTTTTCGGGCGCAGCCTCGTCGCCGCCATGACCGCCGCCTTCGCCGCCTTCCTCCGCGTGCTTCTGCTCGCTCTTGGGGACGAGCTTGGGCTTGCCGTCATCGGCTTCGGCGGCGTGATTGCCACCGCCGAGCAGCCCCGCGCTGGACGCATAGACGCCCGCGCCGACGCCGCCGCCGACCAGCACGAGCAGGGCGACACCGCCGATCAGGATCGTCTTCATCTTGCCCTTTTTCTTCGGGGCGGCCGGGGGTGTTTCTGTGTCGTCGCTCATGGTTTCGTGGTCCTTTGGTTCAAGCGATTCGGATGTCGTCGGGCGTGTCTGCGATCACCGTCGAGACCGGGGCAGGGCGATTCGGGGTCTGTGGCGCTGCGGGCGCGCGCTGCTGGTGCGCGCCGCCGTCGCCAAGCGCGCCTTGCGCGAGCTTCAACCCGCGCGCCTCGGCGAGTTCGGCAAGCCGCGGTTGCGCCTCCGCCAGCAACGCCCGCGTCGCGGCCTGCTCGGCGTTGAAGTGGACGCGCACCACGTCGCCATCCGTCTTCACCGAAACGTCGATCGCGCCGAGCGCGTCGGGGACGAGGCGGATGCGCGTGTCGACTGCATCGGCGGCGTCGCGGAGCATCTCGATCCGCGCGATCATCGCGTGCGGCCAGCGCTCCTGGCGCATGTCGAGCGGGGCCTGCTGGGCATCGGCGACCCTGATCTCGTGCGTTGCGGCGGCACCGATCGGAGCGAGCGGCGTGTCGGACGGAGCGGCGGGCGTATCGGACTCGCCGCGCTTCTTGGCCGCCGCCTGGATCGCCGCCCCGAACACCATCGCCGCCGAGGCGACCGTACCTGGCTGCGGTTGCGCGACGTCGGGTTGTGCAGCGGCGAGCGTAACGGGGGGCGTATCGGGTGTGCTCCACCGCGGCACGTCAGTGGTAGGCGTATCCCTGGTCGGTGTATCGATCGCCTGTGCGGTGGATTTCATCGGGGGCATCGCGGCCATGATCGCGGCGGCGAGTTGCATCGCGGACGAGCCGCCGGCTGGCGTCGCTGCGGAGGGCAAAGGTGGTTGCGCCGCGATCGGCGCAGTCGCCTGTGGCTGCGATTGCGCGAAGACCGGGCGTTGCCCGCCAATCATCGGGGTGCCGGCTCGATCCGTGTTGCTCGCATCGGCCACGGAAACGGGCGCGGCGGTTACCACGATCGGTTGCCAGACGAACGCAGGGTCGGCGGCAATAGTCGGCGGCGGCAAGGCGTTGCCGGTCACGGCGTCGTCCTGCCGGGGCTCGTCTTCCGGCGCCGTGGCAGGGGGTTCGGGTTTCGCCTCGTCGCTGACCTGCTCGAAGGCGTCCGCAAAATCACCCAACTCGCCGCCCACCTTCGCGGACGAGGCGCGAGGGTGGAGAGGGACGGTACGGGAAAGGGTCGCGGTCTGGATCATTCGGGCACTCGCGTTCGGGCGTCTGCCCGCCACTCAGCAAGGATCGTGCCGAACCTTTCGGAAGGCGGGAGCGTCTTCCATCGCGCGGATCGCTTTGAGCACCGCATCGGCGTCGGCGCGCGCGAGCAGCTTCTCGACGGCACTCTGGTCGCGCTTGGCGGCACGGGTCGCCTCGGCAGCGCGCTCGACGTGATATTCGGCTGCCTGCACGCGCGCGACGGCGGCGTTGGCGGATTGTTGCAGACGGTCGCGGTAATGCGCGGCGGCGCCGAGCGAGACGGCGACCTGCGTCTCGTGGACCGGTGCGACCGCTTCGGCGAGCAGCGCGATACGGCCCGACAGCGCCTGCTCGCTGGCGAACTTGTCGTGCGCGCGTGCCTCGTCTGCCCGGGTCAGGCCGAGCTGGAGCGTGCGGACGCGGTGAATGCGCGCCAGCGTCCTGCTACGCGCATCCGCCATGTCAGCCGCCGAACACGCCGGTCAGCTCGGCAACCGCGTCGTTGAGCGAGACGGTTTCGTCGGCGTCCTGGCGGATATATTCCATGACCGCGGGGTGGCACGCGATCGCCGCGTCTATCGCGGGATCGGCACCGTGACGGTACGCGCCCATGAGCACGAGATCGCGGTTTTCCTCGTACGTCGCGAGGTGACGGCGCAACGTCCGCGCGGCCTTGGCGTGGTGCGAGGGGACGATGTCGGTCATCACGCGGCTGACCGAGGGGCCGATGTCGATCGCGGGATAGACGCCGCGCTCGGCGAGCTGGCGGTTGAGGACGATGTGGCCGTCGAGGATCGATCGCGCCGAATCGACCACCGGATCGTTGCCGTCGTCGCCGTCCGCCAGCACCGTATAGATCGCGGTGATCGAGCCGCCGGTATGGACGTCGACGCCGGCGCGCTCGATCAGGTTCGGCAGCATCGCGATGGCGCTGGGCGGATAGCCGCGTGCGGAAGCGGGTTCGCCGAGCGCGAGGCCGATCTCGCGACCGGCATGCGCGACGCGAGTCAGCGAATCCATGATCAGCAGGACCTTCTTGCCCTCGTCGCGGAAGGATTCGGCGATTGCGTGGGCCCGGAGCGCACCGCGGATGCGAAGGACGGGGGAGTGGTTGGCGGGGACTGCAACGACGACCGAACGCTTCCGCGCCGCGCCCGCGACCTTGGTTTCCAGGAAGTCGGCGACTTCGCGGCTACGCTCGCCGATCAGGCCGATGACGATGACGTCGGCCTGCGCGGCGCGGACGATCATGCCGAGCAGCACCGACTTGCCGACGCCCGAGCCCGCCATGATGCCGACGCGCTGGCCCTGGCCGATGGTGAGCAGCCCGTTGATCGCGCGGACGCCGACGTCGAGCGGTTCGCGCACGCGGCCGCGATCGAGCGGCGACTGGAGCTTGCCGGCCAGCGGCCAGCGCCCGGCGCCGCGGATCGGACCGAGCCCGTCGATCGGCTTGCCGGCGCCGTCGACGACGCGCCCAAGCAATGCCGCACCGACCTCGGCCTCGCCCGGCGCGCCGGTCGGCTTGACCGACGCGCGCGGAAGGAGCGCGGCGGCGCCACCGAGGTTCATCATCAACGTCCGGCCGTTGCGGAAGCCGATGACTTCGGCCTCGACGCTCGCCGCGCCTTCGCCGACCTGGCAGACCGTGCCGACCGGGAGGGTCAGCCCGACCGCTTCCATGAGCAGGCCGTCGAACGAGGCGAGGCGGCCGGAGACTTTAGGCTTGGCGACGAAATCGGCGTTGGAGAGGGTTTCGAGATAGTCGGCGGTGAAGCGGTTCAGCATTTGGGCACCGGCACCCGGTCGATCGCCTGCGCCAGTTGGTCGAGCCAGAGTTCGGGGCCGTCTTCGACGATCGTCGACGCGCTTTCGAGCACGAAGCTGCCGCGCGCGACGCTGGGGTCGCCGGCGGCGAAGATCGACTTTGGCAGCCGGCCATCGAGCAGCGCGACATCGTCCGGGTGTACGCGGAGCAGCGCGGATTCGGCGGAATCCGACAGGAGTTCCGCGGCGGTCTCGATCCGGTCGGCGAGCACGTCGGGCGCGATGCCGACCTCGCCGACCAGTTTCGAGACAAGGAAGAGCACCGTCTGGCGGAGCTGGGTCGCGACACGCTCGCGATCGATCCGGTCGGTGCCGAGCGCGGCGGCGAGGTCGCCGAGCAGCGCACCGTCGCGCACCGCTGTCTCCTGCGCGGCGGCGGCGGCCGCGGCGAGGCCCTCCGCATAGCCGGCGGCGTGCGCGTCGGCGAGCGGATCGATGAACGACGATTCGCTGACCGGATCGAGCGGATCCCAGCCCGCGGTCGGGTTCACGTCCTTGTCCGCCGGGCTGAAGTGGCGCGGCGCGCTCGGCTCCGATGTGAAGTGCGGCGACGTGAAGCTGGTCGCTGGCCGGACGGCAGCGCGCTCGCGGACATCGGCCGCCGCGAACCCGGATGGCGGCGCGAACGCGCTCGCCAGGATAGTCGCGGTGGTCGTGTGACGCGACGCGAACCCTGCGGTGAACCCGTTAGACATAATCGTCTTCGCCCCCGCCCATCTGGATCGTACCGTCCTTCGCCAGGCCGCGGGCGATTGCGATCATCGCCTTTTGCGCCTCGAGCACTTCGGCGAGCTTCATCGGCCCGCGTGCCTCCATCTCGTCGCGGATGCCGTCGGCGGCGCGCGCGGACATGCAGCCGAGGAAACGGGTGCGGATCGTCTCGTCGACGCCCTTCAAGGACTTGGTCAGGATCTCGCTGTCGACGTTGCGGATCAGCGTGCCGAGATTCTTGTCGTCGAGGGCAAGCAGGTTGTCGAAGACGAACATCGCCTCCTCGATCGCCTTGGCCACTTCGCGGTCGATCTTGAACAGCTTGGGCATGACGCGCTGTTCGGTCGCCTTGCGCGCGCCTGACAGGATCTTGGCGGCCTCGCGCGTGCCGCCCAGCGTGACGCCGACTGACCCGGGCGCGGCGGCGGTGCGGTTCGCGAGCACGGTCTTGAGCGTCTCGACCGCCTCGGGCGTGATCGGGCCGAGCCGCGCGATGCGGTGGAGGATGTCGGGCTGAACCGCGTCGGGCAGCAGTTCGAGCACCTGGCCGCCGATCGACGCGTCGAGATTGGCGATCAGGACGGCGGCGATCTGCGGATGCTCCTTTTCGATCATCGCGGCGATCTCGGGGGCGTCGAGCCAGTCGAGCAGTTCGAGTTCGCAGGCGGCTTCAGGCGGGGTGATGCGCGCGAGCACGCTCTCCGCCTTTTCGGGGCCAAGCGCGCGGTTCATCACCGCCTCGATCTGCGGACGCGGGTCGAAGCCGATCGCGGTGCGCTCTCGGGCGCGGCCGACGAAATCGTCGAGCACGTCCTCGACCTCCTGCTCCGATACGTCGGCGACCTTGAACATCGCCGCGCCGAGCTGGCGGACTTCCTCGGGTTCGAGCTTCTGGAGGATGGCCGCGGCTTCCTCCTCGCCGACCAGCATCATCAGCACGGCGGCGCGCTCGACGCCGGTATAGGTGCGAAGTGCTACCTCGCTCACTTGGCGTCCGCCTTGATCATGTCGCGTACGGCTAGTGCGGCGCGCGTGGGATTGTCGCGGGTGAAGCCGCGGACCGCGCCGATCCGGTCGTCATAGCCACGCGTGTTCTCGAGCTGGTCGAGGCTAACGGGGGCGGCCACCGCCATGCCGTCGGCCGTCGCGCCGATCGGCTGGCCGAGCGCAGGGCGCGTGCCGGCATCGTCGCGCTTCTTCATCAGCGCCTTGGCGATCGGACGCACGCCGAGCAGCAACACCAGCAGCGCGATCAGGATCGCCGTGCCGTTGCGCGCGAGCACGGGCAGCCAGGCGTTGTCGTACCAGGCCGGGCCACTCGTCGCGGCCGCGTCGACGCCGGCGAACTTGCGGCTGATCACCGTGACGTTGTCGTTGCGCGCCTGGTCGAAGCCGACCGCACTTTTGACGAGATCGCTGATCTGGTTAATCTCCATCGCGGTTCGCCGGCCCTTTTCCGGATCGCGGAGCAGGACGGCAACCGAAAGGCGCTTGACGCCGCCCGGCGTAGCCCGCGTGATCGACACTTCGCGGCCAAGGTCGTAGGCGCGCTGATACTGGTCGGACTGCTTCATCGCGTCGGGGGCGGCACCACCGGCGACCGGCTGTGCGACCGTCCCCGGATTGCCCGTCGCGGCCTGTGGTGCCGACAACGTGCTGGCCGCGGGTGGGGTATTGCTCAGCGCACCCGGAATACCGCCCGGTGCACCGCCACCGTCCTTCTGGTTGCCGGTCCAGTTGCCCGTCTCAGCGCGAAGGACGCCCTGCTTTTCGTAGCTTTCGCGCGTCGCTTGGCTCTCGTCGAGATTGACGTCGGCCTGCACTTCCGCGGTGAAATTGCCCGCGCCGACCAGCGGCGTGAGCAACGCGATCAGCTGCGTGCGATACTTGTCCTCGACGCGGCGCTGGATATCGATCCGCGCATCGCTTGCCGCCCCGGCGCCGTCATTGCCGCCGGCCTTGGTGAGCAGCGCGCCCATCTGGTCGACGATCGTCACCGCCTCGGGCTTCATCCCCGGTACCGACGAGGCGACGAGGTTGATGATCGAGCTGACCTGCGCGTCACTCAGCGACCGGCCGCCCTGCAGCTTCAGGATGACGGAGGCCGAGGGTGCGGCGTTGTCGCGGACGAACACAGACGCCTCTGGCATGGCGAGGTGCACGCGCGCCTCGGCGACCGCGTCGATCTCCTCGATCGACTTGGCCATCTCGGATTCGCGCGCCTGGCGGAGGCGTTCGCCTTCGACCGCACGGCTCACGCCCATCGGGAGCTGGTCGAGGATCGCATAGCCGCCCGGCGCCGCTTTCGGCAGGCCCTGGCCCGCGAGCAGCATCTTCGCGCGGCTGTAATCCTCCTCGCCGACGGTCAGCGCGCCGGTACCCTCGTCGATATGGCTCTTGATGTTGGCGGTCGTCAGCGCGGACGTGACCGCGGCCTTGTCGGCATCGGGCAGCCCGCTGAACAGCGTCTTCTGCGTCGGCGTCGACAGGCTCATCCACGCGAGCGCGGCGGCGGCGATCAGCCCGACCATCAGCGCCATCGGCAGCGAACGGCGGACCGCGGGCTGCGCGAACGCGCCCTTGATCTGCTGGAGGGGGTTGGCGAACCGTTCAGTCGCGCCCGGCGAAGTGGGGATGAGTGCGGTGCTCATGTCAGACCGGCATGCTCATGATATCCTTGTAGGCGGACAGCAGCTTGTTGCGGACCTGCAACGTCGCCTCGAAGCCCACGCTGGCCTGCTGGCGGGCGAGCATCACTTTCGCGATGTCGACGGTCTCGCCGCGCTCATAGCTTTCGCTGAGCTTGGCGGCCTGCGTCTGGCCGTCGTTCACGCTCTTCAGCGCGGTTTCCATCGAATCGGCAAAGCTGGTCGGCTTGACCGTTTCGGTCGGGGCCACGGTTCCGCTCGCCCCGGCCCGCGACAGCGCCTGGTTGCGTTCGAGGATCTGCGAGCGCAGCGCCATGACGCGGTCGACGCTCATCGCGCCGCCGCCTATTCCACTGACGCCGCTCACGCCGACGCCGCCCAATTATGGACGCTGCCGATGTCGTCGCCCTGCTCGCGCGCCTTGGCGAGGCGATAACGCAGCGTGCGTTCGGAAATGCCGAGACGCTTGGCGGTCTCGATCCGGCTGCCGTTGCATGCCTTCAGCGTCTCGCGGATCGCGGCGAACTCGCTCATCTGGACGATGTTGCCGAGCGTTTCAGGCTCCGCTGCAATCGGCGTGATGGGCGTGACTACCGCGGTACGCTGGAACGTCATCGACACCGGGCGGTCGAACACGATGTGGTTCGCCTCGATCGTGTCGCCGCCACAGAACAGCAGCGCGCGCTGGATCACGTTCTCCAGCTCGCGGACATTGCCCGGCCAGTCGTGCAGCATCAGCTGCTCGATCGCCGCATGGCTGGGCCAGGGGATGACATTGCGGTTGCCGGCATGACGCAGGATCAGCGTGGCGGCGAGCGCGGGGATATCCTGCGGGCGTTCGGCCAGCGACTTGGTCGCGAGCGGGAACACCGCGAGGCGGTAATAGAGATCGGCGCGGAACCGGCCGGCGGCGACTTCGGCATGCAGGTCGCGGTTGGCGCAGGCGATCACGCGGACGTCGATCGGCTGCGGCACCGAGGCGCCGAGCGGCACGACCTCGCGCTCCTGCAGCACGCGCAGCAGCTTGGCCTGCAACTGGAGCGGCATCTCGGCGATCTCGTCCAGCAGGATCGTGCCGCCGTTCGCTGCGCGGAAGAAGCCGTCGCCCCCCGACGACGCGCCGGTGAACGCACCCTTCTGGTGGCCGAACAGCAGCGCCTCGAGCATCGATTCGGGGAGTGCTGCGCAATTGATCGCGATGAACGGCTTGTCCTTGCGCGCCGAGCCATTGTGGATGGCACGGGCAAGCACTTCCTTGCCGGTCCCGGTCGGGCCGTTGATCAAGACCGTGATGTCGGCAGCGGCGACGCGCTCCGCAAGGGCGAGCAGCGCGAGAGACTCGGGGTCGGCTGCGGTCGGCATGTCCGGCCCACCGATCAGAGCGCGCGCAAAGCCGTTGCCGACGGCCGTGTCCTCGACGGCAAAGCTGATCCGTGCCGGCGAACCACCGCGCGAGGGCGTCACTTCACGCCCTTCGCAGCCAATCACGACGGTACGCGCGGGGGCGGTGACACCCTCGCCATCGGCGACCAAGAACAGGTCGTTCGCGCCGGGCTGCCCGGTCTCGAACGAGCCCACGCCAAAGCCCTGCGCGCGCAACGACGAAACGAGCGCATATTTCCGCGAAGTGACTGCGGCCGATGGAAAAATTGAGCGCATTAAGTTCCCCCTGAACGATTCGGGGAATGCGGCATTGGTGGTAAACGCGCGGTTAAACTCTGCCGGTCCCGGCAGATAATTTCCGGGCGCGTCTCCGCGGGCACACTTGCGCACGATCACGGGCGCAGGCTCACGTACGCGCACGCGCGAGGCCCGACGGGGGCCTCATTTTTTCGCTTAAGTCCGGTCCGATGCGGTCGTTACTCCCTTTGACGGATCGGCACTTCGCCATGGGGGCGGCGCGGATCGTCGAAGATCACGGAGATTTCGCAATGACTGTCATCGGTACCAACATCTCGGCGCTGCGCGCGACGAACGCTTCGACCAAGGCATCGGGCCTGCTCGCGACCTCGATGGAGCGTCTGTCGACCGGCAAGCGGATCAATTCGGCGAAGGACGACGCCGCCGGCCTCGCCATCTCGTCGTCGATGACGTCGCAGATCAAGGGCATGAACCAGGGCATTCGCAACGCCAATGACGGCATCTCGATGGCGCAGACGGCTGAAGGCGCGCTCGACGAGGTCACGAACAACCTGCAGCGCATGCGCGAACTCGAAGTGCAGAAGGGCAACGGCACGTATTCCGCGAGCGATATCGCCAACATCAAGACCGAGCAGGACGCGTTGGCCAAGCAGATCACTAATGTCTTGTCGAACACGAGCTTCAACGGTGTGAAGTTGTTCGATGGTAAGGCCGGTGCTGCAACCGCGCCAACCGATGGTGCTGTTGTGAAGATTCAGGCAGGCGCGGACAAAACCGACTCGATCAACCTTAATTTGGGTA
The DNA here is from genome assembly GCF_013374115.1 of Sphingomonas sp. HMP9. Lineage (NCBI taxonomy): Bacteria > Pseudomonadati > Pseudomonadota > Alphaproteobacteria > Sphingomonadales > Sphingomonadaceae > Sphingomonas > Sphingomonas sp. HMP9. Next base: position 2,497,794 of record NZ_AP022673.1, on the reverse strand, counting down.
CCGATCTTAGCGGAGTCTACACTGCAGGTACGGCAGCGGTCCCGGGTCAGGCCGAGGTCCCCGCTGATCAGGACGGCAACGGCGGTTCCGCCGCTGTTCCAGGTCAGCCAGCTATGGCGGCTGGCGGCGGCGTAGGGACGGTTGTGACGTCGACGGGCGCTGCAGCGTCGTCGGAAACCACGTTGAAGGATTACGACAACGCGATCGCTACCGTCTCGAACCGTCGTGCATCGCTCGGCGCGTCGCAGAACCAGCTCCAGTCAGCAGTCAACAACCTGACCTCGAACGCGACCAACCTGTCGGACGCCAAGAGCCGTATCGAAGACACCGACTTCTCGGCAGAGACGACCGCGCTCGCCAAGGCACAGATCCTGAGCCAGGCATCGACCGCGATGCTGAGCCAGGCGAACCAGAGCCAGCAGAGCGTGCTCAAGCTGCTCGGCTAATCCGGACCGGCACCGGCACCAGCCCCCCGCAGGGTGACGGTGCCGGTCGGACCCGCCTCTCGTCGCAACCGCGAGGCGGTAGGGAACCCCGGTGGCGCAAGCCGCCGGGGTTTTTGCGTGAAAGGACGCTGTGTGACATCGGAAAGGCTATATTGCGTTTTGACCGTGCGTCATGCGCCGGGCCGTACCGTGATGAGCCACCAATCCGGCATCGCGTTCAAGCGAAGAGGAAGCGTCCCCGAACCCACGCCAGCCGTGACGAAGGTGACACGCGCCATGTATTCGACGCGACCGCACCGGTATTTTGGATCATATAGGCGCCGCCCCCGCGAGTAACGGACGATGGGCCCGATCAAGGGTGCCACCACCTGTCCACAATGGGTATGCCCCGCCAGCAGGATGTGAAGGCGGGCGGGCAGGTCCGGCGCAAGATCCGGCGAATGGGTAAACGCCACGGGTATTCCACCAAGCGCATCGGCCCGCGCTACGGCATGGGCAATGTCATCATGGCCGGAAAAACGATCGCCGATCCCGACAAGTGCCAGTGGTCCGCGTCTGACGGCCGTGTTCTCGAGCACCTGGACCCCAGCCTGTGCGAGGGTCCGTCGGATCGCGTCGGGATCAGTCCAATGGTCGTGGTTGCCAAGGACGGCGAACACCCCGGCAGGTGCGCGCAGTTTCGCTAGCGCGGCGAGGTTCATCGCGCGCCCGGCGGTTCCTTCCTTGTGCTCGCCGACCACGAAATCGCCCGCGAGCATCACGATATCGGGGCTGGCCGCATTCACGGCTTGCACGATTCCCGCCAACCGCTCGGGCCGCATCCCGATGTTGCCAACATGGATGTCGGACAGCAGCGCAATGCGAACGGGCTTGGTACCCTTGGGAAGATCGGCCACATTGACGATCGCACGCCGTTCGATCGGCACCGACGTCGCATTCCTGAAGCCAGTATAGCCGATACCGAGCAGGCCCGCGATGACACCGGCCGATGTCACCAGAAGCGTGAGGTGTCTGAAGCGCATCCGAGACCCAATCGCTAAATCCTGATGACGGCTTATGGCATCTCGGGATGGTCTTAGGAACGACCATCGTCGCGTGTCTTGTGATTTGGGTATGATGCACTCTTGGGGATTGCCGGCTTGATCCGCAGAGCCTCTCCTGGATCTGCCGCTGTTACGGCAATGCGACCTAGAGTTGTCGGGCCAGTGCCTTTTTGAGCTTGGCGTGGGCGGAAGCCTTGATCTGGCAGACTCTTGCGGAGCCGACGCCGAAGACTTCGCCGATCTCCTCAAGATTGAGCTCCTCGACATAGTATAGCTGGATCACCTGCGCCTCGCGTTCGGGGAGCGCGGTGATCGCGGCGATCAGGGCTTCGCGCATGTCGCTGTCGGCAAGCTGCTCGAACGCGTCCGGGGTGTCGTCGGCGAACCAGGGCAAGTCGTCGGCGTACATCTCGTCGATCGAGTCGAAGCGGATCGCGTCGGCGGTGACGTAGTCGGTGCGCAGTTTCTCGATCGTCACGCCGATATGCTCTGCGATCATATCCTCTCCCGGGGCTTTCCCCGTGCGGGCGGTGAGCGCCGAGATCGCCTCGGCGTACTGGCGACGGCGACGCATAGCACCCCGCGTGGACGTCGCCTGGCGGCGGAGTTCGTCGATCATGCTGCCGCGCAGGCGGGTGATTAGGTAGGTCTTGAACGGCATCCCGCGTTCGTCGAAATTCGCCGCGGCCTCGACCAAAGCGACTAGCCCGACCTGGATCAGGTCCTCGACCTCGACGCTGCTGCTCATGCTGCCGTGCACGTGCCACGCGATCCGGCGGACCAGCGGAAGATGCTGTTTGACGAGTTGGTTCGCGTCGCCGCCGGGACGTTGATGCGGGCGGTAGGTCAGGGGTTGGGCGTCCGCGAACGCGTCACGCATGGGCAGCGCGCTCATGCCGCCAGCGCCTGTTGACCAAAGTTTCCGGCCTGCGCCGGCTGGGACGCACCGATGACCGCGACGACTTCGACCGCTTTTTCTTCCGGCACTTCGAAGAACGACAGCACCGGCGTGTCGGGCAGGCAGGTCCTTACCAGCTTGCGGATCGCGATGCGGATCGAGGGCTGGACGACGAGTGCGAACGGTTTGGCCTCGGCGATCAGCGGTTCGGCGGCGCGTTGCAGCGCCTCGACGATGCGGCGGCCGAGATCGGGTTCGATGACGTGGCGGCGCGATTGATCGGCGCGCATCGCCTGGCCGAGCAGACCTTCCAATTGACCCTCCAACGTCATGACGCGCAGCGGTTCGCGCACGCCGCACAGTTTCTGGATGATGAGCGCGCCGAGCTCGGGACGGATCATCTCGATGAGCTCCTCGGCGTCCTGCGTGCGCTGCGCGGCGACCGCAATGGCGCCGGCGATGCGGCGGAATTCCTTGAGCGGGACGTTCTCCACCAGCAGGCCCTTCAGCACCTGCGTCAGCGTCGTGATCGGCAGCGGCGCGAGCGCGGCGACGAGTTGCGCGGCGCGCTCCTTCAGGCCGTCGAGCAAAGCCTGCACTTCGTCCTGGCCGAGCAGGTCGGCGGCGTTCTGGCCGAGCAAATGGTTCAGATGCGTCGCCATCACCGTGCCGGGATCGACCACGAGATAGCCCGCCCCCGTCGCGGCATCGGCATCGCTCGCATCGACCCAGGTCGCGTCGAGCCCGAAGGTCGGGTCCTTGACCTTCTTGCCGTACAGGTCGCCATACGCCTGACCGGTATCGAGCGCGAGCATCTCGTCGGGCGACACCGTGTCCTCGCCGACGACGACGCCGTTGACGAGGATGCGGTAGACATAAGGCGCCAAATTGATGTCGTCGCGAACGCGGACCTGCGGCACGACGAAGCCCAGTTCCTTCGACAATTGGCGGCGGACGCCAGTGATCCGGCCCATCAGCGGCGAGCCGCGACGCTCGTCGGCGAGCGGCACCAGGCCGTAACCAATGTCGAGATTGACCTGCATGCCGTCGGTGACTTCCTCCCAGCCGATCTTCGACTGGTCGATCGTTTCGACGGGCACGATCACTACCGGGGCAGGGCGGCGCTCGATCTGGCGCAGCTTCCACGCGGCGAACCCGGCGATTGCGGCGGCGGGCAGGATCACCATGTGCGGCATGCCGGGCAGGATGCCGAGCAGCGCGAGGATGACCGCGACCGGCGTCCAGGTGCGGGGCGACCCGAACTGGCCGCCGATCTGGCCGGCGAGATCCTTGTCCGAGGTGACGCGCGTGACGATCGAGGCGGCGGCGATCGACAGCATCAGCGACGGCAGCTGCGCGACGAGCGCGTCGCCGATCGCGAGCAGGATGTAATTATGTGCGGCGTCGGCGATCGACATGCCGTGGCTGACCGGGCCGAGGATCAGACCGCCGATGATGTTGGCGGCGAGGATCAGCATAGCGGCGACCGCGTCGCCCTTCACGAACTTCGACGAGCCATCCATCGAGCCGTAGAAATCGGCCTCGGTCGAGACTTCGACGCGGCGCGCCTTGGCCTCGTCGGGAGTGATGAGCCCCGCGTTGAGATCGGCGTCGATCGCCATCTGCTTGCCCGGCAGCGCGTCGAGCGTGAAGCGCGCGCTGACCTCGGAGACGCGGCCGGCGCCCTTGGTGACGACGATCATGTTGATGATCATCAGGATCGCGAAGACGAAGATGCCGACGACGTAGTCGCCGCCGATCAGGAACGTGCCGAACGCTTCGATGACGTGGCCCGCCGCGCTCTCGCCTTCATGGCCGTGGACCAGCACGATGCGGGTCGAGGCGACGTTGAGGCCGAGGCGGAACAGCGTCGCGAACAGCAGCACGGTCGGGAAGGCGGAGAAGTCGAGCGGCTTCTGCGCGTTCAAGGCGACCATCAGCACAGCGAGGCTGATCGCGATGTTGGCGACGAAGAAGATGTCGAGCATGAACGCCGGGATCGGCACGACCATGACGAGCACGAGCATCAGGATCGCGAGCGGCAGGACCGACGCGCGCGCGTTGGAGAGGAGGCGGTTCATCGCTTAGCCGCCGAGCCGTGCGAGCATCATATAGGCGAGTCGCGCGGTGTCGGGCGTCGGGCGTAGGATGCTGGCGGCGGCCTGCGTCGTATTGCCGGTGAACCTGTTCATCGCCGTAGTAGCCCAGGCGAGCGCGTCGTCGGCGCTTTCGTTGCTGCCGGTGACGACCGTGCTGCCATCCATGTCGAGTGCCTGCGACGCGTAGCTGGTGGCGCTCGCGGTCGCACTCGCGCCCGCCGCCGCGCCGCCGAGCTTGTCGCCGAAGCGGTCGTAGATCGCCGACAGCGTGCGCGGCTGGTTGTTCTTATCGTAGAAGACATTGTGGTTCGCGCGCGCGGCGGCGGGGAACAGTGCAGCACCACTCGCCTGCGGGTTCGCCTGCATCGTCTTGAGGAACTTGGTCGCGCCGCCGAGGCCCATGAAATGCGCCATATACAGGTCGGTGCCCGACGCCGGACGGTTCAGCGAGCCTTCGAGCGAAGCCTTGTTGTCCGACGCATACTCGGCGGCCATCAGCGAGGCGGCGCCCGGATCGTTGCGCAGCGCGAGGATCGCCGCCTTGGTGCCGGCATCGCCGACCGAGAGCTTGCCGCTCGCCGACTGGCCGATGCTGTTGGCGGCCCAGGCCATGCCGTGCTCTGCGCCGTGCTTCTTGACGACCGAGAGCCAGCTTTGCTCGATGAACTGATAGAGGCCCGAGGCGCTCGACGTGCCGGCCTTGGCATTGGCGTTGAGCCCGCTTTCGAGCTTTGCCTGGCCCAGCAGATAGTCGAAATCCACGCCGGTCTTGCTGCTCGCAAGCGCGATCGCGGACTGGATCCGGCCGGTAGTGATGGAATTGACAGTCATGCCCGTGTGCGGTGCCCCTGGTTCAGGGGTTTCTCAGCAAGGGCCGTGCCAGTTTCGGTCGTTTGGTTCGCGTGGCGCCGTCATCCTGACGAAAGTCAGGATCCAGAGCCACGTAGTGCTGCCCTCAGTTACTCTGGATCCTGACTTTCGTCAGGATGACGGAGGTTGAGGGGCAAGCGTGGTGATCAGGCGTACGCCGCCCTGAGCCCTGGGCGATAGCCGGCAACGGCACCGTCGCCGGTCAGCGTTTGCAGGCGGCGGCGGACATTTGCCGCCATCAGGTTGGTATAGATCCGGCACGTCTCGTTGAGCCGGTTCGCCTCGTCCGCGAGCTCGCGGATTTCCGCGCCTGCGGGGCCGGTGCCGAGCAGCGCGACCTGTTCGATCCCGTCCAGCTTGTCGGCGGTCGCACGCTCGAGGCTGGCGACGTCGTTCGATTTCAGCGCAGCGATCTCGGCATGGAGCGCGTCGATCACGCGGATCAGGGCATCACGCCTTTTCATGGGAAGTCCAGTCCAAGCGGAGCGCCATCAGACGATCGGCGATGGTGGCGGGAAGGATGGGAAAGGTGCCGCTGGCGATCGCCTTCTTGATCTCGGCGACGCGCGAGGCGTTGATCGGCGGCGACGACGCCATCGACTTGGCCAGCGCGATCGACTCGGGCAATACCGAGGTCGGTTTCTGGCCGGACGCCTGGGATGACGACGTCTGAACGCCCGTCGCCGGCGTCGCGGCGGCGATGCGCGCGACGGAGCGATCTCCTGCTACTGACGGCTTCGCGCCGATCGAGTCCACCATGTCCGCATCCTCTAATCTGCGCTGACATCAGGAGAAACGGCTGCACCGGCAAAACCTTTAGCGAAATTAATCTGTTGGGCTGAATTTAGTTCGACCCGCTTTCGACCCCCGTTCGACTAGGCTCAGTTCGACCAACCGGGCAGCGTCGCGCGCCCCGCCTCCACCGCGATCGCCTGGACCGGCGTACGCGTGTCGTCGACCTTGACCATGAAGCGTCCACCCGGTGCGGCGTCGCCCATCGCGACGCCTTCGCGGCTGATCGAAAAGCCCCCGGTGCCCGCCTCGATCACGATCGGATCGCCGCGCTTGATGACCGGGGCGGTCTTCACGGCGGGGGCGAACGACGCGGCGATCGCGGCCGGGGCATTGGCCGGACGAATGACCGGCACGAAGATTCGCCACGCGGGGCCAGCGCACGACACGACGACCGCGTCATGCTGTTCGGAGCGCCACGACAGCGACACGGTCGGGCACGTCGCGAGCCGCAGTCGCGCATCGACGGGCGTGCGCGCGCCGCCCTCGGCGCCGGTCGGGCGGCCGGTGAACGCAGCGACCGAGGCGTCGAGCGCGGCGGTATCCTGGAAGCTGGCGGCCATGAGCAGGAACGGAATGATCATTGGGCAGTCCTCTGGATTTGGCCCCTCGGGGGTTCGCCGACAAAGGCGACGGAGACGATCGCGGCACGGCGGCCGGGTTTGGTGGCGGTGACGATCGCGACCCTTGAAGGCGCCACCGCGGCGAGTGCGGCGGCGACCGTCCGCGCGCGGTCGGCGGCGAGGATCGCGGCGCTGCCGGTGACCCGGTCGATATCGGCGGGCGTGCCGTCGGTAGAGCCGGTGACGGTGAGCATCACGCGGGGATCGCGCGCGGCTTCCCGTGCCCAGGCGACGAGCGCGCCCGGCGTGGTCGGCAGGATCGCCGAGCCGGCTGCGAAATCGAGGATGCCGGCGGCGGCGACGGGCATCGGTGCAGGTTCGGCATCGGTGGCGCCGAAGCCTTGGCGGATGCCCTTGGCGAGATCCCGTTTCGACATACCGGCGCTGCCGATGTGCTGGGTCGCCTGGAGGAGCACGAGGAAGCCGACCAGCAGTAAGGCGAGGTCGGCGAGCGTGATGAGCCAAAGTGGCTTGCCGGTCGGCGCGTCGGGATATTCGCTGGCGTTCACGCGACGGTTGCCAGCGTCGGTGGCGAAACCGGCGCGACATAACCGCGCGGCGTCTCGCGTTCTGCGAGCGCCACGATCGGGGCTTCGATCCGCGCGCGCTCGAAGGCTTCGTTGCGCCCTTGCGTGCGCAGGCGGTTGGCGATCGGCATGAAAAGCAGGTTCGCGAGCAGCGCACTATAGAGCGTTGCGAGCAACGCCACCGCCATCGCACCGCCGATCGCGCCGGGATCGCTCATCGTCGCGAACATCTGCGCGAGGCCGATCAGCGTGCCGACCATGCCCATCGCCGGTGCGATCTCGGCGGCACTCGCCCAGACGTCGGCGGCGGCGACGTGACGCTCTATGCGAGCGCGACGGCGGTGCTGGACGAGCGTGGCGACGTCCGTTGCCGAGGCCCCGTCGACGATCGCGGCGATCCCGGCGGCGACGTCCGCATCGGTGATGACCGAGCGGTCGAGCGCCATCACGCCGTGGCGCTTGGCGATGCGGGCGAGGGCGGTGATCTGGAGGAGCAGCGGGTCGGCGTCGAACCGGCCGCGGCCGAGCGTGGTGACGGCCGCGAGCGCACGGCCGAGATCGCGGAACGGGGTACGGAGGACGACAGCGAGCGCCGTACCCCCACCGACGATGGCGAGCGCTGCGGGGTCGAGGAATTGGGCGAGCGTTATCATGTGCGTGGGGTGATGCAAGGGACGGGCCATATTGGTTTGTTGGGCGCCCCGTCATGCCCAACCTGTTCCGGTATCCACCGTGCCACGTACTCAACGGTGTCGAGGTTGCGGAACGGTGGACCCCGGAACAGATCCGGGGTGACGGAGTGGTGGGAGCTCTCAATCCCTCTACAAACGCACCTCCCCGGCGGGGGCCGGGCCCCAGTTGGGAAACGTTGCTTACCGAGGGTGCGCGTCGTCACTGTAACCTCTCCAACTGGACCCCGGCCTCCGCCGGGGTGGTGGCGGTGAGTGAGCGATACCCTCGCCTCCATGTTCTCCCGCGAAGGCGGGAGCCCAGTCTGGGTCCTCGCCTTCGCGAGGACACATCGTGGCAGTGAGGGCCCCCAATCCGGTTTGCCACCCTGACCCAGCCAACCGGCAGCCCGATTGCCGCTCACCCCTGCCGCACCGGCAATCGCTTGCCGTTCGCCTTGCCGCCCACCTGCCGCCGCCCGGCAAACCACCATCCCCCGCCCTTGCCGCGCAAACTGGCACGGCCATTGCTTATGTCCGGTTGCGCAATGGGTGCGCCAGGAGACGGGCTTGTGTCAGGCGACACGCTTTTCGGGGTTCATGGGGCAGCACTCGAGGTGCGCTCGCAGCGCATGGGTGTGCTGGCGTCGAACATCGCCAACGCCTCGACGCCCGGCTTCAAGGCGCGCGACATCGATTTCCAGGCCGCGCTCGCGTCGGTCGAGAATGATGGCAGCACCAGCGCTGCAACCAAATACCGTATCCCGACGCAGACCTCGATGGACGGCAACACCGTCGAGCTGAGCCAGGAGCAGACCGCCTTCGCCGAAAACGCCGTCCAGTATCAGACGACGCTGTCGTTCCTGAACGGGCGGATCGGCCAGATCACGCGCGCGCTGAAGGGGGAATAAGATGTCCAATCAGCCCATGACGATCTTCCAGGTGGCAGGGCGCGCGATGTCCGCGCAGCTCGTCCGGATGAATACGACCGCGTCGAACCTCGCCAATGCCGGCGGCACGACCGGGTCCGCGGAGACCGCGTACAAGACGATGAAGCCGGTGTTCCGCACCAGCTTCGACAGGCTGAGCGGCATGTCGACGGTCGATGTCGAGCGCGTCGTCACTGCAGGCGATGCGCCGACCAAGCGCTACGATCCCGACAATCCGATGGCCGACAAGGATGGCAACATCTTCGAGGCGGCGGTCGATGAAACCCGCGAGTTGGTCGACATGATGGAGACCGCGCGCAGCTACCAGAACAACATCGAAGTGATGAACACGGCCAAGTCGCTCATCATCGATACCCTCAAGCTAGGCCGCTGATCATGGCAACCTCCTTCGATACCACGCTGTCCAACCTCGGCATCACGCGCTCCTCGTCGGCCGCCGCGGCAACCACGACCAAGTCGTCCAGCGCGCTCGGCCAGTCCGACTTCCTGAAGCTGATGACCGCGCAGATGCAGAACCAGGACCCGTTCAACCCGGTCGATAACACCCAGATGGTCGCGCAGATGGCGCAGATCTCGACCACCTCGGGCATCTCCGAGATGAACACGACGATGAAGGCGATCGCCGACAAGCTCGGCGTCACCAGCACCAGCGAAGCGATGGGCTATGTCGGCAAGACCGTCCTGACCGCGGGCAGCGTTGCCTATGGTCGCGCGGCCGGTGGCATCGCCGGGTCGGTCGAGCTGGCCGGCGCCGCGACCGACGTCAACGTCACGATCAGCGATGCGAACGGCGCGGTCCTGAAGACCATGTCGCTCGGCAAGCAGGCCAAGGGCACGATCGGCTACGACTGGGACGGCAAGGACAGCGCGGGTGCGGACGCCGGCAGCGGCCCGTTCACCGTCGCGGTCGCCGCGCAGAACACCGGCACCACGGTCGCCGCGACGGGCCTGGTCTGGGCGCCGGTCCAGTCGGTGTCGACCACCACCGGCGCCGCCATCCTCACGCTTCCCGGCCTCGGCGAAATCCCCGCCACCGCCGTCCGCCAGATCGGCTGAACCCAGAGTTTCCAGGAGCTAAACCGCCATGTCCTTCTACACTTCGCTCTCCGGGCTGCAGGCGTCTCAGACCGAGATGTCGACGATCTCGCACAACCTCGCGAACGTTGCGACCAACGGCTTCAAGAAGAGCCGCACCGAATTCGCCGACGTGATCGCGTCGAGCGTGTCGCAGGCGCCGTCGCAGCAGATCGGCTCGGGTACGGTCGTGAAGGCCAACCGCCAGCAATTCTCGCAAGGGAATTTGATCCAGTCGTCGAACAGCCTCGATCTCGCGGTGTCGGGCGACGGCTTCTTCGCGGTCAAGCCGAACGCGGAATCGGCGACCGTGAACTACACGCGCAACGGCGGCTTCCTGGTCGATTCGAACCGCTACGTGGTCGATTCGCAGGGGTCGCACCTGCAGGTGTTCCCGGTCGACGGCTCGGGCACGGTCGTGGCGACCGGCGTCGATTCCGCGCTGAGCCTGCGCCTGCCCGAGACGAGCGGTACGCCGGTGCCGACCAGGGCGGTCACGATGACGCTGAACCTCAACGCGAACTCGGCGGTCCCGCCGACGGCGACGTTCGACCGGTTCGATCCGTCGAGCTACAACCAGTCCGCGCAGACCACCGTCTATGATGTGTCGGGCAACGCGATGACGCTGACCAATTATTTCAAGCGCATCTCAGCCCCGACCGACGCCAACGCGACCAGCGGCTGGGAAGTCCACAGCTTCGTCGGCGACAAGGAACTGACGACCGCGGGTGCCAAGGGCACGGCGATGACGTTCGACGCGACGGGCAAGATGACCGCGCCCGCTGCGACCATCAAATATGACGAGTTCACCACTGCGAACTCGACCGATCCGCAGCAGATCGACTTCACCCTGGGTGCCGGTACGACGCAAGTGTCGAGCGCGTTCAACGTCGCCTCGCGGTCGCAGGACGGCAAGGCGGTCGGCCAGATCCAGGGCGTCGCCGTCGACGAGAAGGGCATGGTCAACGCCAGCTTCTCGAACGGCGACACGCAGGTGCTGGGGCAGGTGATGCTCGCCAACTTCTCCAATCCCGAGGGTCTGCGCCAGCTGGGCAGCAGCTATTGGTCGTCGACCGGCATCTCGGGCGAGGCCAAGCTCGGTTCGGCGGACACCAACGGCTTCGGCAAGCTGATGTCCGGAACGATCGAGGGATCGAACGTCGATATCACCGAGGAGCTGGTCAACCTGATCGCGGCACAGCGCAATTTCCAGGCGAACTCGAAGGCGCTCGATACCGCCAACCAGATCTCCGAAACCATCTTCAACATCCGCAGCTAAGCGCAGGCGAGCAGGGGACCCTGAATGGACAAGCTGGTCTACACCGCGGCGACGGGCCTGCGCGCGCACATGGCGGCGCAGGCGGCGATCGCCAACAACATGGCGAACGCGTCGACCACCGGATTCCGCGCCGATCGCGTGGTGTTCGACCGGCTGAACCTGAAGGGTGATGGCACCACGATCGAGGCGCGCGCGCCGACCTCGGAGGAGGTGACCGATGCCGATCGGTCGCCCGGCGCGATCCAGCTGACCGGGCGTCCGCTCGACGTCGCGATTACCGGCACCACGGCCTGGCTGGCGGTGCAGGCGTCGGATGGCTCCGAGGCCTATACCCGCCGCGGTGATCTGGAAGTGGCGCCATCGGGCGTGTTGCAGACTGGCGACGGGCATCCGGTGATCGGCTCGGGGGGGCCGATCACCTTGCCGCCCTACCAGTCGCTGACGATCGCCGCCGATGGGACCATCTCGATCGTGCCGCAGGGTGGCGACGCCAACGCGCCGCAGGTGATCGACAAGCTCAAGCTCGCCGACACCAAGGGCTCGGACACGGTCAAGGGCCTCGACAATTTGCTGCGCGTCCGCGGCGGGGGGGCGCTGCCCGAGGACCTGGATGCCAGGGTCCAGGGCGGCGCGGTCGAGGGATCCAACGTCAACATGACTCAGGCGCTGGTCGACATGATCGAGAACCAGCGCAGCTACGAAGTCCAGGCCAACATGATGAAATCCGCCAAGGAAATCGACGAAAGCGGTGCATCGCTGATGCGCCTGCCGAGCTAGAGGAAACAGACCGATGTCATCCGCAGCCATGCATATCGCGCGCACCGGGCTCGACGCCCAGGACATGCGCATGCGCGTCATCTCGAACAATCTCGCCAACGTGAACACGACGGGGTTCAAGAAGGATCGCGCCGCGTTCGAGACGCTCGCCTACCAGACCGTCACGACGCCCGGCACGCAGAGCACTGCCGAGACGAAATACGCGACCGGGCTGAACCTCGGCACCGGCGTCCGTATCCAGGGCACCGCGCGGATGGATACGCAGGGCGCGATGCAGACGACCGGCAACAGCCTCGACCTCGCGCTCGACGGCGACGGCTATTTCCAGGTGCAGATGCCCGGCGGTACGCTCGGCTACACCCGCGCCGGCAATTTCTCGCGCTCGGCCGAGGGCCTGCTGGTCACCAGCGAAGGCTATCAGGTGCAGCCCGGCATCACCGTCCCCGAGGGGACGACCGGGATCACGATCGGCCGCGACGGCACGGTCTCGGCGACCGTGCCCGGCCAGACCGAAGCATCGCAGATCGGCCAGATCCAGGTCGCCAGCTTCCCGAACGGCGCAGGCCTCCAGGCGACGGGCGACAATTACCTGGTCGAGACCGCGGCGAGCGGCGCGGCGAATGTCGGCATCGCGGGGCAGGACGGTCGTGGCGGCATCAAGCAGGGCATGCTCGAGGCGTCGAACGTCAACGTCGTCGAGGAACTGGTCGACATGATCGAGACGCAGCGCGCGTACGAGGTCAATTCGAAGATGATCTCGGCGACCGACGACATGCTCAAATACGTCAACCAGAACCTGTGATGCGCACCGCCCAGATCGCCGCAATCGCCGGCACGCTCGTCATCGCAGGGCTTGGCGCGTCGTCCGCGGAGGCGAGCCTCTTCGGCAAGAAGGCGCCGCCCGAGGATTTTTCGGTCGCGCGTCCCTTGCCGGTTCAGCCGGTACCCGTCGTCGCGACCGGCTCGATCTTCCAGGCGCAGGACGGCTACGCCGCGCTCTATGAAGGCTGGCGCGCGCGGAAGGTCGGCGATCCGCTGACGATCGTGCTGGTCGAGCGCACGGCGGCCTCGAAATCGTCGGGCTCGAAACTGGACAGCAACGGTTCGGGCAGCATCACGCCGCCGACCACCGGCGCGCTCAACCTGTTCGGCAGGACCGACGCGACGATCAGCGGCGGGCGGACCTTCAACGGCACCGGCGCCGCCGACCAGGCGAACTCGCTGTCGGGCGAGGTCAGCGTGACGGTGGCGGCGGTTTATCCCAACGGTACGATGCTCGTGCAGGGCCAGAAGCGCGTGACGCTCAACCGCGGCGACGAGTTCCTGAAGATCAAGGGCCTGGTCCGCACCGCCGACGTCGACCGCGACAACCGCGTGCTGTCGACGCGCGTGGCCGATGCGCAGATCTCGTACACCGGCAAGGGCGACGTCGCCCGCGCCGGCCGCCAGGGGTGGCTCGGCCGCTTCTTCTCCGTCGTCAGCCCGTTTTGATGGTAATGCTCATGCGCGCGCGCACATTCCGCCCGAAATTCCGTTCGTCCCGAGTAGCCGCCGAGCTTGTCGAGATGGCGTATCGAGGGACCTGTATCTTGATACGAGCCCTCGACACGCTCGGTCTCTACTCGATACGAACGGCAGGATGGGTGGTGCTCGCGCTGGTATCGCTCCTCATCGCCGCGCCGGCCTCCGCCGACCGGATCAAGGACCTGGGCGGGTTCCAGGGGATCCGGTCGAACCAGCTCACCGGCTACGGCATCGTCGTCGGCCTGCCCGGCACCGGCGACGACAATCTCGAATACACCGTGCAGTCGTTGAAGGCGGTCGTCTCGCGCTTCGGCCTGCAGCTGCCGCCGAACGCGAACCCCGGCATGAAGAACGCCGCGGTCGTGATGATCACTGCCGAACTGCCGCCGTTCGCCAAGCCCGGCCAGCGGCTGGACATCACGGTCGCGTCGATGGGCAAGGCCAAATCGCTTCGTGGCGGCAGCCTGATCATGACCCCGTTGCTCGGCGCGGATAACCAGATCTACGCGATGGCGCAGGGCAACCTCGCGGTCGGCGGGCTGGGGGCAGAAGGCGCGGACGGGTCGAAGATCGTCGTCAACGTTCCCTCGACCGGCCGCATTCCCGAAGGCGCCACCGTCGAGCGCGCGGTCGCGACCGGGTTCGACAGCGCGCCGACGCTGACCTTCAATCTCGTGCGCGCCGACTTCACCACCGCGCAGAACGTCGCCGGCGCGATAAACTCGAAATTGGGCTTCGGCAGCGCGCAGGCGATCGACGCAGTGTCGGTCGCGGTGCGTGCGCCGATCGGCGCCGACATCCGTGCGACCCTCATGTCGACGATCGAGAATCTCGACGTCGTTTCCGCCGAGCCGTCCGCCAAGGTGATCGTCAACGCGCGCACCGGGACGGTCGTCATCAACTCGGCGGTCCGCGTCGGGCCGGCGGCGATCACCCACGGCAAGATGACGGTGCGGATCGACGAGAAGCCGCAGGTCAGCCAGCCAGCCCCGTTCAGCGGTGGCCAGACCGTCGTCACGCCGAACAGCGCGGTTGCGGTCGAGGAGGAGCGTCGCCCGATGTTCCTGCTCGCGCCCGGCCCCAAGCTCGCCGACATCGTCAAGGCGGTCAACGCGATCGGCGCCTCTCCGGCTGACCTTGTCGCGATCCTCGAGGCGCTGAAGGAAGCCGGCGCGCTCAAGGCCGAGTTGATCGTCCTGTGAGCCCGATCTCGGCACCCGCAGCCACGACGGGAATCTCGACCGATACGAGCCGGCTCAAGTCGAAGGACAATCTCGACAAGGCGGGCGAGAAGTTCGAGGCGGTCTTCACCGGCATGATGCTGAAAAGCATGCGGCAGGCGAAGCTCAGCGATCCATTGTTCGGTTCGAAGGCGATCGACACCTTCACCGACATGCAGGACGGGCTGATCGCGAAGTCGATGGCCGAGCACACGCCGCTCGGCATCGGCAAGGCGATGACCGATTTTCTCGCCAAGTCTCAATCCGATCTTAACCAGGCCGCGGCAGGCTCGCCACCATGAGCGATCTCCTCTCGATCGGCGCCTCGGGCGTGCGCGCGTACCAGACCGCGCTGTCGACGGTGTCGGAGAACATCGCGAACACGGGCACCGCGGGCTATACCCGGCGGACGACGACGCTCGCCGAAGTCTCATCGGTCGGTGGCGGGCTGAACGCGCGCAACGCGCTCAGCAGCAGCGGCGTCACCGTGACCGGCATCGGCCGCAGCGCCGACGCCTACCGGTCGCAAGCGGTCCGCACGGCCGGCACCGATCTCGCCAAGACCGAAGCCGGCATCACCTGGATGAACCGGATCGAGACGGCGCTCGGCGACAACCAGCTTGGCGACCGCATCACCGGCTTCTTCACGGCCGCACAGAAACTTGCCGCCGATCCCTCGTCGGAGCCGGCGCGCGCCGTCATGCTCGAAGCGGCCGGGACGGCTGCCGCCGCGTTCACCGCAACCGGGCGCGCGCTCGACACCGCGACCGCCGATCTCGATTCGACCGCGTCGCAGGCGGTGCAGTCGTTCAACGCACTCGGCACCGCGCTCGCCAGGATCAACGACGGCATCGCGCGGACCCAGCCGGGATCGTCGATCGCCGCGCAGCTCGCCGACCAGCGCGACCAGATGCTCGAACAGATGAGCACGATCGCCGACATCACCACGTCGTTCGATACGCTCGGGCGGACCACCGTCCGGCTCGGCGGCGCGACCGGCGCGGTGTTCGTCGCAGGCGGCTCGAGCGAGCAGATCTCCTACGCTCGGAACGGCGAAGGCGCGGTGCAGTTCGCAGTGACCGGCGTGGGCGGTGCATCGGCCGTGTCGCCGACCGGCGGCGCCCTGGCCGGCTTCGCGGAAGGGGCACAGCGTCTCGCCGCCGCGCGCGGATCGCTCAACGCCATCGCCAGCGACTTCACCGCGAAGGTCAATGCGGTCCAGGCGCAGGGCCGCGACCTGAACGGCACCGCCGGCGCGCCGCTGTTCGCGACCGGCGCCACGCCGACCGACATTGCGGTCTCGCTGACCGACCCGCGCGAAATCGCCGCGGCGGGCTCCACTGGCGGCCCGCGCGATGCGTCCAACCTTGCCGCGTTGCAGGCGGTCCGCACTAGCGGCGCGTTCGAGAGGCGCACCACGACGTTGATCGCCGGCAACGCCGCCGCGCTCGAACAGCGCAAGGTCGTCGCCGATGCCCAGGGCGCGATCCGCGACGGCGCGGTCAGTGCGCTCGCGTCCGCCTCGGGTGTCGATCTCGATAGCGAAGCGGTCGACCTGCTGCGCTTCCAGCAGGCCTATCAAGCGTCGAGCCGCGTGATCCAGACCGCGCGCGACACGCTCCAGACCATCCTCGATCTACGGTAACGCCCATGCAGATCGCGACCAGCCTATTCTACGACCGCGCAGCAGCGTCGATGTCGTCGCTTGGGGCGAAGACGGACCAGTTGCAGACGCAGATCTCGACCGGCACCAGATTATCGGCACCGTCCTCCGACAGTGCCGCCTACCAGCGCCTCGCTGGGCTGAAGCGCGATACCGTCAACGACAAGGCCTATGTCGCCAATCTAGGCACCGCCGAATCCATTCTGAAGCAGGGCGACACCAGCCTTTCCGCGATTACCGACCAGCTGCAGAGCGCGACCGAGCTGGTGACGCAGGCAAAGACCGGCACGCTGAACGCGGCAAACCGCAAGGCGATCGGCGAGCAGATCGCCGGGATCGTCGCGACGCTGACCAATCTCGCCAACGCCAAGGACGCGCGCGGGCAGGCGCTGTTCGGAGGCGGTGACGGCGCGCCCGCGGTCGCGGTTGACGGCACCTACGCGCTCGCCGCCAAGCCGGTGTCGGCGATTCCGATCGGCGACGGCCAGAGCGTCCAGGCGAACGAGACCGCCGCGCGCATCTTCACCGTCGGCGGCACGACCAAGGCTGATGGCAGCATCGAGGGCGGCACCAACACGCTCGCGATGCTGTCCGCGATCGCCGCCGTGCTGCAATCGGACGATTTCACCGCGGGTTCGCTCGGTACGTCGCTCGCCGATCTCGGCGCCGCGGCGGACCAGGTGTCGACCGTCCAGGCGTCGCTCGGCGCGCGCGCCGTCCGGGTCGATCTGGAGACGACCCGGCTGACCGATGTCGCAGCAGACCGCGAGGCGACCCGGTCCGGGCTCGAGGATACCGACCTCACCACCACCGTGGTCGAGCTGCAGAAGACGATGACGATCCTGTCGGCCACGCAGGCGAGCTTTTCCAAGCTCTCGGCGCTGTCGCTGTTCGATTATCTGCGCTGAGCGGGCCGGCTGGTAACGGCTTGGCTACCAAATCCGGTTAACGCTCGCGCTACGCTACCGCCGTAATCGGTCCAGGGGGAATTTCGAACACCATGTTTCCGGTTATCGGCATCGTCGTCCTGCTCGTCATGGTGTTCGGCGGATTCGCCTTCACCGGCGGCGCGCTCGGCCCCGTCATGGAGGCCATTCCGCACGAGATGCTGATCATCGGCGGGGCCGCCGCCGGCGCGCTGATCATCGGCAATTCGGGCAAGGAGCTGAAAGGTCTCGGCGCTGGCCTCGGCAAGGTCTTCAAGGGCCCGAAATACAAGAAACAGGACTATCTCGACGTCATCTTCCTCGTCAGCAAGCTGATGAAGATGCTGCGGATGGACGGCCCGATCGCGCTCGAGCCGCATGTCGAGGATCCGCAGTCGTCCGCGGTGTTCGCCGAATATCCCAAGCTCCTGAAGGACAAGGCGCTCGTCAACCTGATCGCCGACACGCTGCGCCTGGTCGTGGTGTCGTCGGGCACGCTCGACGTGCACGCGGTCGAGGAGGTGATGGACCACTCGATCAAGACGCATCACCACGAGGAGGAGGCCGCGCACGGCACGCTCGCGAGCCTCGCCGACGCGTTGCCCGCGCTGGGTATCGTCGCGGCGGTGCTCGGCGTGGTGAAGACGATGGGCTCGATCGACAAGCCACCGTCGATTTTGGGCGCGATGATCGGCTCGGCGCTGGTCGGCACGTTCATGGGCGTGCTGCTGGCGTACGGAATCGTCGCGCCGCTCGCGAACCGGTTGAAGCAGGTGCTCGATGCCGATGCGTCGATCTACGACGTGGTGAAGCAGATCATCATTGCCTCGCTGCACGGCCATCCGCAGCCGCTGGTGATCGAGGCCGCGCGCTCGGGCATCGCGCACAAGAACCAGCCGGGCTTCGCCGAAGTCTTCGACGGGCTTCGCGGGAAGTAACCCGGTGGCCGCCCGCGCGCCTCACGGTACGAACCAGCCGCCCAAGGTCATCGTCAAGAAGATCTATATCGAGGCGCATGGCGGCCATCACGGTGGCGCGTGGAAAGTCGCCTATGCCGATTTCGTCACGGCAATGATGGCGTTCTTCCTGCTGCTGTGGATCGTCGGCGCGACCACCGAGAAACAGCGCAAGGGCATTGCGGATTACTTCGCTCCGACCATCCTCAACACGCGCTCGCTCGGGATCGGCGGCGGCGGGCTGTTCGGCGGTGAATCGATCCTCGACAAGAACCGCATCGGTCCCAAGCCCGGCCAGACCAGCATGGCGCAACTGGCGATCCCCGATGCCGGGCTCGGCGGTCCGTCGGCAGGGACGGGGCCCAAGGGGTCGTTGAAAAGCCGCGACGCGCTGACCAAGGAAGACCGCAAGAACTTCGCGGCGCTGCGTCGGCGCGTGCTTGGCCAGATCGCGGGGAACGCCAGATTGTCACGATTGCAGAACCATGTCCGGTTCTTGCCGACGCAGGACGGGATGCGGATCGACCTGGTCGACGACGCCAACTATTCGATGTTCGCGCTGGGTACGACCGCGCTCGATCCCGAGGCGTCGGCACTGATCGGCATGATCGCCGGCTCGGTGCAGGGCATGCGGAACCCGATCATGATCCGCGGGCATACCGACAGCGTACCGTACGGCGATCCGCGCGCGATGAACAACTGGATGCTGTCCTCAGGCCGCGCCGAGGCGACGCGGCGACGGTTGTTGTCGGGTGGCACGCCGGAGGAACGGTTCGAGCGGATCGAAGGCGTCGCCGATCGGGAGCCACTGATCGTCAAGGATCCCGCGGACCCGCGCAACCGCCGCGTCGCGATCACATTGCTCTACCGCCGCGGGCTCTTCGCGAAGTGATGGTCGCCAAGTGACGGTCGCAACGTAACGACTCAGCGCTCGGCGGCACCGACAAAAGGACCGGCGTCGCGAGACGCCGGTCCTTTTGTCGGTCCTCGCGGCGTCGCTTATTCAGCGGCGGCGGCGATGTCCGTCTTGCGCTTGCGCGTCGTCGCCTGGGCAGGCGCCGAGTCGGTCTTGCGCGGACCAGGCTTGCGAACGAGGCCGATCTTCTTCGCCATCGCGCGACGGCTTTCCGAGTAGTTTTCGGCGACCATCGGGTAATCGGGCTTCAGGCCATAACGTTCGCGGTATTCGGCAGGAGTCATGCCGTGCGTCGCGAGGTGACGGCGCAAAGTCTTGTACGACTTGCCGTCGATCATCGATATGATGTGATCCTTCGACGCGAGCGATTTGCGTGCCGTTACGGCAGGCGTGTATTCGGTCGCAGCTTCGACCGGAGCAGCCTCGGTCGTGGTGCCGAGCAACGTCGCGACGGTCTCATGCATTTTGCCGAGAAACGCGGGAACGTCATCAGCCGAACTCCGCGTATTCGGGTTGCCGAGCCAGGCGATCGTAGGTTCTGTTGCCAGCTCGACGGCATTCAGGTCAGTGGTATCTTCGGCCATAGTATACTCCATTGTCTGCGGACCCCGTAACGGCGTGTCACAGCGGGTTCAACCATCCAAAGACGGTTTCAGCCCATTAAATTGTAAAAATCGACCTTGGCAGCGTTTGTGCCTGATGATCCGATCATTTCGACTGCTCCAGATCAAAGTTCTCGATCCTGCAAACAACAGGCATGAGGCAGATATCGCCGGTCTCGGATGGTCGACGCCTGTCGTCGCGGCGGATAGAATTGGAGGAACGGTCGCGTGCATATCGTCGGCCGCGTCGATCGCTATCGCGCAACCTGTCCGGCACGCGTCGTACCTGCGATGCATCCTATCGATTGAGTTTCCGCATGCTTTCAGGACCCAACGGCGTGAACCGATCCGACCGCGCGAACCGCTCCAGTGGCATTGGGAGGACCGCGCACGCCCTATCCAAACCAGGGGCCAAACCGGGATCCTACTCGGGCAGCGACTGGCTGGCCAAACTCGGCGAGGGCGCTGCGGACGACGACGCGCCGGTGCTCAGAAGCGTCGGTGACCGACTGATGCCGCTGCGGATCGCGATCATCGCGCTGATTTCCCTGGTGATGCTCGGCCCGATCATGACCAACGTCGAGGGCGGCGACGGAAGCGTCGTACGACAGATCGGCTATCTCGCGATCCTGGTCGGCACGATCTTCGCGATCCGTCTGATGAAGTTGCCAGTCGGCAGCGCCCTTTCCGCGGGCGCTTCCACCGAGGATTCGCGGTTGCACATTTTCGATGCAATGACGCGTTCCCCGCGCGCCATGATCAGTCCGCTCGAAAATGCCGGGTTGTTAGCGCCCTCACCGAAGGAGGTTCTCACTGTGCTATCGAACACGGTGTAGGTGTAATCATCGTTTTTAGCAGTGATCTGCGATTCTCCGCCACCCGAATAGCTCCGCTTGGCGAAGGTCAGGTTATGCGAGCTAAGCTCCACCTTGCTGGGCGTTCCGTAGCGATAGACCGCACCCGAGCCACCGCCGCACACCGACACGCGCTTGGCACCGATCTCGCAGGAGAAGAGGCGCATCTCACCGACTTGGCACAGCGTATCGCCGACGACGACAACGGCCGTGGTCGAGCGAACGGGGGCGTCTGCGCCGGCTGCGTTCGCGGTAACCGGGACTGACGCGACCGTTGCCGTTCCAGCCGGTGCGGAACCAGGCATTCTTCTGTTTGCACGGGCGTCTTCGGGCGAGCCGCAGCCAGCGATTGCCACCAGCACGATCAGCCCTCCGCCGGCTGCTAGGCTTCTAACGCTCTCTGATAGGCTGCCCCCGATCATCTTCGCATCCGTCCCTTTCTTGCACTTCATAAGGCGCTTTGCTTGTTCGGCGTGCGACGGAGGTGGCTTCGAAATCCAATCGCTCCGATGTTCGATTCTAGGATATGGGTGCCCGCTGCGCCACATGCTGCTTTGGCCCTTTCGTAGGCGGCCGGGTGAAGGCGCTTCGGCAGGGTGTGCAGCCGTTCATGCAAGATGCTGAGCCAGGGACCGTTCCTAGGCAAGTGCTTGCCACCGTAGCGACTAACGATGGCGAATTGCGCCGCGGCGACTTCTGGTGCGGGTCGCCCCGTCTCATACCGCGGGTCGACGCATGATGACGCGTGCGGCAGACGGAACAAGTTTCTGCCGCGTGCGACATGCGCATCAAAGGTCGCTGATCTCGCCGGCAAGGCGGTTGTGCAACGCATGTTCGGGGCATCGCGACATGAATGTCGGAGTAACAAAGTAGCGGCGACGATAAGCCGTTTCCGGCTTGAGTATCAGTCACCGGATTGGCGATCGTTCGATGGCGTACCGATCGGAAAGCCAAGGATCCATAATGTTTGTCATGGACGTCTGCATTGGGACTTTGCGTTCTTCGATGCGGACATCCTGTTAGCCAAAGTCTGGCTATCTGCGGCGTGACATCAAAGCACATCGGGCCGCTCACTGACATTTGCGGCGTGAATGAACAAAACGTAATAATAGGCGTATGGTAAACACCTGGTGTTCATTTGCAGCCAAAAGCTGTAGGCGCCTGCTCGCAGGGGTGCATTACGAATTCAAGGACCTAGTGTGACTGATACAATCAATACGGTCGAGCTTGCCGCCGAACTGACGGCAGCATGGCTTGCGAACCCCAATACGCGCACCGCCGCAGACGACGTACCCACGTTCCTCGTCGCGATGCACGCTGCGGTCGAGAAGCTTGTCGGTAATGGCGATGCCGAACCCGAGACTGCTGCGATGCCTGCGTCGGAGCCGGCCGTTTCGGTCCGCAAGTCGCTCGCGTCGCCGGATCACATCATCTCGATGCTCGACGGCAAGAAGTACAAGACGCTGCGTCGCCACCTGTCGACCAACGGCATGACGCCGGAACAGTATCGCGAGCGCTTCAACCTGAAGGCCGACTATCCGATGGTCGCCGCGACCTATTCGGAAGCGCGTCGTGCGATGGCGAAGTCGATCGGGCTCGGTCGTAAGGCCGGCACGACGATCGAGAAGGCATCGGAAGACGCGGTGAAGACCGTCCGCAAGGGCGGCAAGGCAGCACTCGACGCGGCCAAGAAGACGCTCGGCAGCGAGGGTTAAGATCGGCGAGGGGAGGGCATCGTTCTTCCCCTTTCCCTTTTACCGACAGCGCGTCAGGCGCGCCGGCCGTCCTCGACCAATGCGTCTGCCAGAAGCGCGCGGATCGCACGGAGGGCAGGGATCATGGGCTCGATCGCCTCGGTCGTGGCGACCGGTGTCTTTTCAGCGGCAAGCAATTGCTGCACGCCGCGGACGGTATAGCCTTCGCGATTGAGCAGCGTATCGATCCGCCGGACCAGTACCGCATCCTCGGCACGGTAATAGCGTCGATTGCCCGCGCGTTGCAGGGGGCGCAGCTGCGGAAACCGGGTCTCCCAATATCGCAGGATATGCTGTGGCAGGCCGGTCTCGCGTGACAGCTCGCCGATCGTTCGAAACGCCGCGCCAGTCTTGCCTGAAACGGGAGTTTTGCCAGGAACGGATGCCGACGGAGCGTCCCCGTCGCTGGCTAAGACAAGATTGGTATTTTGACCGCTGTCGCCTGTAGGGTCGGCAGGGGAATCATCGTCACCGTCGGGCATTGCTGGATTAGTCGGCACCGACGATGCGCTCACGCATCATCTGGCTTGCGCGGAACGTCAGGACACGGCGGGGCGCGATCGGCACTTCGATGCCGGTCTTCGGATTGCGGCCCACGCGCTCGCCCTTGTCGCGCAGCACGAACGTCCCGAACCCGGAGATCTTGACGTTCTCGCCTTCGGACAGCGCGCCGCACATCTCGGCGAGGATCTGTTCGACGATCTTCGATGAGTCCGAACGCGACAATCCAACCTCGCGGTGGAGGGACTCGGCCAAATCGGCCCGCGTCAAAGTACCGGTCATCGTCATTCACAAGCTCCCAGTCTCGGCGCCCCTCCTACACAAGCTGGAACGCGACCGGAAGAACTTTTGTTCTACAAGCGAATCGATTGGTTTGTGGCAGGATTAGAAGCGGATAACCGCAGCACCCCAGGTAAAACCGCCGCCCATCGCCTCCAGCACGACGATCTGGCCTTCCCGAATGCGACCGTCGCGCACCGCGACGTCCAGAGCGAGCGGTACGGAGGCAGCCGACGTGTTGGCATGCTGGTCGACGGTGACGACAACCTTGGCGGGGGCAAGGCCGAGTTTCCGCGCGGTCGCGTCCAGGATCCGGGCGTTCGCCTGATGCGGCACGACCCAGTCGACCTGGTTCGCGTCGAGCCCGGCCATCGCCAGCGACTCGGTCATGACGGATGCCAGGTTAGTCACCGCATGACGGAAGACCTCGCGGCCCTTCATGCGCAGCTTGCCGACAGTGCCGGTCGTCGAGACGCCGCCGTCGACGTAGAGAAGCTCGTTGTGCCGGCCATCGGCGTGCAGCTTGGTCGTCAGGATCCCGCGCCCGTCCGCGTCGGCGGTATCCTGCGCCTCGAGCACGATCGCGCCAGCGCCATCGCCGAACAACACGCAGGTCGTCCGGTCTTCCCAGTCGAGGATGCGGCTGAACGTCTCCGCGCCGATCACCAGCGCACGCTTGGCGACACCGCTGCGGATCATGCTGTCGACGACCTGGACCGCGTAGAGGAAGCCCGAGCAGACCGCGGCGACGTCGAACGCGACGCAGTCGTCGATCCCGAGCATCGCCTGCACCTTGGTGGCGCTCGACGGAAACGTCTGGTCCGGAGTCGCGGTGGCGAGCACGATCAGGTCGATGCTCTGCGAGTCGATCCCCGCTGCGACCAGCGCGGCCTTGCACGCATCGGCCGCCAGCGTCGCGGTCGTCTCGCCTTCGCCGGCGATGTGGCGGAAGCGGATGCCGGTGCGCTCGACGATCCACTCGTCGCTGGTATCAACGGTCTCCGTGAGTTCGGCGTTCGAGACACGACGGACGGGCAGGGCGGAGCCCGTGCCGATGACGACCGAACGGATCATGCCGCCTTCTCCACATTGCCGAGATCGTCGGCGATCCGCCGTACCAGGTCGTTGCGGACCATCTTGGCGGCATTGCCGATAGCGGTCGCGACGCCGCGCTCGTTGGCGCCGCCATGGCTCTTCACGACGATGCCGTTGAGCCCGAGAAAGACCGCGCCGTTGTGATTGTTGGGATCGAGGTGATCGCGCAGCAATTCGGTCGCCGGCTTCGAGATCAGGAAGCCGAGCTTCGAGCGCACCGAGCTGCGGAACGCGCGCTTGAGCAGGTCGGCGACGAATCGCGCGGTGCCCTCGGCGGTCTTCAGCGCGATGTTGCCCGAAAAGCCGTCACATACCACGACGTCGACCTCACCGCGCGACAGCCGGTCACCCTCGATGAAGCCTTCGAACTGCATGTCGACGGACGGCGTCGCGCGCAGCTGCGCGGCGGCGTCGCGGATCTCGTCGGTACCCTTCATGTCCTCGCTGCCGATATTCAGCAGTGCGACGCGGGGGTGCGGGATGTCGAGAGCAGTCCGCGCATAGGCGGCGCCCATGATCGCGAACTGGACGAGGTTGCGCGCATCGCACTCGGTGTTCGCACCAAGGTCGAGCATCACCATGTCGGTATCGCCCAGGGTCGGCAGACGCGCCGCGAGTGCCGGCCGGTCGATACCCGGCAGCATCCGCAGCGACAGCTTCGCCATCGCCATCAGCGCGCCGGTGTTACCCGAAGACACCGCGGCGGCGGCGCGACCCTGTTTCACCAGGTCGATCGCGATGCCCATCGACGTCTTCTTCGCCCGCCGGATCGCCTGGCTCGGCTTTTCGCTCGAGCCGACGACCTCGGGGGCGTGGACGATCTCGGAATTCTGCGACAGGTTCGGATGAGCCTTGAGCTCTTCACGAATCGCAGTTTCGTCGCCGACCAATAAGAAGCGCATGCCCTCGAATCGATGGCGCGCGCGCGCAACGCCGGCGAGCATCACTGCCAGCCCGTCGTCGCCACCCATCGCATCGACCGCGATCCAGCCGCTGTCGGGCATCGTCAATCCTTCGTTCAAGTTAGAGGTTCCGGACGGAAGCCTCAGCCCTCGATCGAGAGGATTTCACGACCGTTATAGTGACCGCACGACCCGCAGAGGTTGTGCGGACGCTTCAGTTCGCCACAGTTGGGGCATTCCTGGAACGACGCGATCGTGAGCGAGTCGTGGCCACGGCGCATGCCGCGCTTGGAGGGCGAGGTTTTTCTTTTGGGGACGGCCATTTCGGCACCTTGTTCAATCTAAAGGTCGGGGCTCCGAGTACGCCTGGACACGGAACTCGGCGACCGACATGAATGCCGGCCGCCTGAAGCAACCCATGCGGCCTGACGCTCGCGAAGCGTGGCGCTATAGCGAATTCGTCCCGCGTTGCAAGCTTTCGCCCTCGCGTTGCAACCATTGGTCGCGGGTGGCAGGACCGCCGTCGACATCCAACGAGGGGCAACGCCGTGATATTACCCGTGACACTGACGATCGCAGCGGCTGCTGCCGTCGTCAATCTGTGGCTCGCCTTCCGAATCGTGCCGATCCGCGTGAAGGACAAGGTGCTGCTGGGCGATAACGGCGATGCGCTGTTGCAGGGGCGGATGCGCGCGCATGCCAACTTCACCGAATATGCGCCGTTCATCCTGATCCTGCTCGGCCTGATCGAACTCGCGGGCGGGTCGACGCTATGGTTGTGGATCGCCGGTGCGGTGTTCGTGATCGCCCGCGTCGCGCACGCGTTCGGGATGGACCAGCCGACATCCAGCGTACCGCGTGCAGGCGGGGCACTGGCGACCTGGGCGCTGATGGCGCTGCTCGCCGGCTGGGCGCTGGCGATCGCGTATCAGGCGAACGCCGTGCCGACCGCCAAGACGTTCCAAGTCGTGCCATCGGGTGACCGGGCGTGAGCGCGCGTCGTCTGTTCGGGGCGGCGGCTCTGCTCGCCGCGGCACCCGCCGCGGCGC
This sequence comes from Sphingomonas sp. HMP9, assembly GCF_013374115.1. NCBI lineage: Bacteria > Pseudomonadati > Pseudomonadota > Alphaproteobacteria > Sphingomonadales > Sphingomonadaceae > Sphingomonas > Sphingomonas sp. HMP9. The sequence continues at coordinate 2,471,507 of NZ_AP022673.1, read as the reverse complement.
AGATTGCGCCCGCGAGCCTGTCCGCCGACGTGAAGACGCTCGCGTCCGACTCGTTCGAGGGCCGCGCCCCCGGCACGCCGGGCGAGACCAGGACGATCGATTGGCTGATCGCGCAGTTCAAGGCGATGAAGGCACAGCCCGGCGGCCCGAACGGCAGCTGGACGCAGCCCGTACCGCTCGTCCACACGCGCATGGGCACCGGCACCGTGCGCGTCGGCACCACGCCGCTGGTGCAGGGCCGCGACGTCTATCTCAGCACCGTCCGCGGGGTCGACCGGGTCGCCATCGCCAACGCACCGATGGTGTTCGTCGGCTACGGCGTCAGCGCGCCCGAACGCGGCTGGGACGACTTCAAGGGGCTCGACCTCAAGGGTAAGGTCGCGGTCTTCCTCGTCAACGATCCCGATTTCGAGGCGATTGCCGGCGACGATTCGAAGGGCAAGTTCGGTGATCGCCGGATGACCTATTACGGCCGCTGGACGTACAAATATGAGGAAGCGGCGAGGCGGGGTGCCGTCGCGGCGCTGATCGTCCACGACACGCCGGGGGCCGGCTATGGCTGGAACACAGTGACCGCGCCCGCCGGCGAGAATTACGATATCGTGCGGAAGGATCCCGAAACACGGGTGATGCTCCAGGGCTGGCTCGAAGGAGGGGCCGCGACTCGGCTGTTCGCCGCCTCCGGCCTCGACCTCGCAGACTTGCGCAAGGCCGCACGCCGCAGCGATTTCCGCCCGGTGCCGCTCAAGCAGGCGTTTACCACCGACCTGCCGGTCAGGCACGACACTGCAGAGAGCCGCAACGTGCTGGCGAAGCTGCCGGGGACCAGGCACCCGGACGAGGTCGTGATGTTTGGCGCGCACTGGGATGCCTACGGGATCGGCGCGCCGGATGCGCAGGGCCGCACGATCCGCCCCGGCGCCAACGATGATGGGCTGGGCGTAGCGGGCGTGCTCGAACTCGCGCGCACCTTCGCCAAGGCACCGCGGACCGACCGCAGCCTCGTCTTCGCGCTGTGGAGTGGCGAGGAGCGCGGGTTGCTCGGCTCGGAAACCTATGCGGTGAACCCGGTCTATCCCGCCGCCAAGACGGTCGCCAACCTGACGCTCGACATCCTGCAGACCGCGGGCCCGGCAAAGGACGTCATGCTCGTCGGCGCAGGCCAGAACAGCCTCGAGGACATGCTCGGCGATGCCGCCAAGGCACAGGGTCGCGCGGTAACGCCCGAAGCGCTCCCCGAACGCGGGCTGTTCTACCGCGCCGATCATTTCTCGGTCGCGCGCCGCGGCGTGCCAACGCTGCTGCTGATGGCGATCAGCGGTGCGCCCGATCTCGTGACCGGCGGGCGGACTGCGGGGCAGGCGTGGCTCGACGGCTATATGAAATGCTACCACCAGACGTGCGACGCGTGGGGGCCGGACTGGGATCTGCGCGGCGCCGCGCAGGATGTGGGCCTGTTCCAGACGATCGGGACGAAGCTCGCGAACAGCCGGTTGTGGCCGGAATGGCGCGATGGGTCCGAGTTCAAGTCGGTACGCCTCGAGACGGCGGGCGAGCGGAAATAGGATCTAGCCCACGCGCACTATCACCCCGGCGAAGGCCGGGGCCCAGTTGGGGAGGTTGCAGTAACGGAGCGCTACCTCCGCCGATCTTCGTTCCCCGCCTGAACCCTGCCTTCGCCGGGGTGGGGCGGTAGGGGAGAGTCCCTACCCCTTCCTGTTCTCCCGCGAAGGCGGGAGCCTAGGGTCACGAACGCTACCGCCTGATACCCTGGACCCCGCCTCCGCGGGGGAACAGGTGGAGCTACGCCGCCAAAGCCCGATCGCTCACGAACATGTTCGTTGCCCGCTCATGCGCAAACGTGCTCGCCGGCCCGTGCCCCGGAATGAAGCTCGTATCGCTCCCCAATGGCCACAATTTCTCGACGATCGACTTTACCAGCACTTGGTGATTCCCGCCGGGCATGTCCGACCGCCCGACCGATCCCTGGAACAGCACGTCGCCGACCTGCGCGAACTTCGACGGGGCGTGGTGGAAGATCACATGCCCTTCGGTATGCCCTGGCGTCTCGTACACATCGAGCACCAGATCCCCGACCGACACCGTATCACCTTCGACCAGCCACCGGTCCGGCTCGAAATTCACGCCGGAAATCCCGTATTTCGGCCCATCCTGATCGAGCCGCTGCAACCAGAAGCGATCCGCCTCGTGCGGGCCTTCGATCGGCACGCCCAAATCGTTCGACAGCCGCTTGGCGCCGCCGGCATGGTCGATATGGCCATGCGTCAGCAGGATCTTCTCGACCGTCAGGCCCGCCTGTTCGACCGCCGCCATGATCCGCGGCAGGTCGCCGCCCGGATCGATCACCGCCGCCTTCATCGTCGCGGTACACCAGAGAATCGTGCAGTTCTGCTGGATCGGCGTGACGGGGACGATCGCGGCGCGGAGGGGAGGATTTGTCATGGCCTCGAAATAGGATAGCGCATCGGTTGGAGCAATCGCCGCTTGCGATTTGCCCCGCGCCCCGTGCAACAGTCGCAACGATGTGGACTGCGCCCTTCGTTTTGCTCGACGACGCCCGCGAGGGCGGGGCTCCGGCGCGGCTGTACCGCGATCCCGTCCGGATCGTCCGCGCCGACACGCTCGCCGAGGTCCGCCCCGCGCTCGACGCTCTCCGCGCAGCCCGGGCGGAGGGGCTCCATGCCGCCGGCTATCTCTCCTACGAAGCTGGCGCCGCGCTCGCGTCCAAACCGATGGAGGTGCGCGGAGCGGCGCCGTTGCTCTGGTTCGGCCTGTTCGCCGGATACGAGACGAGCGCTGCGCAGGGCGTCGCCGCTTTGCTCCCGGACCCCGCCGGCGCGTGGACCGGCGCGCCGCAGCCGCTGATCGATCGCGAGACCTACGACGCCAGCCTGGCGCGCGTGCTCGACCTGATCGCGGCGGGCGACATCTATCAAGCGAACCTGACCTTCGCCGCGACCGTGCCGTTCGTCGGCGACCCGCTCGCGCTCTACGCCCGGCTCCGCCGCCAGGCCGGCGCGGGCTATGGCGCGCTGATCGACACCGGCGAGACACGCTTCCTGTCGCTCTCCCCCGAACTGTTCTTCGCGCTCGACGGCGACACGCTCACCTGCCGCCCGATGAAGGGAACGGCATCGCGAGGCGATACGCCCGAGATCGACCGCGCGCTGGCCGAGGCGCTCGCTGCCGACCCGAAGCAGCGTGCCGAAAACCTGATGATCGTCGATCTGATGCGCAACGATCTGTCGCGAGTCGCCGGCCACGTCGCAGTCCCCGATCTGTTCACCGTCGAGACCTATCCGACCGTCCACCAGATGACCTCGACCGTCACCGCCACGCTCAAGCCCGATTGCGACTCGGTCGACGTGCTCGCCGCGCTGTTCCCGTGCGGCTCGATCACCGGCGCCCCCAAGCAACGCGCGATGGAGGTCATCGCCGAGGTCGAACACGCCCGCACCCGCGGCATCTACACCGGCGCGATCGGCCGCTTCGATCCGAATGGCAACGCGATCTTCAACGTCGCGATCCGGACGATCGCGATCGAGCACGGTGCGGCGACGATGAGTCTGGGCTCGGGCATCGTTGCCGACAGTGTGGCCGATGCCGAGTGGGCGGAATGCCACGCCAAGGGCGCGTTCGTCACCGCCGGCCAACGCCCCTTCGACCTGATCGAGACGATGGCGTTCGATCCCGACGACGGGCTGGTTCGCCTCGAAGCGCATCTTGCGCGGATGAAGGCCAGTGCGGGGGCGCTCGGCTTCACCTTCGACCGCCACACCGCGCGCAACGAGCTCCAGGCCGCGACCTTCCGGTTGCGCGGGCACCGCCGCGTCCGCCTGTTGCTCAGCCCGTCGGGGGCGATCGCGATCGAGTCCGGCCCGCTCCCGCAATCCCCCGCCCAGGCAAGCGTCGCGATCGTGCCGCTGCCGGTCGCCCCCGCCGACTTCCGCCTCCGCCACAAGACGAGCGCACGCGGCTTCTACGATCGCGCCCGCATCGATGCGGGGACGTTCGAGGTCGTGTTCGAGGATGCCGACGGCTTCCTGACCGAAGGCAGCTTCACGTCGCTGTTCGTGCCGCGTGGACCGTGCCTGGTGACGCCGCCGCTACGGCCCAGCCAGTGTTCGGGCCTGCTCCCTGGCATCCTGCGCGCAGAACTGCTCGAATCGGGTCGTGCGACCGAAGCCCCGCTCACCCGCGCCGACCTTGCCGCCGGCTTCTTTATCGGAAACGCAGTCCGGGGCCTGATGCCGGCGATCGTTGCGGTTGCGAAATCGGCCACCCCCGGCGTATAGCCCGCGCGATTTCCGCGGCGACGCTCGCGGACAACCGCAAAGGTTACACCATGCACGCATCCGCCGCGCTCGGCCGCATCAGCCCCTCGCCAACGCTCGCGATCACGTCGCGCGTTCTCGAACTGAAGCGCGCAGGCGTCGACGTGATCGGCCTTGGTGCCGGCGAACCCGATTTTGACACGCCTGATTTCGTCAAGGAAGCCGCTATCCAGGCGATCCGCGACGGCAAGACCAAATATACCAATGTCGACGGCACGATCGAGCTGAAGCAGGCGATTGTCGCCAAGTTCGCGCGCGACAATGGCCTGACCTATACCACCGATCAGATCAGCGTGAACGTCGGCGGCAAGCACACCTTGTTCAACGCGATGGTCGCGACGATCGACCCGGGCGACGAGGTCGTCATCCCCGCGCCCTATTGGGTCAGCTATCCCGACGTCGTGCAGTTCGCCGGCGGCGTGCCGGTGATCGTCAAGGCGGGCCCCGAGGTCGGCTACAAGCTCGATCCCGCAGCGCTCGACGCAGCGATCACGCCCAAGACCAAGTGGGTGATCCTCAACTCGCCGTCGAACCCGACCGGCGCCGGCTATACGATCGACGAACTGAAGGCGCTCGGCGCGGTGCTGGCGAAGCATCCGCACGTCTGGATCTTCGCCGACGATATGTACGAGCATATCGTCTATGACGGCTTCAAGTTCGCGACGATTGCCGAGGCCTGCCCCGAGCTGTTCGAGCGTACGCTGACCGTCAACGGCTGTTCGAAGGCCTATGCGATGACCGGCTGGCGGATCGGTTACGCGGGCGGCGCGACGTGGCTGATCAAGGCGATGGCCAAGCTCCAGTCGCAGTCGACCTCGAACCCGTGCTCGATCGCGCAGGCCGCCGCCGTCGCCGCATTGAACGGCGACCAGTCCTTCCTCGCCGAGCGCAACACCGCGTTCCAGGGCCGTCGCGATCTGGTCGTATCGATGCTCAACGACATCCCCGGCATGCACTGCCCGACGCCGGAGGGGGCGTTCTACGTCTACCCGTCGTTCGCCGAGCTGATCGGCAAGACGACCCCGAACGGTCGCCTGATCGACACCGACGAGGCGATGGTCGGCTATCTGCTCGACGACGCCAAGGTCGCGGTGGTGCAGGGCGCGGCGTTCGGCCTCAGCCCGGCGTTCCGGATCAGCTACGCGACCTCGGACGCGCTGCTGCGCGAGGCGTGCACGCGCATCCAGACGGCGTGCGCCGCGCTGCGATAAAGCACCGCCGAGCAACATTTCGGAAACGCGGCGACATCTCCCGGCAACCCTGCCGGGAGATGAATGCATTGGCCACGCCGCGTTAATCGAGAGTTTCTAAAAACGACATTGTGGTTGGCCGGCATCTCTACGACATGCCGGTCCGTAGCTGATGCTGACCTATCCGGTTGGCGTCATCACTTGGTTTCATTGGGATCGCATCATGCGCAGCATCGTAAAGTCGAGTTTTTTCTGGCAGTTCAGCGGCGGTTTCGTCCTCGGCGCCATCGGCTTGCTCGCACTGCAGCCCGCCGAAGCCCGCCAGACCTTTGCAAGCCATTTCGAACACGGCGCGTCCACCACGCGATAAACACGCGCACGGCTTGGCGAAGCGGAGGGGCAACACCATGTATCTAAACATGAAAAAGCCGCTCATCGCCACGCTCGTCGCCGTCGGTATCGCCGGTGCGATCCTGTCTACTGGTGCCGCGCAGGGCGCCCGCGCCGTCGTCATCCCCGCCGTCAAGACAGACCTGCCGCCCGCGCCCGGTATCCAGACCCTGGTGCTCGCCGGCGGCTGTTTCTGGACGATGGAGGCGGTGTTCGAGCATGTGAAGGGCGTGAAGGCCGTCACGACCGGCTATGCGGGCGGCACCAAGGCCACCGCGACCTATGATCAGGTCTCTGCCGAGACGACTCGTCATGCCGAAGCGATCCGGATCGCCTATGATCCCCGCGTGGTGAGTTATGGCACGCTGCTCCGCGTCTATTTCTCGATCGCGCATGACCCGACGACGCTGAACCGTCAGGGCCCCGACAGCGGCACCAGCTATCGCTCGGCGATCTTCCCGCAGTCGCCCGCGCAGGCCAAGGTCGCGCGCGCGTACATCGCACAGCTGGGGGCGACGCGCGCTTTCTCGGGCCCGATCGTGACGAAGCTTGAGACCGGCGCCTTCTATCCGGCCGAGGCGTATCACCAGAATTTCTACGACCGGAACCCGACGCATCCGTATGTCGTGACGTGGGACAAGCCGAAGGTCGGCGCATTCCGCGTGGCGTTTCCGACGATTTCGAACTGAGGGCGTTCGCCGCCCTCGGTCATCCTGACGAAAGTCAGGATCCAGAGCCAAGCGGGACAGCGTTCGTGACCCTGGATCCTGACTTTCGTCAGGATGACGGAATGATGGATGACGGGGCTTTTGGGTGATGGGGCGTCAGGAGGACGGAGGTGATCAGGCCGCGACTGGAAAGCGCAGCATCCGGTCCGCCACCGGCACCATCGCCTCCGCACCCGCCCCGACAGCACGGACGATCTCGGGATGGTCAACATCCAGCCCCCCGGTCAGCGATCCAAACGCCGGCAGGATCAGCTTCGTCGCGGTCGCTACGAAACACCGCCGCGCCACCGATTTGCCGCGCACGCGCAACCGCAGCTTCGGGTGGAAATGCCCCGACAATTCGGGCCGGGTCTCCGCGCGGTCCGCTTCGTGGCGCAGCACCAGCCCGTCGACGACGACCTCGTCCACCACGGTCCCGCCGCACCGGTCCAGGATCGCCGGATCGTGATTGCCCGTGATCCAAGTCCAGCGCGTGGCCTGCGTCATCGCCTGCAGCATCGCCTGCGCGCGCGGCGGCAGGCGCTCGCACCCGTCGCTGTCGTGGAAGCTGTCGCCCAGGCACCAGACTTCGCGCGCGCCGGTCGCCGCGACCAGCGCGGTCAGATCGGCCAGCGTCGCGATCGAATCATAGGGGGGCAGCATCTGGCCCGACCGCGCGAACCAGCTCGCCTTCTCGAAATGCAGGTCGGCGACCAGCAGCGCGTGACGCTCCGGCCAGAACAGCGCGCCTTGCGCCAACGCCAGAAGCGCATGTCCGCCGAACGAAAAGGGAACCATTTGCCTGCCATGCCGCTGCGCGCGCAGTGAATCAACCCGCCTTCGCCGCAAAGTCACCAGAGGTCGGCAGGACTTGCGCATGCCCCCAATCGGCGTAAAGCGCGCCGTCCCATCAGGAGGAGCGCTCTTCGCGCCATGACGTCCGTAGCCGGAACACCCCAGACCGCAGTTGTGACCGATCCGACCGCCGAGCAATCGGCGCCGGCCGATCTGTCCGCGGCGCATCTGCATCCTCATCCGGCGCTGGCCGCGCTGACCGTCGGCGCGATCGGCGTCGTGTTCGGCGATATCGGCACCAGCCCGCTCTATGCGTTCCGCGAGGCGCTGGGCCAGACGTCGGCGGGCGGCATCGACCCGAGCGAGATCCTCGGCGTGCTGAGCCTCGCGCTCTGGTCGCTGTTCCTCGTCGTCACTGTCAAATACGTCATCTTCCTGATGCGCGCGGACAATCAGGGCGAGGGCGGCGTGCTGGCCCTCGCCGCGCTGGCCCGCCGCGCGCTCGGCATGCGGTCGCGGATCGCGATCGTGCTCGGCGCGGCGGGGGCGTCGCTGTTTTACGGCGATGCGATCATCACCCCGGCGCTGTCGGTGCTGTCGGCGATGGAGGGCCTGCGGACGATCCCCAGCGCAGCACACATCTTCAATGAAGGCGTGGTGCGCGCTTTGACGATCGGCATCCTGATCGCGCTGTTCATGATCCAGGCGCGCGGCACCGCGCAGGTGTCGAAGCTGTTCGGCCCGGTCTGCATCGTGTGGTTCATCGCGATCGGTGCGCTCGGCGTCTGGCACATCGCCGACGAACCTTCGATCGTCCGGGTGTTCCTGCCGACCTACGGCGTTTCGTTCCTTGCCACGCACGGGATCACCGGGCTGTTCGTGCTCGGCGCGGTGTTCCTGACCGTCACCGGTGCGGAAGCGCTGACCGCGGACATGGGCCATTTCGGCAAGCTGCCGATCCGCATCGGCTGGTTCTTCCTCGTCTTCCCCGCGCTAGCGCTCAACTATCTCGGGCAGGGGGCCTTCGCGCTGTCGCGGCTCGAAGACGCAGCGGCGCGCGGCATCCCCTTCGTCAATCAGGACTGGTTCTTCCTGATGGCGCCCGAACCGCTGCGCCCCGCGCTGATCATCCTCGCCGGGTTCGCGACCGTGATCGCCAGCCAGGCGGTCATCACCGGCGCGTTCAGCCTGACGCAGCAGGCGATCCAACTCGGCCTGTTGCCCCGCCTGCGCATCCGCCAGACGTCGGCGGTGTTCGCCGGCCAGATCTACCTCCCAGCGATCAACTGGCTGTTGCTGATCGGCGTGCTGGTGCTGGTGGTCCAGTTCAAGACGTCGTCGGCAATGGCCGCGGCGTACGGCATCGCGGTGACTGGCACGATGGTCGTCACCACGCTGCTCGCCTACATCGTCGTGCGGCAGCGCTGGAACTGGTCGCGCCCGCTCGCGCTCGTGGCGATCCTGCCGTTCCTGACGCTCGACCTGATCTTCTTCGGCGCGAACATTCTCCGCGTGATCGAGGGCGGCTGGGTGCCGCTCGTGATCGCCGCGTCGATCGGCCTCATCATCTACACCTGGGTCCGCGGCAAGAAGATCGTCAGCGCGTTCGAGAAGCGCCAGAGCATCCCGCTCAGCGACCTCGCCGCCGCGCTGGAGAAGCGCCCGCCCGAGCGCGTATCGGGGACCGCGGTGTTCCTGACCGCGAACCCGCATGCGACGCCGGGCGCGCTGCTGCACAACCTCAAGCACAACAAGGTGCTGCACGAGCGCAACCTGATCGTCAGCATCCGCACCGCCGACCGCCCGTTCGTCGACGAGGCGAGCCGCGCCAAGGTCGAGCGAGTCGACGACAATTTCTCGATCGTCGTGCTGACCTATGGCTTTATGGAATCTCCCGACGTGCCGCGCGATCTCGGCGTCGGCAACAAGACCGAACAGCTCGGGCTCGATCCGATGCGCACCTCGTTCTTCATCGGCCGCAATACGCTCAAGCCCGATGCGGAGAAGGGCATGCCGCCCTGGCAGGACCGGATCTTCCTGTTCCTGCAGCGCAATGCCAGCGACCCGACCGACTTCCTGAAGATCCCCCCCGGCAAGGTGCTCGAGCTAGGCGAACAGGTAACGGTGTAAACAAAGGCTCCCTCGCCCCTCCGGGGAGAGGGAAGGGGCCCGCGGCGCTTGCCGTGGGAAGGGAGAGGGGCGTTGGGAAGAACTGTCGCCAGCCCCAAGCCCCCCTCCCCTCCGTCGCCCAAGGCTCCTCCCTCCCTCTCCCCGAAGGGGCGAGGGAAAGATGGATCACCCCGCGAACGCCTTCACCAGATCGAACAGGTAATCGCGGCCGTCATAGAGCGATGCGACGCGGATCCGCTCGTTGAGTCCGTGGATGCCGCCCATGTCCTTGTCGATGAACATGCCCGGCACGCCGTAGACGGGGATGTTGATCGCTTCGAAGAAGATGCCGTCGGTCGCGCCGGTCGACATCATCGGCAGGATCGGCAGCCCGGGGAAGTGCTTGGCCGCGACCGTCGTCACCGGCCCCATGATCTTCGGGTCGAGCGTCGGCGGGATCGCGGTCGGGCGCACTGGCTGGTTCGCGGTCACCGTCACCTTCGCCCCGGCCAGTGCCTTCAGCTTGGCGAGCGTGCCGTCGACCGTCTCGCCTGGAAAGATCCGGCAGTTGATGTTCGCGGTCGCACGCTGCGGCAGCGCATTCTCGGCGTGCCCAGCGTTCAGCAGCGTCGCCACGCAGGTCGTGCGCAGCGTCGAATGCATCGCCTTGTCACGGCTGACGATCGCGTCCGCGGTCTTGTCCTCCGGATTGGCGAGCAGCTGCGTGATCGCGGTCCCCATTTCGCCCGGCATCGCCTTCGCGCTGGCCGCGAAGAACGCCCTGGTCGTGTCGGTGAACTTTACCGGGAATTCATAGCCCTGCACCGCCTTCACCGCATCGGCGAGTTCGTAGATCGCGTTCTCCGGCGTCGGTTGCGAGCTGTGCCCGCCGGTGTTGGTGGCAAGGAACGTGTAGTTCTGCGCGGCCTTCTCGCCCACCTGGATCGCGAGCAACTGGCGCTTGCCGCTATCGTCGAGCCGGCCGCCGCCGCCTTCGTTCAGCGCGAACTCTGCCGCGATCAGGTCGGGCTTCGATTTCGCCAGATACTGCGCGCCGTTCCATGCGAAGGTCGTTTCCTCGCCGCACGTCAGCGCCAGCTTGATCGTGCGCTTGGGCTTGTACCCGGACGTCTTGAAGCGGATCATCGCGTCGGACCAGATCGCCGCCTGCGCCTTGTCGTCGACGGTGCCGCGCGCGTAATAATAGCCGCGTTCCTCGATCAGCTTGAACGGATCGCGGACCCAGTCCTCGCGCTTGGCCTCGACCACGTCGAGATGCGCAAGCAGCAGCATCGGCTTGACGCTCGCGTCCGATCCTTTGAGCACCGCGACCAGCCCGCCGTCCTTGGGATGCTCGGGCACCGAGAAATAGGTGATGTCGGCATCGGCATAGCCCGCGCTCTTCAACCGCGCGCCGATCTGCGCCGCGGCCTGCGTGCAGCTGCCCGTCGACAGCGTCGTGTTGGTCTCGACCAGTTCCTTGTAGAGACCAAGAAACGCCTTCTGGTCGGGCCGCGATTGCGCCTGTGCGGAGATCGGCATGGCCAGTATCGCCGCCGTAAGTAGCCAGCCCGTCACGCGCATTATCGTCCCCTTTATCGTGTCATGCCGGAGAGTTGCAGCGAACAGGTGCCGACGCAACCTCAACGGCGCGCGCGCGTGCCGCGTGGCAACGCCAGCCGTACCTCGCGGTTGGCAAAGTCGATGTCGACGCGGCGGAACAGCTGCAGCACGTCCATCCCGAGCAGCACCGCCGGTCGGTCGGCGAGGCCGAACAGGCGGAACGGCGGCGCGTCGACCGCCGTGAAAGCGATCGGCAGGTCACTTATCGTCAGGCTTCCGATCGTGACACGGTCGATCGTCGTATAGTCCGCCACCACGGTCTCCCCGGTGACGCCGGTCAGCGACACCGGTTGCGAGCGGACCATCTTGCGCATCACCTTTCGGCGAAGCGCTGCGTTGCCCATGCTGACCGACGTTCCCGTATCGAGGATCACGCGAATGCGGACACCGTTGCAATAGGCATCGGTGACGACCAACTGCCCGAACAGGCTTCGCGCGCGGATGACGATCTCGTCGGCCGCCGGACGATCGCTGGTCCGGCGTTTGCGAGAGGGCGTGACGGTCATCGTGTTGGTGTCAAAATCGATCCCTACCGCGTGTGCCTGCAACGTATCGATCCCGAGCAGTCCGCGCGCACCGAGATAGATTGCGCTGATTGCCGGCGCCTCGATCGGAGCACTGCCGATCACGCCGACCTTGAGCGAGGGAATGACGACGGTGGGGACTTGCTCCGATCCTGTCATCCCCGTCACGCGCACCGTACGGCCTGGGGCCAGACCGAGCGTCGCGGCCAGCTCGCGCGCGATGACGGTCCGCTGCGCCCCCGTGTCGACGACGAACGGAAAGGGCCCCGCGCCGGCGATCGTCACCGGCACCGTCATCCGCGTCTGGTCGTCGCCGAACAGCAACGTCGCATCGGGGTCTGCTGCAGATGCTGCAGCCGGTGCTAGTGCAGCATTTTGGCGCGTGAGTACGGCGTCCTGGGCGCTCGCCTGGCCGGTGATCACGAACAACAATGGGCCCAGCCACCTGCGCATGCTGCAAATGCTGCGCCCCATTTCATGCGCGCGCAACTGTGGTTATTCGGGGAGAACGAACCTGTAAATATCACCACCCCGGCGAAGGCCGGGGCCCAGTTGGGGGACGTTGCTCATGGAGCGCGGACCTCTGTTACGACCACCTTTCTCACTGGGCCCCGGCCTTCGCCGGGGTGGGGGATTATGAGGCCGGGATAGTGGGTTATGAGGCCGGCGGGGTGGTTGTGAGGGAATGTCGCCCCCCTCAATCCCGCCGCATAGCATCCGCGATCATCGCCTCCGCCTCGATCAGCAGCGCGTCGTCCGAACTGCTCGTCGCCACCTTCTCGCGCCCGATCAGCGTCAGCACCGGCACTGCCAACGGCGTCACGCGCTCGAGATCGACATGCACCATCGTCGCCGCCGCGCGGTCGAGCAGCGACGCCAGCCGCCCGACATCGGTCATCCGCGCGCGCGCATCCGCCCACGCCGCCTCCAGCAACAGATGCGTCGGCTCATATTTGCGCAGCACATCGTAGATCAGGTCGGTCGAGAACGTCACCTGCTTGCCGGTCTTGCGCTTGCCCGGATGTTGCCGCTCTACCAGCCCGCCGATCACCGCCACCTCGCGGAACGCGCGCTTGAGCAGGTGCGATTGCTGCACCCATTCGACGAATTCATGCTCGAGAATATCCGCCGAGAACAAAGCCGCCGGATCCGTGATCTTCTCCAGCCCAAACACCGCCAGCGCGTAATCATTGGCGACGAAGCCGAGTGGTTTGAGCCCCTGCGTCTCCATCCGCCGCGTGATCAGCATGCCGAGCGACTGATGCGCGTTCCACCCCTCGAAGCTATACGCGACCATGTAATGCCGCCCCTCGCGCGGGAACGTTTCGACCAGCAACTGACCGGGCTCGGGCATCACCGATCGATACGCCTGCATCTCCAGCCATTCGCGCACGTCGTCGGGAAACCGCGCCCAGTCGCCGGGATGCGCGAGGAACCCGCGGACCCGGTCGGCCAGGTTGGTCGACAGCGGCATCCGGCTGCCGCCATAAGTCGGGATCCGCGCCGGCTTCGACGTCGCGCGCACCACCAGATCCTCGAGGTCAATCTTCATCACCTCGAGGCTGAGCCCCGCGAAGAAGAACGTGTCGCCGTGGCTCAGCTGGGCTGCGAACGCCTCCTCGACACGACCCAGCACGCGGCCATTGCCGAACCGCACGTTCAGCATCGTCGCCTCGACGATGATCCCCGCGTTCAGCCGGTGCTGGCCGATGAATTTGGGGTGGCTGACCCGCCACGTGCCATCCGCGTCCTTGGTCAGCCGCTTGAACCGGTCATAGGCCTTCAGCGAATAGCCGCCGTCGCTGATGAAGTGCAGCACGCGCTCGAACGTCTCGGTCGGCAGCGCGGAATAGGGGAGCGCGGAGCGGATCTCGTCGAGCAGGTCGGCCTCGCGGAACGGCGCCGCGCAGGCGCACGCCATCACATGCTGCGCCAGCACGTCGAGCGCGCCCACCCGGAAGATATCCGAATCGAGTTCGCCCGCCTCGACCGCGTCGAGCGCCGCGCGTGCCTCGAGATATTCGAAGCGGTTGCCCGGCACGACGATCGCCTCGGACGATTCGTCGAGCCGGTGATTGGCGCGTCCGATCCGCTGCAACAGCCGCGACGATCCCTTCGGCGCGCCCATCTGGATCACGCAATCGACATTGCCCCAGTCGACGCCGAGGTCGAGGCTCGACGTCGCGACCAGCGCGCGCAGCTTGCCCTCGGCCATCGCGTTCTCGACCTTGCGCCGTGCCTCCTTGGCAAGACTCCCGTGATGCACGCCGATCGGCAGATTGCCGGCATTCACCTTCCACAGATCCTGAAAGATCAGCTCGGCAAGACTCCGCGTGTTGCAGAACACGATCGAGGTCTCGTGCGCCTCGATCTCCGCCATCACCTGCGCGGCGGCATAGCGGCCCGAATGCCCCGACCACGGCACGCGCCCCTCGGGCAGCAGGATCGCTATGTTCGGATCCGCGCCGGGCTCGCCGCGCACCATCGCGACCTGGTCGATATCGCCGTCGGGGGCGAGCCAAGCGCGATAGCCGTCGGCATCCGCGACCGTCGCCGACAGCGCGACGCGGCGCATCCCCGGCGAGATTTTCTGCAACCTGGCCATGCACAGCGACAGCAGATCGCCGCGCTTGCCGGTCGCGAACGCATGGACCTCGTCGACGACGATCGTGCGGAGCGTGTCGAACATCGTGATGCTGTCTGGATAGCTCAGCAGCAGCGACAACGACTCAGGGGTCGTGAGCAGGATCTGCGGCGGCTTGATCCGTTGCCGCGCCTTGCGGTCCGAGGGGGTGTCGCCGGTGCGAGTCTCGACGCGGATGTCGAGCCCCATCTCGTCGATCGGTGTCAGCAGGTTGCGCTGCACGTCGACCGCCAGCGCCTTCAACGGCGAGACGTAGAGCGTGTGCAGCCCCGCGGTGGGCGCCTCGATCAGCTCGGCGAGCGTCGGCAGGAACCCCGCGAGCGTCTTGCCCGCGCCCGTCGCCGCCACCAGCAGCGCGTGATGCCCCGCACGGCCTTCCGCCAGCATCTCGCGCTGATGCCGCCGCGGACGCCATCCCCGCGTCGCGAACCAGTTTTCCAAGGGGAGGGGAAGGTCGCTCACGGCCTGTTCACGCATCGTCGTCATATGGGGGCATCGCGCCGCACCGCTATGGACCGCACGCGTAACGACCGGCATTTCGGTTAGAGCTCTGTTGTGAAAGACAATCGGTGTCGCTTTTTCGCTATCTTCTGCCGCTACCGTTGCTTGCACTCCTGCCCTTCGCCAATGCCACCGCCGCCGACAAGTCGTTCGTCGGCGCAGGCGGCAACGTCCGCCTGTCCTACGCCTCCAACCTGACGCCGACGCGCAATTTCGCCGGCCGCCCGCTTATGAACCGCGGCTGGCGACAGATGTGGGACGGCGCCCCGGTCGGGCGCGGCGTCGGCATCGTCCGCTTCTGGCAGGTCGCCAAGCCGACCGACGGCAAGGGCCAGGTGACCGAGCTGCTCCAGGTCGGCTTCAGTCGCAGCGCTGCGGTGGTCGCCACCTGCGGCACTGCGGGAATGGTGTCGGGCAGTGCAAGGCGGCTCCCCAACCGGATGCTCGGCGGCCACCGCTGGACCGTCTACACCAATGGCGACGCGGGCATGAGCCAGCAGGTCAGCGCAACCAACCTGCGCAGCGTCATCAACGGCGCCTGCTACGCGATCGACCGCGTCACCTACGCGGTGAAGGCGGCAGCGCCGGCTAGCCGCAATGCGCCGACCCAGGCCGTCGCGGCGGCGCGAATGGACGCGATCCTGGCGACGATCAAGGTCGGCACGCGCCGGTAACGTGAGCGCGGCGATAGGCCCGGGGCACCACCCGGCCTGGCGTGCGCCGCCGGCCGCCCCTCGTGCGTCATCCTGACGAAAGCCAGGACCCAAGGTCACAAGCGCGGGCGTATAGGGCTCTGGATCCTGACTTTCGTCAGGATGACGGGGCTTGGATGGGACGGCATCTTGGAACCCCGCCGCATCGCGCCGTCGCGCCGTCCTGCCGTCCCGCCGTCCTGCGGTCGCGCCGTCGGCGTCGCGCCGTCTCACCGTCTCGCCGCCCTTTGGTACGGTCACGAGACCGTACGCGCCGCCGCCTCTTCGTCATCCTGACGAAAGTCAGGATCCAGGGTCACGAGCGCGGCTCCTTGCGGCTGGGTCCTGACGTGCGTCAGGATAACGGGACTTGAGCAACGCGCAGCCTTCTAACCGCCGCCATCATCCTTTCCTCCCGTGCGCGCACGCAGACCGCTCATGCCGATCGGCGCGGCGCGGCGACGCGATTACGGCACCGCACCCCCGGTCCACGCGTTACCCCCGCATGGCAAAACTCGGCGACTGGCTCGAACCGCATCCGCACGGCATTCTCGTCAAGCCGATCGACGCATGGATCGACCCCTCGATCCCGACCGCGAAAGCGCTCGTTACGCACGGCCATGCCGATCACGCGCGCGGCGGTCACGAGGCGGTGTGGGCGACGCCCGAAACGCTTGCGATCATGGATGCGCGCTACGGTCCGCAAGCCGGCAACCCGGTCGCGTACGGCGAGACGATCCGGATGGGCGAGGTCGATATCGGCTTCGTGCCCGCCGGCCACGTGCTCGGCTCCGCACAGATCGTGCTCGACTACCGCGGCGAGCGGATCGTCGTCTCGGGCGATTACAAACGGCGCGCGGACCCGACCTGCACGCCGTTCGAACCCATCAAATGCGACGTGTTCATCACGGAGGCGACGTTCGGCCTGCCGGTCTTCCGCCACCCCAACACCGGCGACGAGATCGACAAGCTGATTGCTGCGCTCCACGCCAATCCGGATCGCTGCGTCGTCGTCGGTGCCTATGCGCTCGGCAAGGCGCAGCGCGTGATCGCCGAACTGCGCGAGCGCGGCCATGACGCGCCGATCTACATTCACGGCGCGCTCCAACGGCTATGCGACCTGTATGCCGATCACGGCGTGCGGCTCGGCGAACTCCTCCCCGTCGCCGATGCCAAGAAAGCGGACATGGCGGGCCACGTCGTGATGTGTCCGCCGGGTGCGCTCAACGATCGCTGGTCGCGGCGGCTGCCCGATCCGATCACCGCGATGGCAAGCGGCTGGATGCGGGTCCGGGGCCGTGCCCGCCAGAAGAACGTCGAGCTCCCGCTGATCCTCAGTGATCATGCCGACTGGGACGAACTCATCACCACGCTGACCGAGATCGCGCCCAAGGAAGTGTGGGTGACGCACGGCCGCGAGGACGCGCTGGTCCATTGGTGCATGACCCGCCAGATCAAAGCGCGCGCGCTCGCACTGGTCGGGTTCGAAGACGAGGACGACTAAGTCCCGCCCCCTTTGAGGCGGTGCAAAGCTCCGGAGAGCGGCGGCGATGACACCTTACGCCACGGCAGCGCGCGTCCCTCCGCCAACGATCGCCATGCCCATTCCACCGGGGCGATGTCGAACCTACGGACATAGGCGTTGGCGAGCAGCAACAGCCCGATATTGATGGCCAGCGCGGTCGCCATCAGTCCGGCCCAGCCGAGCATGCCGTATAGCGCGAGGCCGAACGGCGGGAACAGGATCCACAGGCAGACGATCGTCTGGAGGATGTAGATCGACAGCGCGGTCCGGCCGGCCGCGATGAACGGCCGCAACAGCGTGGCGCCGAACCCCGTGCCGACCAGCAGGCAGACTGCGCCGACATGACCGAGCGTCATCGCCTCGCGCGCGACTTCGACGGTGGCCCATATCGTTTGCGGTGCATCGTCGAACCGTGTCTGTTCGATCGCGCCGACGATCCGCAGCGGAATGGCGATGGCATAGGCGACCAGCATCATGCGCAGGTAAAAGCCGCGCGATCGAGCGCCTTGCAGGATGCCAAGCTTGTAGAGAGCGGCACCGATCAGCATGACGCTGACGGCTTCCCAGAACACCACCAGCTCGAACCCTTGCGACTGGAGATAGACCGTGACGCTCCACTGCATCGCCGCCCATGTCGCAAAGCTACCGGTACGCGCCTTGTCCTCGGCGACGACCCTCGCTTGCCGGTCGGCCTTGCTTTTCGCGCGCTTGGCGTCGGCAGTCGCGACCTTGGCGAGCAGCTTCCGATCGTCCGCTGTGACCGGTCGACCCGCGGCGCGCGCGGCGTTGATCGCGCTGACCTGCGCGCGCGCCTGCAGCGGCTGGTAATAGGCGAAATATCCTGCACCGCCGAGCTGTGCGACGGCAGCGACCAGTCCGATCGTGATCAGCCAGCGCGGCCGCAGCCGCCGGAACAGGAACGCGGCCAATGCGGCGATCGCATAGCTGTGGAGAATGTCGCCGGGCCACAACAGGATGAAGAGGTGGACTATTCCGAACCCGAGCAGCAGCACGTCGCGCAGATAATAGCGCTTCATCACGACTCGCTGGCCGACGCTGAGCGCGGCGCGGTCGGTGAGGATCACCATCCCCGCACCGAACAGCAGTTCGAGCATGCAGCGCGCAGTGCCGTTCGCGATCACCTCGCGCAACCACCAGGCGATCTGGTCGGCCTGGCTCCAGCCGAGATGCCGGACATTGCCGAACGACGCCCAGAGCGAACCGCCCATGTCGTTGATGTTCATGAACAAGATACCGAGGATGGCGATCCCGCGAAGGATGTCGAGAACCGCGATACGGGGTGCGCCGTCCGGCTCCGTCGCCCGCAAGATTGTCGCTTCAGCTTCCGTGCTGCCTAAGTCGCGTGCGGCTTGGTCGTACATCGTTCTGGGCCCCCCCGAGATGACGAGGCCGATGCTAAGCCTATCGTGACGAAACGCAAGCTTAGCCGGCACCCTCTAGTGTACGGGCCCGACGGCGTTGTACGGAGCTTCCGATCCCCAATGCTTCGCGGTATTTCGCCACGGTCCTTCGCGCGATGTCGAAGCCTTTCGCGTTAAGCAACTCGACTAAGGTGTCATCGGATAGGATCTTGGCGCCTTCGGTGTCGATCAGCGCCCGGATCGCCGACTTCACCGCCTGCGCCGACACCGCCTCGCCACCGTCCGCCGACTGGATCGCGCTCGTGAAGAAGTATTTCAGCTCGTACAGTCCGCGCGCGCACGAGACGTATTTGTTGCTCGTGACCCGGCTGACGGTCGATTCGTGCATCTCGATCGCGTCCGCCACCTGGCGCAATGTCAGCGGGCGGAGATGCGCGACGCCCTTCAGGAAGAACGCCTCCTGCTGCTTCACGATCTCGGTCGCGACCTTGATGATGGTCCGCTGGCGCTGGTCGAGCGCTTTCACCAGCCAGTTCGCGCTGGCGAGGCAATCGCTCAGCCACGCCTTCGACGCCTTGTCCTGCTGCCCGCCCGACAGCTCGGTATAATAGCTGCGGTTGACCAGCACGCGGGGCAAAGTGGAGGCGTTGATCTCGATCGCCCAGCCCGCCTTGGTCCCATTGTTGATTCGGGCGACGAACAGGTCCGGCGTCACCGACTGCGCAGGCTCGCCGCCGTAGCGACAGCCAGGTTTCGGATCGTAGCTGCGCAATTCGCGGATCATGTCGGCCATGTCCTCATCGTCGACGTCGCACATCCGCTTCAGTCGCGTCAGTTCGCCGCGCGCGAGCAGGTCGAGATTGTCGATCAACCGCGCCATGCAGGGGTCGTAGCGATCCGCCTCCTTCGCCTGCAATGCGAGGCATTCCGAAAGATCGCGTGCGCCGACGCCAGTCGGGTCGAACGTCTGGATCGTCGCGAGCACCGCCTCGACTCGGACCAGCGGCACGCCGAGCCGGTTGGCGATGTCGAGCAGCGAACCAGTGAGATAGCCCGCCTCGTCGATCTGGTCGATCAAGTGCGCCGCGATGAATGCGTCCTCGTGGCGGACCGCGGGACCGGCCTGTGCGAGCAGGTGATCCGCGAGGCTGAGGCTGGTATCGGCGAACGCGTCCAGATCGGGCGCGTCCTCGCCGCCTGCGCCGCCTGCGCCGCCTGCGCTAGAGCCCGTCATCGAGAGCGCGCCGTCCATCCCGCTGCCGCCGTCGGCGACGCTGTCCTGCTGGTGGCTTTCGGTGGCGTAGTCGACGTCGAGTGCGGGTTCGCCGCCCCCGCTGGCCCCATCGCCGGTGCCTGCCACCAGCTCGTCGGCGGCCGCGCGCTCGTCGCGCACTTGGGCGACCGGTTCGCGGTCGGGGGCGTCGCCATCCTCGGCCGCGCTGGCTTCGAGCAGCGGATTGCGCTCGACCTCTTCGGCGATGAACCCCTCGATCTCCAGGTTCGACAGCGCCAACAGCTTGATCGCCTGCTGGAGCTGCGGGGTCATCACCAGCGACTGCGACTGGCGAATGTCCAGGCGAGGGGCGAGGCTCATGATACCAAAGCGGGGTCGTTGTCGTCGATGCTGACCGATCCTCCCCCGCCAGGGGGAGGTGGCAGACATAGCCTGACGGAGAGGGAGGTAAGAGCCAACCGCTGTGTCATGTCCTCCCCCTCCGTCGCCTGTGGCGCTACCTCCCCCTTGCGGGAGAGAATGGAAATTTACTTAAAGCGAGAAGCCTTCGCCCAGATACAGGCGGCGGACGTTCGCATCGGCGACCAGTTCGGCAGGCGAACCGGAGAACAGCACGCGCCCGTCATAGATGATGTACGCGCGATCGACGATTTCCAGCGTCTCGCGGACGTTGTGGTCGGTGATCAAGACGCCGATGTCGCGGCGCTTCAGGTCCTTCACAAGGTCGCGGATGTCGGCGATCGAGATCGGATCGATCCCCGCGAACGGCTCGTCGAGGAGCATGATCGACGGATCCGCCGCAAGCGCCCGCGCGATCTCCGCGCGCCGCCGCTCGCCGCCCGACAACGCCATCGCCGGTGAAGCGCGCAACCGGGTCAGCCCGAATTCCTCGAGCAGCGTGTCGAGTTTGCGCTGGCGCGCCGCCTTGTCCGGCTCGGACAGTTCGAGCACGGTGAGAATGTTCTTCTCGATCGTGAGCCCGCGGAAGATCGATGTCTCCTGCGGCAGATAGCCGAGGCCAAGGATCGCACGCCGGTACATCGGCAGCTTCGTGATATCCTCGCCATCGAGCATGATCCGCCCCGAGTCCGGCTTCACCAGTCCCATCACCGAATAGAAGCACGTCGTCTTGCCCGCGCCATTGGGCCCCAGCAGTCCGACGACCTCGCCGCGCCCGACCGACACCGACACGTCGGTCAGCACGACGCGCTTGTCGTAGGACTTCGCGATCGAGACGACCTGCAACCCGTTGCTCACCGGCGGCTCGGAAATCGGCTCTACGTCCTCGATCGGGGGCAGCGTGGTGGCGTCCATGGGATCAGGCCCTCGCAAAAGTCAGGTGCCGAACATCCGGCATTGATGGTGTCGCCGAACACTCGGCCGGGGGTTTGACAGGAAACATGCAGGAGCGCGTCGCCGGAGGGAAGCCCCTACGAAGCTCCTGCAGCCTCAGTTGCGCTTGGGAACCGAGAAGGTGCCGGTCACGCGATCGCCCGTCTGCGTCACGGTGCCACCGCTCGCGGCCGAACCGCCGCTGCTGCCCCCCGCGACCGAGGAGCCGTCGATCACCGAGCGCCCCGTGTCGAGGTTCATCGTCAGGCGCCCGCCGTTCACGGTGTTACCCGCCTGGGTCAGGGTCACCGCCCCCAGCATGGTGATGACGCGGCGATTGAGGTCGTAGATCGCGTATTGGCTTCGCGCGGTCTGGTCGGGGCGCTTGACGATCACGCCGCCCGACGCATCGAGCCGCGAGACCTGCGGGTTCCCGCCGATCACCTGGCCGGTATAGGCGACGGTCATCCGTGCCGAATTCAGCGTCATTTCGGCCTGCTTGACCGCGACGTTACCCGACAGGATGGCGCGATTCGCCTTGTCCTGAAGCTCGATATGATCCGCGCCGAAATCTATCGGGGCGTTGGAATTGTGCGCCTGCTGCGCGACCGCGGTCGTCGACAACGAAAGGGCGGATATCCCCAGAAGAATCTGGGTGGCAAGAATGTGAGTGGCGCGCATGGCGGCTATTTCGGCCCTCTGGGGATGATCCGCAAGCGCGCATTGCCATCGAGCGTCACGGTCCGCTTCTCGAGGTTCGCGTGCAGCTTGTTGGCCCTGAACGTTCCCTGCTGGACAGTACCCGTCGCCGCGCCGCCGCTTTCGAGCGTGCGTGCCTTCATGTCGATGGTCGCGTTGGTGGTCTTCAGATCGTAGCCGCCCGCCGCGGTCGCGTTCAGCGGGCCGAACAATTGCACCTTCTCGGTATCCATGTCGTAACGACCGGTGTTCGCCTTGATGTTGGCGGGGCCGTCGGTGAGCTGGATTTGCGCCGCGAGTTGGTTGAGCTGGACGATCGGTTCCGCCGAGCTTTTCTGGATCGCCGACGCGGCATCGAGCGTGAAGGCCTGCCCCTTTGTATCCTCGCCACGATAGCGCGCCACCTGCGTCTTCATCCGCTCCTGCGCGACGTCGACCTTGTTCTTGTCGAGCAGGAACGAGACGTCGCCGCCCGCGGTCAGCGGCGCCATCACCAGGAACGCCGCCAGCACGCCGATCGCGGTCGGCAACCCGACGCGGGCGATCGCCACGAAGCGATCGTGGCTGCCACCAGGCGCGGCCCAATCCTGCCGCGCGGTGCGTACGCGACGGGCGACGGGCGAGGGCGGCGGAACCTCTATCATGCGTGCGCGAAGATATCGATCTCGGGCCAGCCCGCGAGATCGAGTGCGGCGCGAGTTGGCAAGAAGTCGAAACAGGCCTGCGCGAGGTCCATTCGGCCTTCGCGAATCAGGCGCTTGTCGAGTTCGGTGCGCAGCCGGTGGAGGAAGCGGACGTCGGACGCGGCATAATCCTTCTGCGCGTCCGACAGTTCCGGGCTGCCCCAGTCCGACGACTGTTGCTGCTTCGAGATGTCCTGGCCAAGCAGTTCGCGGACCAGTTCCTTCAGGCCGTGGCGATCGGTGTAGGTCCGCACCAGCCGTGACGCGATCTTGATGCAATAGACCGGTGCCGCGACGACGCCGAGATAATGCTGGACCGCGGCGATATCGAATCGGCCGAAATGATAGAGCTTCACGCGCGCGGGATCGGCCAGCAATGCCTTCAGATTCGGTGCGTCATAGCCGGCACCCGCGGCGAATCGGACGAGGTGCTCGTCGGGGCCGCCATCGGAAAGCTGGACGAGGCACAACCGGTCACGAGGCGTGATCAGCCCCATCGTTTCGGTATCGACGGCGATCGCGGCGCCGGCCGCGAACAGGTCGGCGGGGATGTCGCCTTCGTGGAGATGAACTGTCATGCGCCGGCCGTAGCGGCCCGAGGCTGAACGCTCAATGGCTCTCTCTGCGTCAAAGATCCGAATCAGGCGACAAGAAGGCTTTGCGATCACCGATGCGACGAGCCGTGGCTTGCAAGCGACACTTGCGTCAGTATCGATCCAAATCGAACGGCCTCTGATCAGAATCTATTCGCGACGGCTTGTATTTTGCGCTAAGGGTCCCCTCAAGGCGCAAAAGGTTTCGCGCTGGAAAACCTGCGTTCGTCGTCCGGCACAAGGGTTTTGAGAAATTTGCGGGCGAACCGGGAAGACGAACAGAGCTTATGGGTTTCGATAAAGGTGGCCGCGGGAACCGTGGCGGGCGTGGCCGCGACAAGCGCGACAGCTTCGGCGGCGGCGACAACGAGTTCGGCGGCGGCAGCAGCTTTGGTGGCGGCGGCGACCGGTTCGGCGGCGGTAGCAGCTATGGCGGCGGCGGTGGCTCGAGCTACGGTGGCGGCGGTGGCAGCAGCTACGGCGGCGGCGGTAGCAGCTTCGGTGGCGGCAGCGGCGGCGGCGGCGGTGGTTACCGCGGTGGCGGCGGCGGCGGTGGCGGCGGCTTCTCGGGCGGCGGCGGCGGCGGCGGTGGTCGCGGCATGCCTCCCCAGGTTGTCGGCGAAGGCACCGGTGTCGTAAAGTTCTTCAACGCGCAGAAGGGCTTCGGCTTCGTTGTTCGCGATGACGGCGGCGAGGACGTGTTCGTTCACATCAGCGCAGTCGAGCAGGCCGGCATGGTCGCGCTCGCAGAGGGTCAGCCGCTCGGCTTCACGCTCGTCGATCGCGGTGGCCGTATCTCGGCAACCGACCTCAAGATCGACGGCGAGCCGATGGCCGTCACCGATCGCGGCCCGCCGCGTGACCGTGATGCCGGCCCGGGCGCGCCCCGTGGTGGCGACCGTGACGGTGGTGCAGGTGGCGCACAGCGTCAGCTCACTGGTGAGAAGGCGACCGGTACGGTCAAGTTCTTCAACGCGATGAAGGGCTTTGGCTTCATCCAGCGCGACGACGGACAGCCTGACGCATTCGTCCATATCTCGGCCGTTGAGCGCGCCGGCATGGCGACGCTGAACGAGGGCGACAAGCTCGAGTTCGAGCTCGAGGTCGATCGTCGCGGCAAGTACGCAGCGGTGAACCTGAGCGCAGGCGGCTGATCCAGCTGACTGAATCAGAACGCTGATCCATACCATGTTTGGTAGGATAACGATCGCGGCCGGCCTCGCTTTTGCGTGGCCGGCCGTTCTCGTTTCATCGTCGTTGCCGTCGGCAGCGCCCGCCCGCGTGCAGGCGGCCACGGCGCCGGACTCGCGCTTACCGATGCTGTCCGCGACGATCGTCGCCCGCTATCCGCACGATCGTACCGCGTTCACCGAGGGCCTGCTCTGGCACGACGGCGCGCTGTACGAGAGCACGGGGCAGGAGCGGCAATCCGACGTCCGCCGCATCTCGCTCGCCGATGGCAAGATCCTCGCCAGGGCGCGAATCGATCCTGCCCAGTTCGGCGAGGGGCTTGCGCTGTGGAAGGACCAGCTCGTCAGCCTCACCTGGCATGACGGCATCGCGCATCGCTGGGACGTCCGCACGCTCAAGCCGAAGGGCCAGAACCGCTACACCGGCGAGGGCTGGGGGCTGACGAGCGACGCACGCGGCTTCATCCAGTCCGACGGTAGCGAAAGCCTGATTATGCGCGACCCGCTGACGCTGGCGGAGCGCAGCCGGGTCGCGGTGACGATCGACGGCCGGCCCTTACGCGACATCAACGAGCTCGAATATGTTCACGGCGCGGTGCTCGCCAACGTCTGGCACACCGGCTTCCTGGTCCGCATCGATCCCGCCACGGGCAAGGTGACCGCGATCATCGACCTCCGCCCACTGGTCGCCGAAATCGCCGCGACCGACCCCGAGGCGGTTCTGAACGGTATCGCCTGGGACGCTAAGGCCGACCGTCTGTTCGTGACGGGCAAATACTGGCCCACGCTGTTCGAGATAAAAATTGCCACGCCGCGCTAAGTCCGTGCGCGCCCTTCTTCCGTCATCCTGACGAAAGTCAGGATCCAGAGCCACGCCGTGCTGCCCACATAACTCTGCATCTCGACTGTCGGCACAGTGTCGAAACGAAGGTCGGGACGACGACAGGACTGAAAAGACGAGTCGCCGCAGCCCCGGGCCAGCCTAGGTTTGCGCGACAGGCTGCCGGGCATCGGGCGCCACCGCGCGTATCGCCGCCAGCACATGCCCCAGCAGTCCATCCGCATCATGACGGATGTTATGCCCCCCAGGCATCCCAACCTTCCGCACGCCAGCCACCGTCAGCAACGGGCACAGGCTGTCGGTTTCCTCGACCCCATAAATGCACGTAAGCGGCGCCCAGCCGAGCCGGTTGCCCGTCGTCACCCCCATGCTGTCGGGCGTCCCGTGATCGTAGAGAAGCCCCGACGGATCCGCGCGATAGAACACCGTCTCGCCCGGCAGGATCAACACGATTCCCGCAACGCGCGGCCGCAGCGACGCCGGCAGGTCTGCCAGCCCGGTCTGGACGATGTCCGCGCCGTAGGACTGGCCCATCACCACCACCCGCTTCGCCCCCGTCCGCGCCAGCGCGGCGCGAACCCCGTCCGCCACGATCGCATCGAGTTCACCCCGCGTCCGATGTCGCGCGAACAGCGCCGGGGTGGTGATCCCGACGACCGGGATTCCATGCTCTGTCAGCCCGCGCGAGGTCGACGCACCGAGCAGGAACCGCAATCCCATGTCGCCCGAGAAATTGACCACCGCGATCGGCGGGGCGCCCGACGCGCGGACCCCGATAGCGGGATACACATGCACCGGATCGCGGTCGAAATACCCCGCGAGATAGACGAACAGCACGACGATCGCGTATAGGATGCCGCTCACCCACGCGCCACGCCGCCACCGTCGTGCCGCCGCCGTGCGGGGATGTTTCGTTGTGTTCACCGGACCGTCCTTACGCGTACCAAGATCGGCGGCGATACCCCGCGCTGCCGCCTGGTTCGATGGCGCGTGGATTACGTAATCATCCGCTTGAGCGTCTCGATCCGGTCCGCTTCCACCGCGGGCTTGTCCGTCCGGATCCGCGCGATCCGTGGAAAGCGCATCGCCACGCCCGATTTGTGCCGCTTCGAATCATGCAGCGAATCGAATGCGATCTCGAGCACCAGCGTCTTCTCCACCTCGCGCACCGGGCCGAACCGGTTCTGCGTATGGTTGCGCACGAAGCTGTCGAGCATCTTCAGTTCCTCGTCGGTGATCCCCGAATAGGCCTTCCCGACGGGGAGCAACTCGCCCTCCTCGGTCCAGCAGCCAAACGTATAGTCCGAATAATAGGACGATCGCCGCCCGGAGCCACGCTGCGCATACATCATCACGCAATCGGCGGTCAGCGGATCGCGCTTCCATTTGTACCAGAGCCCCGCGCGCCGGCCGCCGACATAGGGCGAGTCGCGCCGCTTGAGCATCACACCCTCGATCGCCGCGTCGCGCGCGGTGGCGCGGATCGCCTCCAGCGCGGTGAAGTCGTCCGCCTCGATCACCAGGCTCAGGTCGAACCGTTCGGGATCGAGTTGCGGCATGAACGCTTCCAGCCGTTTGCGCCGGTCGGTCCAGGGCAGGGCGCGCAGATCCTCCTCGCCATCGATCAACAGGTCGTAGAGCCGCACGAACGCGGGATACTCCGCGAGCATCTTCGCCGACACCGTCTTGCGCCCCAACCGCTGCTGGAGCGCATTGAAGCTGGCTGCACCGCCGCCATCCTCCAGCGTCCCACCCTGATGCTCACCCTTCACCAGCAGCTCGCCATCGACCGTCCCCGGCGTCCGGAACGCGGCCGCGATCTCGGGGAAGCTGGCGGTCACGTCGTCGCCGGTGCGGCTGTAGAGTCGCGTTTCACCCGCGACATGGACGATCTGCACGCGGATCCCGTCCCATTTCCACTCGGCGGCATAGTCGGCCAGATCAACGCGCAGATCCTCCAACCCGTGCGCGAGCATGAACGGCCGGAACACGGGCACATCGGCGGGGGTCGGTTGTTCGCCCGTCCCCTCGGCCCAGGCGAACAGGCTCGGATACGGCGCATCCAGCCCGTGCCACACCTCCTCGACCGCATCGACATCGAGCCCGAACGCATCGGCGAGCGCGGTCTTCGCCAGCCGCGCCGACACACCGATCCGCAGCGCGCCCGTCGCCATCTTGAGCAGCGCGAACCGCTCCCCGGCATCCGACCGGTCGAGCATGTCGGCCAGCGCGGCGGGGGCATCCGCGCGCGACAACGCCGCCAGTCGCTCGACCACGTCGGTGATCGATAAGGGAGTGGGATCGACCGGAACCGTCGGCTCGGGCCAGAGCAGCGCCACCGTCTCCGCAGTATCGCCGACATAATCGCGGCTCATCCGGAACAGCACCGGATCGACGCGTTCCTCTATCAGCCCGCGGATCACCGCCGACTTCACGCCCTTGAGATCGAGATCGCCGGTCAGCGCCGCCATCGCCCAGCCGCGGTCTGGATCGGGCGTCGCTCGCAGGTAATCCGCGATCAGCTTCAGCTTCGCGTTGCGCGACCGGGTGTAGGTGAGCGAGTCGAGCAGGGCGGCAAAGGCATGCATCGTCGTTGAACGCGCATGCCACCCGAAGGGATGCAGAGACGAAACGACCGCCGCCGGAGGGTCCGACGACGGTCGTTGTCATACGATACGGACTGGTGCGTCAGTCGATCGCGTTCTTGATCCCCTTGCCCGCGAGCAGGCCGAGCACGAGGAAGATCACGAACAGCGCGATTGCGATGAAGAACAGGATCTTGGCGATACCGATGAACGCGCCGCCGATGCCGCCGAAGCCGAGCAGCGCGAGCACGGCGCCAATGACGAGAAAGGTGATTGCGAGCTTCAGCATGACGGCCTCCAATGTGGTAAGGGTCACTCAACCGGTGTCGCAACCGGTTGGTTCCTGATCCGTAACGATCGGACCGGGATAGTGGAGGTTTTGAGAGGCCGGCGTGGGTCAGACGAGCCGGAGGGCGCCAAGCGCAAGGACAAGGCCGAAGAGCACGAACACCACGCCGATCGCGATGCGCAGCGGCTTGAGCGGCAGCTTCAGCCACGCCGCCTCGCCCATCAGCGCGGCGGGGACGATCACGACCAGCGATCCGATCGTCGCGCCGACCGCGGCCAGCGCGGGGACAGGCGAGCGCGCGGCGAGCGTCAGGACGATGAACTGCACCCCGTCGCCGAACGCGAGGATGAACAGGCCGAGCACCGCGGTCGCGAATGCGCCGATTCGCCAGCGATCGAGCCGGTCGGGCGCCTTGGCCGGGAAAAACGCGCTGCCACCCTGCAGCAGCAGCGCCAGCGCCAGCATCAGCTGTTGCGCATTGGGGGCGAGCTTCGGCCCGATCACCGTGCCCAGCGTGGCGGCCAGCCCGCTGGCGGCGAGCAGGGCGAGCGCGGCCATCGCGATGACCCGCGCGGGGCTGCCGTACCGGTCTGCCAGGATCGCGGCGAGCCATGCGGTGCGATCGCCGACCTGCGCGAGCGCAGCCGCGACGAAGGCCGCCATCAATGCGTCCATGGATTATCCAGCGAGTCGCACCGAGCAGGCCGCGGCGAATGCGTGGCACGCCTGGACGTCCTGCCGCTCGCAGCCGACCGCGTCGCGCAGAATCGCCAGCCAGCCGTGCACCAGCGCGCCATGCTCGCCGCGCGACAGCGCCGAATCGACGAAATGCGCGACGGTGACCGCCGGGTTCAGGCCGTTGCTGTGCGCGATGACGCGGATCGCGTCGATCTCGGTGGCGATGTCGCAGGGGCGCGAATAGGGCGCGCGGACGTCGATCGCCGCGATCCGTGCCGCCAGATCGGCCTTCACCGCGACCATGTCGTCGATTCGAACCAGCGCCTGCCCCACGATCCCGCTCCTGTCTCTATCTGACGCTACTCTGCGCGCCGGGTCGTGAATAGCGGGTTAAATGCGCGTGATTCCCCTGCGATGACGGGGTAAAGCTTGACTTCGCCGCAGCCGTCCGCCATGCGCCGCCCCTGATGGAGCGGCGGCGTCAGTTCGCCGCTTTCGCATTTTCAAGCCATAGGAATTGGGCTCATGGCCAAGCCGACCACCGTAAAGATCAAGCTGCTCAGCACTGCTGACACCGGCTTCTTCTACGTCACCAAGAAGAATCCCCGTACCAAGACGGAGAAGCTCTCTTTCTCGAAGTACGATCCCGTCGTGCGCAAGCATGTCGAGTTCAAGGAAGCCAAGATCAAGTAATCCGGCCGGCGGTGAAAGCCGCCGACTGATTGCGAAGATCCGAAAAGCCGCGGGCATCCCCCGCGGCTTTTGGCGTTCGTGATGCCTTCCGTTCGTCATTGCGGAAAACGCGGTCGCTATGCCCGTTCTTCCCCTCTCCCGTTCGTCCTGAGTAGCCGTCGAGTAGTCGCCGTAGGCGGCGTATCGAGACGGCGTATCGAAGGACAGGTTGGCGCGCGGAGCCCATGCTTCGATACGAGCCCTCGATACGCTCCTTGCGGAGCTACTCGGTCTCTACTCAGCACGAACGGGAGTGGGGGTAAGGCACAGGATGTGGGTGGACGCGGAATGCCGGGTCGAAGTGAACGGACCGGCCCCTGCCGCGTCAGACCAGCGCCCCGACCGCATCCATGAACCGCGCTAGGCTGATCGGCTTCGACACGTACGAATCTGCCCCCGCCGCGCGGATCCGCTCCTCGTCGTCGCGGCCGGCATAGGCCGTCACTGCCATCACCGGGATCGCGCGCAACGCCTCGTCTGCCTTCAGTTCGAGGATGATCTCATAGCCGGTGACGTGCGGCATCTGGATGTCCATGATGATCAGGTCGGGCGTGAAGTCGCGCGCGCGCGCCACCGCGTCGCGGCCGTCGCGCACGGGTTCGACCGAGAACTGGTGCGCACGCAGCAGATCGCAGAATAGTTTGAGGTTGAGTTCGTTGTCCTCGACAACGAGCACCTTCTTTGTCACCGCCGCACCTTATCCGGAAAGAGGGCACGATAGGCAATGCGCGACCGCGATTCAAACGAAGACGCCGAGGCGCTCGCCCTGCGCGCTCTGGTATGGACACTGGTCGAGCCCGACCGCGCGATGCGGCTGTTGTCGGTCACCGGCCTCGAGCCGCACGACCTGCGCGCGCGGGCCAGCGACCCGAACGTGCTGTCCGCCGCGCTCGGCTTCCTCGAGAATCACGAGCCCGACCTGATCGCCTGCGCCGAATCGCTCGGCGTAAAGCCCGAAGCGCTGGTCCGCGCCCGGATGGAGATGGAAGCATGAGGCCGTTGCTCATCAGCGATTGCGACGAAGTGCTGCTGCACATGGTCAAGCATTTCGGCGTCTGGCTCGACGAGCGCCACGATATCGATTTCGCGATCCAGCACGGCGATTTCTCGACCGCGATGACCCGCCGTGACGGTGGCCCGCCGCCCTCGCGCGATGATATGTGGGCGATGCTCGGCGAGTTCTTCCCCGGCGAGATGCACCGCCAGACGCTGGTACCGCATGCGGTCGAGGCGCTCGAGCGGCTGGCGCAGGTGGCGGACATCGTCATCCTCACCAACCTCCAGGACGAATGCCGCCAGCCCCGGATCGAGCAGCTCGCCAAGTTCGGTATCGCGCACCGGGTCGAGTGCAACCAGGGCGGCAAGGGCACGCCCGTCTCGCGGCTGGTCGCGGAATACGGCAACCCGGTCACGGTGTTCGTCGACGATCTGGCCGTGCATCACGAATCGGTCGCTAAGCACGCGCCGGGGGTACACCGACTGCACATGGTGTCCGAGCCGACGCTGGCGGTGAACGTCCCGAAAGCGCCCGAGGCGCACGCGCGGATCGACGACTGGCGCGATGCGGCGGACTGGATCGCGACCCGGTTCGAAGCGGGATTGCCCGCAGACGCCTGAGCCTTGTCTTGTTCCCCCGCGAACGCGGGGGCCCAGGAGCCAAGACCGCGATCGCCCTTAACCCTGAGCTCCCGCCTTCGCGGGAGAACAGGATGGGGCATAAGCCTGCACCAGTGCACCAGTGCACCTGTGCACCCGTCATCCCCGCGGAGGCGGGGACCCAGACGGGCAACCCCCACGATCATGCGTGACAGCCAGTCTGGATCCCCGCCTGCGCGGGGATGACGCAAGCAGGGTGGGGGACTCGTGTAGATGTACGGGGAGCGCCACCCACTTGACCCGTCCCCCGCCGCTGTGGTGATACCGCCCCCATGACCGATCGTATCGACCGCAAGCTCGAAGAGCTGGGCCTCACCCTCCCGCAGGCTGCCGCACCCGTGGCGTCCTACGTCCCGACTGTGCTGGCGAACGGCATGCTCCACATCTCGGGCCAGTTGCCGTTCAAGGACGGCCAGCTTGTCACCGGCCGAGTCGGAGACGGCGTCTCGCTCGAAGACGCGCAGGACGCGGCAAAGCTCTGCGCGCTGATGCTCGTCGCGCAGATGAAGGCGGCGCTCGGCACGCTCGCGCGCGTCGAGCGGATCGTGAAGCTCGGCGTGTTCGTCAATTCGACCGGCGACTTTACCGACCAGCCCAAGGTCGCCAACGGCGCCTCGGACCTGATGGTCGCGCTGTTCGGCGATGCCGGTAAGCATGCGCGCTCGGCGGTCGGCGTTCCCGTCCTCCCGCTCGGCGCGGCGGTCGAGATCGACGCGATCGTCCAGGTTTCGGCCTGAATCTTGTTCTCCCGCGAAAGCGGGAGTCCAGGTTACCAAGCGCAGCCCCTGTGGTCCTGGGCTCCCGCCTTCGCGGGAGAACGATGTTTGGGGCGGGCGGCTGTTTTGCCGAAGATAGCATGAAGCGACCTTTGCTATCGGCCCCCCGCCACCCCAAATATCGCGCATGAACGCCGTCACAGCCCGTATCGCCCAAGGCGTCACCTCGATCGCCGCCGAGGACTGGGAGGCCTGCTCCGGCACCGCCAACCCGTTTATCGGCCACGCTTTCCTGTCCGCACTCGAAGCCTCGAAAAGCGTCGGTGGCCGCTCGGGCTGGCAAGCGCTGCCGGTGGTGGTCGATGGCCCCGACGGCAAGCCCGCAGGGATCGCGCCCGCCTACGCCAAGAGCCACAGCCAGGGCGAATATGTCTTCGACCAGGGCTGGGCCGACGCATGGGAGCGGGCGGGGGGGCAATATTACCCGAAGCTCCAGATAGCGGCGCCGTTCAGCCCGGTGCCAGGGCCACGCCTGCTCCTGCGTGATCGCGAGCAAGCTCCCGCGCTGATCGCCGCACTCGAAGCCGTCACCGACCAGAGCGGGCTGTCATCGGCGCATGCGACCTTCATCGACCCCGACGAAGTGGCGCTATTCGAGGCAGCAGGCTGGTTGATCCGCCAGGGCACGCAGTTCCACTGGCGGAACGACGGCTATGCCAGCTTCGACGATTTCCTCGCCGTCCTCGCCAGCCGCAAGCGTAAGGCCATCCGTAAGGAGCGCGCCGCCGCGGTCGAAGGCCTGACGATCCGCCATCTCGTCGGCGCCGAGATCAGTCAGGCGCATTGGGACGCGTTCTGGGTGTTCTATCAGGACACCGGCAGCCGCAAATGGGGCCAGCCCTACCTCACGCGCAGCTTTTTCGACCGGATAGGCCAGACGATGGGCGACCAGGTCCTGCTCATCCTCGCCGAGCGCGACGGCGTCCCCATCGCGGGCGCACTCAACCTGATCGGCGCGGACACGCTCTACGGCCGCTATTGGGGCGCGACCGAGGAGGTGCCCTTCCTCCATTTCGAACTCTGCTATTACCAGGCGATCGATGCAGCGATCGCGCGGGGGCTGCAGACCGTCGAGGCGGGCGCGCAGGGCGAACACAAACTCGCGCGTGGCTATGCCCCGGTCGCGACCTATTCCGCGCACTACATCCCCGACCCGAGCTTCCGCCGCGCGATCGCCGACTATCTCGTCCGCGAGCGCGAGGCAGTCGCCGAGCAGCAGGACTATCTCGGCGAGCTTACTCCGTTCCGGCGGGGCGAGCAGCAGCAGTCCGGTTGACACGGTACAACAGGCTGGTGCCGTCGCGGCGGATCAGCGTCAGGTCGCGGACCAGCGCGGTATCGAACTTCGGCGGGTGGATCAGCCACACGTAATCGAACGCGTCGCGCGGAAATTTCTCGAGCGCCATCGAGATCGGCCGCCAGAACTGGCCACGGCACTTGATGTCGCTGACGATCTCGGACGGGTCATGCGCGAAGCCCTTTGCCGCCGGATACTGCGTCGTCATCAACTGCGCGCCGGCCATCGACCATTGGTCGTTGGTGAACGCCAGGCGTCGTTCGAGCAGCAGCGCGGGGACATGCTCGAGCCGCGAATAGGCCCAGTCGTCGCGACACCGCCGCCCGACGAACGACACGACGCGCGACCGCTCGGGGACGGTATCGATCGCCGCGATCGCCTGGTCGTAGCTCCGGTCGTAGATCAGGTAGCTGATCGTCGTCCCCGCCAGCCGCACGCCGAAGAACGCAAAGCCCAGCACCGCGAGCACCGCTGCGCCACGCAGCGACAGGCCATGCCGCGGCCGCAA
The DNA here is from genome assembly GCF_013374115.1 of Sphingomonas sp. HMP9. NCBI lineage: Bacteria > Pseudomonadati > Pseudomonadota > Alphaproteobacteria > Sphingomonadales > Sphingomonadaceae > Sphingomonas > Sphingomonas sp. HMP9. The sequence continues at coordinate 2,437,977 of NZ_AP022673.1, read as the reverse complement.
CGCGATCACCGCGATCCCGAGCATGAACGGCGCGAGCCGCATGTCGGCATAGGCCGAACCGAACACGATCCGCGGCAACAGGACGTACACGATCGCGAGGAACAGCGCCGACAGGCTCAGATTGCGTGAATATTCGATCGTCTGGTCGCGCACGCCGCGGAACAGGATCACGAACAACACGGTGACCGACGCGATGTCGAACGCCATCCAGCGGTCGCGCAGGACCATCGTGATCCAGTTCATCTTCCAGCGCCAGTTGAACCAGTCCTGCGTCTTGCCGCCGACATGATCGCCCGATCGCCAGACCACCATCATCACCATCGGCAGCGCGAGCGGCAGGCAGTTCAGCCCCGCCTGGATGCAGGCCCTGAACCAGCCATGCGCCCAGCTCTTGGGATCGCTGTCGCGGCGGATGTCGTGCTGGCGGATCAGTTCGGCGGAGAAGGCGAGCACCCCCAGCACGCCCCAGCCGAACGTATGGCACAGCCACAACAGGCATGAGACGGGGATGAAGATCGCGGTGCGCAGCCGCAGTCGCTGGAGCCGCCCCATCCGCAGCCACAATGCGAACAGGTTGAGCGCGAGCGCCATGCCGAGCGCGAAATTCACGAACCCGAACTGGAATGGATAGCTGTAGGCGAGCGGGAGCGCGAACAGCGCGGTCGCAGGGATTCGCCCATGCACCTCGCGCGCGATCCAGAGCAGCCCCGTCACGGTCAGCGCGGGGATCGCCATCACGATCAGCTTCACCGCCAGCTGCAACCCGAAGATCGGTGCGAGCGGCACGATCAGCAGGTCGATGCCGAGGTTGCCGATCATCTGCCAGCGGAAGTTATACCATTGTGAAAGCCACGGATTATCGCCGATCGCCAGCTGGACGCGGTACCGGCCCATATGCCCCGGCAGGTCGACGAGCGGCGGGATTTCCGGCCACAACAACGGTATGATCGATGCGAGCGCAACCGCGGCAACGAATGCGCGCGTCTGCCACCAATGCAGCTTTTCCCCCTGAGTAATCATATCGTCGAACCCTAGGGGCGGGTGGGCGCACTAGACAAGTGCGCGCACGACGAGTTGACGATCTTCACCGCAAACTTCCGCATCGAAACGGTGGTTCGGGGGCGGTCCGACGCGGGCTGCTTACTGGTCGCGCCGGCCCAGCAAGCGCAGCCGCAGCGCGTTGAGCTTGATGAAGCCCGCAGCATCGCGCTGGTCATAGGCGCCCTGGTCGTCCTCGAACGTCACGACCTTCTCGGAGTAGAGCGAGTTCGCCGACTTGCGGCCGACCACGTACACGCCGCCCTTGTACAGCTTCAGCCGGACCGTGCCCGACACCTTCTCCTGGCTGTGGTCGATCGCCGCCTGCAGCATCTCGCGCTCCGGCGAGAACCAGAAGCCGTTGTAGATCAGCTCGGCATAGCGCGGCGCCAGCTCGTCCTTCAGATGCGCGGCGCCGCGATCGAGCGTCAGCTGCTCGATGCCGCGGTGCGCGAGGTGATAGATCGTGCCGCCCGGCGTCTCGTACATGCCGCGGCTCTTCATGCCGACGAAGCGGTTCTCGACGAGGTCGAGACGGCCGATGCCGTGGCGGCGACCATAGTCGTTGAGCGTCGACAGCAGGGTGGCCGGGCTCATGCCCTCGCCGTTGATCGCGACGCCGTCGCCGCGCTCGAAATCGATCGTGATGTACTCGGGCACGTCGGGCGCGTCCTCGGGGTTCACGGTGCGCGAGTAGACATAGTCGGGGACCTCGTCCCACGGGTTCTCGAGCACCAGGCCTTCGCTCGACGTGTGCAGCATGTTCGCATCGGTCGAGAACGGCGCCTGGCCACGCTTGTCCTTGCTGACTGGGATCTGGTGCTGCTCGGCGAACTCGATCAGGCGCGTGCGGCTGGTGAGGTCCCATTCGCGCCACGGCGCAATGACCTTGATGTCGGGCGACAGCGCGTAATAGCCGAGCTCGAAGCGGACCTGGTCGTTGCCCTTGCCGGTCGCACCGTGGCTGACCGCGTCGGCACCGACCATCTTGGCGATCTCGATCTGGCGCTTGGCGATCAGCGGCCGCGCGATCGACGTGCCCAGCAGGTACAGCCCCTCGTACAGCGCGTTCGAGCGCATCATCGGGAACACGTAATCGCGGACGAACTCCTCGCGCAGGTCGTCGACGAAGATGTGCTCGGGCTTCACGCCCATCATCTCGGCCTTGGCCCGCGCAGGCTCGAGCTCTTCGCCCTGGCCGAGGTCCGCGGTGAAGGTTACGACTTCGCAATTATACGTCTGCTGGAGCCATTTCAGGATCACGCTCGTGTCCAGGCCACCGGAATAGGCGAGCACGACCCGATTGATGCCGGCGTCGCCGGCGGGACGATTGATCTGATCGGTCACGGGCAGAATCCTTCGGGCAATATCCAATGCCCGCGCCCCTATGCGCTGGGGGCCCCTCATGCAACCTGTGCATGCAACCACGCCATGTAACCACGCCATGCAACTCCGGCGTTAATGGCGCGTACAACCGATCCCCGCTATTCGCGCCGCAAATCCTCTGGAGTTACCGCACCGTGCTACGCCAAACGCTTACCGTTCTCGTCCTCGCCGGCCTTGCGACTCCGGCGCTCGCGCAGGAAACCCGCGCGTCCGCCTCGGCCAAGTTCAAGTCGGAGTTCGCTGCGTCGGACACCAACAAGGACGGCGTCCTGACGCGTGCCGAAGTGCAGGCGCGGATCGGCAACATGAAGGTCGGCGGGCAGGGGCGTCCGGATCCGGTCCACGCCAAGCGCCTTGCGGACCTCTGGTTCACCAGCGCGGACAAGAACAAGGACGGCAAGGTGTCTCAGGCCGAAGCACAGGCGCTGCTGGCCGCCACCTTTGCGAAATACGATGCCAACAAGGACGGCAAGATCGGCGGCGACGAGCGCGCCGCGGCCAAGGCCGACGTGCAGGGACCGCGCTGAGTCCCTTCCCCATACAAACGTGTTCTCCCGCGGACGCGGAAGCCCAGCTAAGTACCGCAGCCTTGCGTGACCCTGGGCCCCCGCCTGCGCGGGGGAACGAGTAAGGTTGACGGGGAACTCGAAATTCCCCCGTCATGCCGCGCGTTACCCCTCGCGCAATGCCCGCTCGCCCTCGATCATGTAGTCGCGCGTCAGCGGCAGGGTCATCCGGCTCTTCGACAGCTGGATCTGGTAATTGACCATCCCCCCGGTCCGGAACGCCGCCGCGGCGCCCGCCAGGTAGAAGGTCCACATCCGGTAGAATCGCTCGTCGTACAGCGCGACGATCGCGTCCTTCGCGGCCACCGTCCGGTCGTACCAAAGGTCGATCGTCAGCGCGTAATGCACGCGGAGCACCTCGATATCGGTCGGGAACATCCGCAGCCCCTCATATCCCTTCACGATCTCCGACAGCGCGGGGTTGTACCCGCCCGGGAAGATATACTTGGTCGTAAAGGTGTCGGTCACGCCCGGCCCACCCATCCGGCCGATCGTGTGGAGCAGCATCACGCCGTCCTCGGTCAGCAGGTCGCGACACTTGCGGAAGAACGCCTTGTAGTGCGCCGGGCCGACATGCTCGAACATGCCGACCGAGACGATCCGGTCGAACGTCCCTGTCAGCGCACGATAGTCGATCAGCTCGAACTTCACCTTGTCGGCGACGCCGGCTTCTTCTGCACGACGGCGGGCGACCTTCAACTGCTCTTCGGAGAGCGTCACGCCTAGAACCTCGGCACCGGTCTTCGCGTGCAGGTACAGCGCCATGCCGCCCCAGCCGCAGCCGATATCGAGCACGCGCATGCCCGGCTGGATGGCGAGCTTGGCGGCGATATGCGCCTTCTTGTCATTCTGCGCCTGCTCCAGGCTGTTGCCCGGATCGGTGAAGTACGCGCAGGAATATTGCCGGTCCGCGTCGAGGAACAGGTCGTACAGCCGGTCCGACAGATCATAGTGGTGCGCCACGTTCTTCTTCGATCGGCGCGCCATGTTCACGCGATCGACACGGTGGACGACCTTGTCGAGCAGCTTGATCGGCAGCGAGGGATTGAGGCCGCCGCCACGCTCCCACGGGCTGTTGCCCTTGAGCAGGTTGACGAGATCGCGAATGTCTCCGCGCTCGATCACTAGCCGCCCGTCCATGAACGCCTCCGCCGCGCCAAGCGCCGGGTGGCGGACGATCGCGCCCGCGACGCCGGGCTGGGTCAGCCGGATCGTGACCGGATTATAGGCGGCATCGGGCTTGCCGAAATGCTTGGTCGTGCCGTCCGCGTGGATGAGCGTGAGTTCGCCGGTTTTCACCTGCCGGGCCAGGAAACGATCGAAAAGTGCCATGCCGCGATAGCTAATGACTGGTACGGAATTGCGCTACCCCTCGGGCAGCATCAGATTCCCGCGTACCAGTCATAATCGACGTTATCTTCCCAATAGCCGCCCTTGCCCTTGCCGATGCCGGCCAGGCTGGCGACCGCGTCGATCGCCGTGACGTATTTGGCGTGTTTATAGCCCAATTGCCGCTCGACGCGGAGCCTAACGGGCGCACCGTGCGCGACGTCGAGCACCTGGTCGTTGAGCGCCCAAGCGAGGATCGTCTGCGGGTGAAAGGCATCGACCAAGTCGATCGACTCGTAATAGTTCGCGCCGCGGTACAGGTCGGCGCAGGTGAACACGATGTAGCGCGCGGAGTCGCGGATCTGCGCGGCCTTGAGCAGCGCGCCGAGCTTCGGCCCCTGCCATTTGGCGATCGCGCTCCACCCCTCGACGCAATCGTGCCGCGTGATTTGCGCGCGCGACGGCATCTGGCGCAGCTGCGGCAGACTGACCGACAGCGGCCGATCGACCAGCCCGCCGACCTTCAGACGATAGTCCACGAAATTGTTGGCGACCATCGCGGTGTAGTCCGCGGTCCCCGGATCGCGCGTGCCGTTCGACCGGAAGATCGGCGACATCTGCGCCGGGCTGAACTCGGGCACCAGCGCGTTGCGGTTGGTCAGCGCGCGTTGCAGCCCGCGGTTCATGTCCTCGCCCAGGAACAGGATCTTCCGCGCCTCGGGGTTCGCGGCGATCTTGTCGCATCCGGTCAGCAGCGCGCCTACGCCGATCGTCGCGCCTACGACCAATGAGCGGCGGGTAATCAGCGTGCTCATGCGACGTCCTCCGGCGCGTGGGCGGGCACGTGCCAGCGCCCGGTGATCATCGACCGCACCTCGTTCCATGTCCCTGCAAGGATCACGAGAGCAAGATGCGCTATGATAAACAGCACCAGCCCGGTCGCGGCGATGAAGTGGATCGAGCGCGCCGATTGCCGCCCGCCGAATATCTCGAGCAGCCACGGCCATGCCGCATCCATCCCCGGCGACATCGTCAGCCCGGTCAGGATCATCACCGGGATCAGCACGAAGATCGTCGCCACATAGGACAGCTTCTGGAGAATGTTGTACGCGCCCGGCCGCCTGGGATCGTGGAAGCGGAAGGCAAGATGTTCCTTCACGTCATGCCCGACCTCGCGCGGCGAAAGCTCGGCGGCACGCACGCGCAGGTCGCGCTGGAAATGCTTGTTGACCAGGCTCACGATCATGAACCAGAGCAGCGCGAAGCTCAGCACCAGCGCAAACAACAGATGCCAGCGCCGCGAGATCGCAAGATTGTAGCTTGCCGGGATCGTCAGCAGGTTGAGCAACGACACCAGCCAGCTCGGCCATTGGTCGAGCGTCGTCCATGCGGTATCGAAATTCGCGCCGTACGCGCCCCAATAGAGCCGTGGATGCGCCTTCAGGATACCGATGCCGCTGCCGATCATGATGAACATCGTCACCACCGTCACCCAGTGCCAGACACGCGTCGCCAGCCGGTGGCGCTTGACGACAATGGGGGCAGTGGGATCGTTCATGCTCGACCTTCGCTATAGGCAGTCGAACCGTGACATAGCAGGATTCAGTACATGACCGAATGGCATTCTTACGAGCCCGCGAACGGCCATGGCCTGCCGCACGATCCCCTGAACGCCATCGTTGCGCCGCGACCGATCGGCTGGGTCAGCACGGTGTCCACATACGGCGTGGCGAACCTCGCGCCCTATTCGTTCTTCAACCTGTTCAACTATTCCCCGCCGCTGATCGGCTTCTCGTCGATGGGCTGGAAGGACAGCGTCGCCAATATCGAGGCGACCGGCGAATTCGTCTGGAACCTGGTGTCGCGCGACCTCGGCGAGGCGATGAACACGACCGCCGCGAACGTCGCCGCCGACGTCGACGAGTTCGCGCTCGCCAAGCTGGAGATGGCCGCCTCCACCAAGGTCAAGCCGCCCCGCGTCGCCGCGTCGCGCGCACAGTTCGAGTGCAAGCTCACCCAGCTGATCCGCCTGGAAACCAAGGAAGGCCGGGCGCTCGACCAGTGGCTGGTGCTCGGTGAGGCGGTCGCGATCCACATCGACTCGGCGATGCTGGAGGACGGCGTCTACCAGACCGCGCGCGCGCAACCGATCCTGCGCGGCGGCGGACCTGCGGATTACTTTGCGATCACGGAGGATTCCTTGTTCAAGATGCGTCGCCCGGGCTGATAGAGGCAGGATGCTGCGGCGCAGCATTTCCTAGCCGCGCCGAGTCTCACGAAAGCGATACCCCATGAAACCTGTCGATACGCGCCTGGCGCTGCTGGCGCTCGCCGTCGGCGGCTTTGCGATCGGTACGACCGAGTTCGCCGCGATGAGCCTGTTGCCGCAATTCGCGCGCGGGCTCGGGATCGACGAGCCGACCGCCGGGCACGTCATCAGCGCCTATGCGCTGGGTGTGGTCGTCGGCGCGCCGACCATTGCGGTGCTGTCCGCCAAGATCGAGCGGCGCGTGCTGCTGATCGGGCTGATGACGTTCCTCGGGATCGCCAATGGCGTGTCAGCGCTCGCGCCGACCTATCACCTTATGCTGCTGGCGCGGTTCTTGAGTGGCCTGCCGCATGGAGCGTACTTTGGCGTCGGATCGCTCGTCGCGGCATCGATGGTACCGCGCGAACGGCGCTCTCAGGCGGTATCGCGGATGATGCTCGGGCTGACCGTCGCGACGATCGCCGGGGTGCCGGTCGCCAATGGGATCGGCCAATGGTTCGGCTGGCGCTGGGGGTTCGGGCTCGTCGCGCTCATCGCCGCGGCAACAGTGGCGATGCTGGTCCGGTTCGCGCCGGTCCTGCGCCCGGACAAGGACGCGAGCCCGCTCGTCGAACTCACCGCGCTGCGCAACGGCCAGGTCTGGCTTACGCTGGCGATCGGCGCGATCGGTTTCGGCGGGATCTTCTGCGTCTATACCTATCTCGCTTCGACCCTGACCGACGTCACCGGCGTGTCGTTGCGCTTCACGCCCGTGGCGTTCGCGCTGTTCGGTGTTGGTCTGACGATCGGCACTTTGGTCTGCGCGAAGGCGGCCGACGTCGCACTCATGCCGGCGGCCGGGCTTACTTTGCTGTTCGGGGCAGGGGCGCTCGCGCTCTACGCGCCGGCGACGCCGCATCTTTGGGCGATGTTGCCGGTGGTTGTGTTGATCGGGTGCGGCGGCGGCCTGTCGACGATCCTCCAGACCCGGCTGATGGATGTCGCGGAAGAGGCGCAGACCCTGGCAGCCGCGCTCAACCATTCCGCGTTCAATACCGCCAACGCGCTCGGGCCGTGGCTCGGCGGGCTGGCGATCGCGGGTGGCTACGGCCTGCCGTCGACCGGCTGGGTCGGCACCGCCCTGGCGCTGGGCGGCTTTGCGATCTGGGCACTGTCATGGACCCTCGACCGCCGCCAAGTCTAATTTTCCGTGATCCAAGTCCGTTCTCCTGGGAAGGCGGGAGTCCAGGGTACCAAGCGATAGCGGTCCTGGGTCCTGTTCCCACTTTCGCAGGTGAACAGATGGGAGGGTCGGAAACTACTCGCGACCACCGCCCCGGCGAAGACCGGGGCCCAATTGGCATGGCCATCGTAACGCGAGGGGGCCTCAGTTAGCACCGGCCCCCAACTGGGCCCCGGCCTTCGCCGGGGTGGTGCGTTTCGCGACTCAGTTCAGCGCGCGATGTCGCGCTTGGCGAGTTGCTTGTTCAGCCCCAGTGCGATCAGCGTGAACAGAGCGCCCGAGAACAGGTACGCGCCGCTTGCCGCCAGCCCCAGCTTGCTCGTTAGCAACAGTGCCGCCAGCGGGGCGAAGCCAGCGCCGAACAGCCACGCCAGATCGGTCGTCAGCGCCGAGCCCGTATAGCGGTGCTGCGGGCTCAGGCTCGAGGCGATCGCCCCCGAGGACTGGCCGAACGACAGGCCGAACAACAGGAAGCCGACACCCATGAACAGGCGCTCGCCGATCTCGCCACCATCGAGCAGCGACGGAGCGGCGATCGCGAACAGCGCGATCAGCACCGCGATCGTGCCAAGCATCGTGCGGCGGCCGAACCGGTCCGCGAGCAGGCCCGACACCAGCATTGCGCCAATGCCGATCACCGCGCCGATGACCTCAACGACCAGGAAACGGCCGGGCGCCTCGCGCGTGAACAGGACGACCCATGACAGCGGGAACACCGTCACCATGTGGAACAGCGCGAAGCTGGCGAGCGGCACGAACGAACCGAGCCAGATCGCCTTCCACTGCGACTGCACGGTTTCGACGACCGGTGCTGGCTCCAGCTCGCGCTTGGCGTACATCTCTTCGAATTCGGGCGTGACGACCAGGCGGAGACGGGCGAACAGCGCGACGACGTTGATCGCGAACGCCACGAAGAACGGATAGCGCCAGCCCCAGGCAAAGAAATCCTCGGTCGGAAGCGCGGCGACGAAGAACGCGAACAGCCCGCTGGCAACCAGCAGGCCGAACGGCGCGCCGAGCTGCGGCAGCATCGCGTACCAGCCACGATGCTTTTCGGGCGAATTCAGCGAGAGAAGCGAGGCAAGGCCGTCCCAGGCACCGCCAAGCGCAATGCCCTGACCGATTCGCAGCAGCGCGAGGATTGCGACCGACCAGTTGCCGACCGAATTATAGCTCGGGATGAACCCCATCGCCACGGTCGAGGTGCCGAGCAGGAAGATCGAGATCGTCAGCTTGACGCTGCGGCCGTACGCGCGATCCACCGCGATGAAGATGATCGTGCCGATCGGACGGGCGAAGAACGCCAGCGCGAACACCGCGAACGAATAGAGCGTGCCCTGCAACCGGTCGACATACGGGAACACCAAAGTGGGGAACACGAGTACCGACGCGATCGCGAACACAAAGAAGTCGAAGAATTCAGAGGTGCGACCGATCACGACGCCGATCGCGATCACGCCCGGCGTGACGTGTTCGCCGTCGCTGTGGATACTGCGAGCATCGGCTTCGAAGCTCGTCTCGGGGATCGTGTTTGCACTCATTCTTCAACTCGCTCTTCAGGGCGCGAACCCGATCATACGCCGTTACGACGGATGCGGGCAGGGGTAATCTATGCTATCCCTCGTGATGATAAAGCCATGCCGATGTTGCAGTGCAGCGCCCATTGGACAAATTGTCCACTGTAGTGCGGCGCAACCCAGGCGTAGGGGAACCGCATGACCGTCGTGACACAGCTTTCCCGCTCCAAAATCTCGGCCCGAAAATGGTTGGCTGCCATACCCTTGGCGCTGCTCACCAGCGGCTGCAACTGGGTGGTGATGTCGCCGTCCGGCGATATCGCAGTGCAGCAGCGCGATCTCGTCCTAATCGCGACCGGGCTGATGTTGCTCATCATCGTTCCGGTGATCGCGATGACGCTATTCTTCGCGTTCCGCTATCGCCAGTCGAACAAGACCGCCAAGTACGAGCCCAACTGGGATCACTCGGTCGGTCTGGAGCTACTGATCTGGGGTGTGCCGCTGCTGATCATCATCGCGCTCGGCGCGCTGACCTGGACCAGTACGCATCTGCTCGATCCGTATCGTCCGCTCGGCCGGATCAAGCCCGACACGCCGACGCTCGCGAACAACGTGCCGGTCGGCAATCTGGTCGACAAGCAGCAGGTCGGTAACGGTGCCAATGGCGCCGGCAAGCCGCTCGAGGTGCAGGTCGTCGCGCTCGACTGGAAATGGCTCTTCATCTATCCCGAATACGGCATCGCCACGGTCAACGAACTGGCTGCGCCGGTCGATCGTCCGATCCGGTTCCAGATGACCTCGTCGTCGGTGATGAACGCGTTCTACATTCCTGCGCTCGCCGGCATGATCTACACGATGCCCGGCATGCAGACGACGCTGAACGCGGTCATCAACAAGCCCGGCAATTACGAGGGCTTCTCGTCCAACTATAGCGGCGCAGGTTTCTCTGGCATGCGCTTCCGCTTCCACGGCGTCAGCGACGCCGGCTTCCAGGCTTGGATCAACCAGGTCAAGCAGCGTGGCGGTGGTCTGAACCGCGCCAGCTATCTCCAACTGGAGAAGCCGAGCGAGAAGGTTCCGGTTCGCTACTACAACGCGGTCGAGCAGGGCATGTTCAAGCTCGTCGTCGAGCAGTGCGTCCAGCCTGGCAAGGTCTGCATGTCGCAGATGATGCATGGCGGCAAAACCGGCGGCGACTCGCACGCCAACATGGCGATGCCCGGCGTCAACGGCGGCAAGGGCCCGCAGGATGCCGGCCGCCCCGAAGGCGCGCTCATGAAGGACGCCGACGAAAAGGGTAGCGGTAAGCACTGGACCGCGCCGGCCGATATAAAACGGGACGGCGCCAACAGCGCGCCCGGCTCCGATGCCAACCGCAACCACACGATGCTGACCCCCTCCATCATGCCGGGCACGCGCCCCGTCGCCAACGGCTAGAGACACATCATGAACGACACATTGTTGAAGACAATCTTCGGCCGCCTGACCCTGGAGTCGCTGCCGCTGCACGAACCGATCGTCGTCGCCACCTTCGCGATGGTGGCGATCGGCGGGCTCGGGCTCGTTGCCGCGCTGACCTATTTCAAGGTCTGGGGCTATCTGTGGAACCAGTGGTTCACCAGCGTGGATCACAAGAAGATCGGGATCATGTACATGATCCTCGCGATCGTCATGCTGCTGCGCGGGTTCTCCGACGCGATCATGATGCGCGCGCAGCAGGCGATGGCGTTCAACGGGTCCGAAGGCTATTTGACCGCGCACCACTATGACCAGGTCTTCACCGCGCACGGCGTGATCATGATCTTCTTCGTGGCGATGCCGATGGTCACGGGCCTGATGAACTATGTCGTCCCGCTCCAGATCGGTGCGCGCGACGTGTCGTTCCCGTTCCTCAACAATTTCAGCTTCTGGATGACCACGGCAGGCGCCGTGATCGTCATGATGTCGTTGTTCATCGGCGAGTTCGCGCGGACCGGCTGGCTGGCGATGCCGCCCCTTTCGGGGCTTTCCTATTCGCCCGATGTCGGGGTCGACTATTATATCTGGGCGCTGCAGATCGCGGGCATCGGAACGCTTCTATCCGGCGTCAATCTGGTCGCGACCATCGTCAAGATGCGCGCGCCCGGCATGACCATGATGAAGATGCCGATCTTCACCTGGACGTCGCTCTGCACCAACATCCTGATCGTCGCCGCCTTCCCCGTGCTGACCGCGGTCCTCGCGATGCTGTCGCTCGATCGCTACATCGGCACCGCGTTCTTCACGAACGAATCGGGCGGCAACCCGATGATGTACGTCAACCTGATCTGGATCTGGGGTCACCCAGAGGTCTACATCCTCGTCCTGCCGGCGTTCGGCATCTTCTCGGAGGTCACCTCGACCTTCTCGGGCAAGCGCCTCTTCGGCTACAGCTCGATGGTCTATGCTACGCTCGTCATCACGATCCTCGCCTATCTCGTCTGGCTGCACCACTTCTTCACGATGGGGTCGGGCGCGAGCGTGAACTCGTTCTTCGGGATCACCACGATGATCATCTCGATCCCGACCGGGGCCAAAATCTTCAACTGGCTGTTCACGATGTACAAGGGCCGGATCCGGTTCGAACTGCCGATGATGTGGACGATCGCCTTCATGGTGACCTTCACGATCGGCGGCATGACCGGCGTCCTGCTCGCCGTGCCGCCGGCCGACTTCGTGCTGCACAACTCGCTGTTCCTGGTCGCGCATTTCCATAACGTGATCATCGGCGGCACGCTGTTCGGCATGTTCGCAGGCATCAACTACTGGTTCCCCAAGGCGTTCGGCTTCAAGCTCGACCAGACCTGGGGCAAGATCTCGTTCTGGTGCTGGGTCGTGGGCTTCTACTTCGCCTTCATGCCGCTCTACGTGCTCGGCCTGATGGGCGTGACCCGCCGGATGCGCTATTTCGACGATCCGAACCTGCAGATCTGGTTCGTCATCGCCGCCTTTGGCGCAGCGCTGATCGCCGCCGGTATCGGTGCCTTCCTGATGCAGATTTTCGTCAGCATCCGGAACCGCGAGAAGCTCGCCGACCTGACCGGCGATCCGTGGAACGGTCGCACGCTGGAATGGTCGACATCGTCGCCGCCGCCTGAGTATAACTTTGCGTTCACGCCGATCATCCACGACCTGGACGCATGGTACGACATGAAGGACCGCAAGCACGCGCGGCCTGTGACCGGCTTCAAGTCGATCCACATGCCAAGCGGCGCCGGCACGGGCGTCGTGCTCGCGGGGCTCAGCGTGGCCTTCGGGTTCGCGATGATCTGGTACGTCTGGTGGCTTGCAGGGTTGGCACTCGCCGGCATCTTCGGCACGACGATCTTCCACACCTTCAACTACAAGCGCGACTATCACATCCCGGTCGAGGACGTGATCGCCAGCGAGGACGCGCGCACCCGCCAGCTCGCGACCCAGGGAGCCTGACGCGATGTCCGCAATACCCATGAAAGACGGTCTGAACGAGACCGAGAAGGTCTCGTTCTACGACCTAGACGAGCACGAGCATCCCGACGGCGGCAGCACGATGCTGGGCTTCTGGATGTATCTGATGAGCGATTGCCTCATCTTTGCGGTGCTATTCGCGGCCTATGCCGTGCTCGGCAACAGCTATGCCGGCGGTCCCAGCCCGAAGGAGATCTTCGAGCTGCCGCTGGTGGCGGTGAACACCGCGATGCTTCTGTTCTCGTCGATCACCTACGGGTTCGCGATGCTGTCGATGGAGGAAGGTCGGCAGCGCATCATGCAGATGTGGCTGGTGTTCACGGGGCTGTTCGGCCTCGCGTTCCTGTCGATCGAAATGTACGAGTTCGCCACCCTCATCCATGAGGGCGCAGGCCCAACCCGCAGCGCGTTCCTGTCGTCGTTCTTCACATTGGTCGGCACGCACGGGCTGCACGTCACGATGGGCCTGATCTGGCTCGTCACGCTGATGGTGCAGGTGCAGAAGCACGGCCTGATCGCCGCGAACAAGCGCCGCCTGATGTGCCTCAGCATGTTCTGGCATTTCCTCGACGTCATCTGGATCGGCGTCTTCACCTTCGTCTATCTGATGGGCACCCTACGATGAGCGACCCCCACGCAAACACGCATGACGCGCACGCTGATCACGGCCATGGCGATCACGGCGATCATGCCTCGCACGGTACGCGCGGCAGCTATCTCAAGGGGTTCTTCCTCTCGGTCGTCCTGACCGCGATCCCGTTCTGGGCGGTGATGACCGGTGCGTTTAAGGACCCGTCGACCGCCGCGCTGGTCGTGATGGTGTTCGCGGTTGCGCAGATCATCGTCCACATGATCTACTTCCTGCACATGAGCGGCAAGTCGGAGGGTGGCTGGACGATGATGGCGCTGATCTTCACGATCATCCTGGTCGTCATCACGCTCAGCGGATCGATCTGGGTGATGTATCACATGAACACGAACATGATGCCGATGCAGGCCGCGGCGGACATGTGATGCAGACGCGACCGGGCCCTGCCGTCTATGTCGCAGGCCTGGTCGCGCTGCTGCTGTTCGCTGGGTTCATGGCGCTCGGCATCTGGCAGGTCGAGCGCCGCACCTGGAAGCTCAACCTGATCGCCCAGGTCGAGGCGCGCGCTCATGCTGCGCCGATACCCCCGCCGGGCCCGCCATCCTGGATGCTGATCGACAAGTCCGAGGCCTATCGCCGCATCAAGCTGGACGGCGTCTTCGATCACAATCGCGAGACGCTGGTCCGTGCGGCGACGGCGCTCGGTACGGGTTATTGGGTCGTGACCCCGTTGCGAACGCGATATGGCTTCAGCGTTCTCGTCAACCGCGGCTACGTTTCACCGGAACAGCGGACCAACCACACCAGACCCGCCGGCCCGGTCACGATCACCGGCTACCTCCGTATCAGCGAACCCGGCGGAGGCTTCCTCCGTCACAACGATGCTGCCGCCGGCAATTGGTATTCGCGCGACGTCGCCGCGATCGCGTCCGCCCGCGGGCTGACCGACGTCGCGCCCTATTTCGTCGATGCGGACAAGGCCGGCACCGCAGCGCCGATCGGCGGGCTGACGATCATCGCCTTCCCGAACAACCACCTCGTCTACATGCTGACCTGGTTCGCGCTCGCCGCGATGACGATCGTCGCTTTCATCGTGTTCGTGCGGCAGGATGCCCGCAAGCGACAAGGGGCGATCGACAGGTGACATCGGCAGGCATGGGCCCGAGCGTTGCACGACAAAGCTGGCAGCGCTGGCTTGCGCTCGCCACCGCGCGCACCGACGCGACCGGCAATGCGAACATGCGGCAGCTCGTGACGCTGCGCTGGATCGCGGTGGCGGGCCAGTTCGTCACGATCCTGTTCGCGCGCTTCGGGCTCGGCTTCGATCTTCCGCTAGTGCCGATGATGGCTGCACTCGCCGCCGCCGTCGGGCTCAACCTTGCCAGCATGCCGCTGTACGGCTGGCGCAAGGGGGCCAACATCCAGTTGCTGCTAGCGCTGCTGTTCGACGTCGGCCTGCTATCGACGCAGCTCTATCTCGCCGGTGGCGCGACCAATCCGTTCATCTCGCTCTATCTGCTCCACGTCGTGCTCGGCGCAGTCCTGCTCGATCGCTGGTCGAGCTGGGCGATCGTCGCGGTTACCGCGGTCTGTTTCGGGCTGCTCACGCTCTATTACCACCCGCTGATCCTGCCGCCCAACTACAGCGGCGAGTATTTCATCCTCTACACGATCGGTTCGCTGCTCTGCTTCATGCTGATCGCGACGCTGCTGATGCTGTTCATGACCCGCATCACGGGAAACTTACGCGCGCGCGATACGCGGCTCGCCGATCTGCGCCAGCAGGCCGCGGAGGAGGATCACATCGTCCGCATGGGCCTGCTCGCGTCGGGCGCCGCGCACGAGCTCGGCACGCCGCTCGCCTCGATCGCGGTCATCCTGGCCGACTGGCGCCGCATGCCGACGCTCGCGCAGGACGCCGACCTGCAGGCCGAGATCGTCGAGATGCAATCCGAGGTGCAGCGCTGCAAGGCGATCGTCACCGGCATCCTGCTGTCGGCGGGCGAGGCGCGCGGCGAGGCGCCCGAGATCATGCCGCTCCACCAGTTCCTCGACGCGATCGTCGACGAGTGGCGCGCGGTGCACGCCGGCGTCGAGTTCGACTATACTACCCGAGTCGGCGACGATCCGCCGGTCGTGTCCGACCCCGCACTCAAACAGGTGATCGCCAACGTGCTCGACAATGCCGCCGAAGCCTCGCCCCACTGGGTCGCGTTCCGCGGCGAGCGCAGCGACGGCGACCTCGCGCTGATCGTCCGCGACCGCGGCCCAGGGTTCAGCGACGAGCGGCTAGCGAGCTTCGGC
Source organism: Sphingomonas sp. HMP9 (assembly GCF_013374115.1). NCBI lineage: Bacteria > Pseudomonadati > Pseudomonadota > Alphaproteobacteria > Sphingomonadales > Sphingomonadaceae > Sphingomonas > Sphingomonas sp. HMP9. The sequence goes on along the minus strand of NZ_AP022673.1, from coordinate 2,422,292 downwards.
AAACCCTATCAGTCGAGCAAGCGCGAACCCGGGCATGGCCTCGGCCTGTTCCTGGCGGTCAACGTCATGCGCAAGCTGGGCGGCGGCGTGTCCGTCGTGAACTGCGAAGGCGGCGGTGCGGAAGTCACGATCCGCATGCCACTTTCCGCGATCGCCCTGTCATGACCGACGTCCTGACGGAGTCTAAGCTGCTCGCGATCGTCGAGGATGACGAGACGTTCGCTCGCACGCTGCGGCGCTCGTTCGAACGCCGCGGCTACGAGGTGATGCAGGCGGCCAGCCATGAGGAACTCGTCGAGCAGCTGGCCGAGCGTACGCCGCGTTACGCGGTGGTCGACCTGAAGCTCGGCGGCGCGTCGGGCCTCGTCTGCGTCCAGACGCTCCACGCGCACGACCCGGAGATTCTCGTCGTCGTCCTCACCGGCTTTGCGAGCATCGCCACCGCGGTCGAGGCGATCAAGCTCGGCGCGTCGCACTATCTCGTCAAACCCTCGAACACCGACGATATCGAGGCCGCGTTCGATCGCACCGAGGGCAGCGTCGATACCGAACTGTCCGAGCGCCCGACCTCGATCAAGACGCTCGAATGGGAGCGGATCCACACCACGCTCGCTGAAACCGACTTCAACATCTCGGAGACCGCGCGCCGTCTCGGCATGCACCGCCGCACGCTCGCGCGGAAGCTCGAGAAGCGTCCCGTCAAATAGCGGCAACGCATCGGCTGTGGCCTGCGTTGTCTCCCGATGCGCTCCCTCAAACTCTGGCAACCCCGCCGCCTGCTGGCGACCCCATCCGCGCTGACCTGGGATCACGGCGCCGGGATCGTGTCTCGCGCGACCGCGCTGGGCGTACCCGTCACGACGTTGCCCAGCGACCGCCTCAAGCTCGATCTCCCCGACGACTCGCGCCGCGCCTATGCCGAAGCCAAGGCCACGCTGGCGCTGGTCGTCGCACCGCCTTCCAAACGCAAGCTTCAGCCGATCGCCCCCAGCGCGGACTGGCGGATCGACCTCGCCGAGGGGTGCCCGGCACATTGCGGCTATTGCTACCTCGCCGGCTCGTTGAAGGGGCCGCCGATCACGCGCGTCTACGCGAACCTGCCCGAGATCCTTGCCGAACTCCCGGCACATCTGGGGCAAGGCACCGTCACCTCGCGCTCGACGGCGCGCGCACACGAGGGGACGACGTTCGAGGCCTCCTGTTACACCGACCCGCTGGGCATCGAGCACGTCACCGGATCGCTGTCCGCGCTGATCGCGCATTTCGGCGCTTGGGAGGCCGACGTGCAGCTCCGCTTCACCACCAAGTTCGACGCGGTCGAACCGTTGCTCGATCTCGATCACCGCGGCCGCACCCGGATGCGCGCGTCGATCAACCCCGCCGCCTATGCCCGCTTCGAAGGCGGCACCAGTCCCGTCGCCGCGCGGTTGGTGGCACTGCGCCGAATGGCGGACGCCGGCTACAAGATCGGCCTGACGGTCGCGCCGATCATCGCTGCGGACGGGTGGCGCGAGGCGTATGGCGCGTTGCTGGCGGAGGCGGGCAGGGTGCTCGCCGACATTCCCGATGTGACGATCGAGCTGATCACGCACCGCTATACACCCGGATCGAAGGCGGTGCTCGAAACCTGGTATCCCGGTTCGTCGCTCGATCTCAGCATGGCCAACCGCACCGAAAAGCGCACCAAGTTCGGCTCGGTCAAATATGTCTACGACGCGGACACGATGCGCGCGCTCCGCAGCTTTTTCCAGGACGAGATCGCGGCGAAGCTTCCGCAGGCGCGCATCCTCTACTGGACCTGATGCGCACGCCAACCGGCAACGCAGCGTTGCCATTCACGCCCTTCCGATCGCGCCGGGGGTCGCTTACCTCCAGACTATGACAAACACCCGCCAGCCAACGCTGTTCATCTCGCACGGTGGTGGGCCCTGCTTCTTCATGGACGACCCCGCGGGCAACTGGACCGGCATGGCCGCGTATCTCCGCTCGATCGCCGCCTCGCTGCCGGAAAAGCCCAAGGCGATCCTGGTCGTCTCCGGCCACTGGGAAACCCGCGGTTTCGCCTTCACCGGCGCCGCCACCCCGCCGTTGATCTACGATTACGGCGGCTTCCCCGGACATACCTATGAGATCCGCTACGATTCGCCCGGCGACTTCGTTCTAGCCGCGCGCGCCGCCGACCTGCTCCGCGGTGCCGGCCTGACCGCCACCATCGACCCCGTGCGCGGGCTCGATCACGGCGTCTTCATCCCGATGAAGGTCGCGTTCCCCGATGCCGACATCCCGGTCGTCGAGATGTCGGTCGATCGCGATCTCGACCCCGCGCTCCACGCCGCCGCCGGCCGCGCGCTCGCCCCCTTGCGCGACGAGGGCGTCCTGATCGTCGGCTCGGGCATGAGCTTCCACAATATGCGCGGCTATGGCGACCCGCGCTTCAGCGCGCCGTCCGAAGCTTTCGACCAATGGCTCACCGCCGCGGTCGAGGCCGACCCGACCGCCCGCGCCGCAGCGCTTGGCCGTTGGGCCGAAGCCCCCGCCGGCCGCCTCTCACACCCCCGCGAGGAGCATCTGCTACCGCTGATGGTCGCCGCCGCCGCGTCAGACCAGCCCGGTACGCAGGTCTATAGCGAACGCGTCCTGCAAACCGCCATCTCCGGCTATCGCTTCGCGTGAGGCCAGAGCAGCGCGTACCAATCCTTCCCCGCCAGGGGGAGGTGGCTGGCTCTTGCCAGACGGAGGGGGAGGACACGACACGAACGTTGTCGTCTACCGCCCCTTCCGTCGCCTTCGGCGCCACCTCCCCCTGGCGGGGGAGGATCGCACCCTTCACCTTCTGACCCGCGCTAAAGGAAATCCCATGCTTCCCGTCCTTCTCGCACTCTCCGGCAGCCTGCGTCGCGGCTCCTACAACGGTGCGATCCTTGCCACGCTCGGCGAGGCGGTCGCCGCCAAGGCCGCGATGACGATCTTCTCCCTCAACGACGTCCCGCTCTACGACCAGGACGCCGATACCGACACGCCCCCCGAAGCGGTGGCAGCCTTGCGCGCGGCGATCGGCGCGGCCGACGGGATCGTCATCGCTTCCCCCGAATATAATCACGGCATGTCCGGCGTCCTGAAGAACGCGCTCGACTGGGCCTCGCGCCCGCATGGCAAGGCGACGCTGACGGGCAAGCCGGTCTTCACGCTCACCTCTTCGCCAGGCGCAGTCGGCGGCGCACGCGCGCACGCGCAACTCAACGAGACGCTGGCCTCGATCGGCGCGCGGACCGTCCTGCGTCCACAAGCCGTGGTCGGCGCGGTGCATGAGAAGATCGCCGATGGTCGCCTGACCGACCAGCGCTCGCTCGATTTCCTCGTGGCCGGCGTGGACGACCTGCTTGCCGACATTGCCCGCCCCACCGCTGCCGACCGCGAGGCGTCCTGAGATGCGTCAGTTCCTCCGCCAATACCCTGCGCAGCGCGACGACATCGCCGATCTCGTCACCCGGCGTCCGCTGCCGGGGCCCGGCCTGCCGCAGGTCGATCCGTTCCTGTTCCTCAACCATCACGGCCCGCAGACCTATCGCCCCGGTAACTCGGGTCTCCCCTTCGGCCCGCATCCGCACCGTGGGTTCGAGACGGTCAGCTTCATCCTTGAGGGCGAAATGGCGCATATCGACAGTGGCGGCCACGAAAGCGTCATCCGCGCGGGCGGCATCCAGTGGATGACGGCGGGCTCGGGCCTGATCCACGCCGAAATATCGCCAGCCTCGTTCAAGCGCGACGGCGGCCCGCTGGAAATCCTGCAGCTGTGGGTAAACCTCCCCGGCCGCCTCAAGATGACCAAGCCCGCTTATGCCGGCCTCCAGCGCGAGGACATTCCCGCCATCCCCGTCGAAGGGGGCGTCGTGAACCTGATTTCGGGCGCGTTCGGCGATACGCAGGGCCCGTTCGAGTCGCTGACCGATGTTGCGATGATGACCGTCGCGCTCGAGGCGGGGGGCCATGTCGACCTTCCCGCACCGGCCGGTCGCGCGGTCTTCTTCTACGTCGTCGCCGGCTCACCCTCCGCCAACGGCACGCTGGTCAAGCCGCACCATCTCGCCACGTTCGCGATGGACGGCGACACGATCGCGGTTACCGCGCAAGCGCCCGCCACGATTCTTTATGGCCATGCCGACCCGATCGGCGAGCCCGTCGTGTCGCACGGCCCCTTCGTCATGACTACGCGCGAGGAGATCGTGCGCGCGATCGACGACTATAATGCGGGCCTGTTCGGCAAGCCGCCCGTCATCCGCTAGGGTACCTTGCGCACAGGGGGCAGCGCGGCACAGATATCCGCGCCGCCCGCCGGCACCGTGAAGAACGGCCCCGACCGGTTCTCGCGCGACGCGATCCAGGCGGTGAACCGCGGATTGTCGGCGCGGCGATATTCGAAACGCGGTCGCGCGGCGGCGGGGAGGGCGCTCGCCAGACGTGCCGAGACGATCGGGCTACGTTCGGTCTCAGCCTTGTAGAACCCCAGATCGCCGGTCCCGCGCGGCAGCGACGACAGCCACTCGATCCCGTCGATCACGCGGCCGACGACCGCGATGTTGCGGTCCAGCGCACGCGGCGAATGACCGATCACGGTATAGAGCTCCGCGCCGCTTCCCGTGCTCGGCGCCAGATCGCGTGCGACGCCGACCATGCCATAGCAATGCGGTAGCCACTCGGTCGCGCCGTTGCCGGCCAGCGGCCATCCGTCGCGACTATACCCCGCCCATTCGGCATAGGGGTCGCGTTGCGCCAGCCTCGCCACCGTCGTCGGCCCGGCGTGCGAATATTCCGCCGGCGGGGTCTCGACGACTCCCGCGGTCAGCGGCTTCTTCTCGGTCGCATCGCCCCATTGCGCGACATAATTGTCCTGCAACCGGTACACGCTGGTCCCGAGATCCCACCACTTGGCAGCGGCAAGCTTGCGGATATTGGCAACATGGACCGGCGCGTACCGGCTCGCGAGCCGGACGGTGAAGCTGTGCCCGTTCGCCAGCGTGAACACGAGCAGTTCGTCGTCGGGCACCGCGACCCAGTCGACCGGCAGCGGATCCGAGGGGAGCGCCGCGGCGGTGGGTGGGGCTGAAACGGCTTGCGCGAGCGCGGCGGCGAGGAGGAAATTCAACATGTCCCGAGACTGCCCGAGCGCGTCTGCGCACGCAATCGCTTGCGCACACGCGAAACCCGCACTAGCAGGCCCCCTTCCAGAGCAATGCGGAGCGGTGGCCGAGTGGTCGAAGGCGCTCGCCTGGAAAGTGAGTATACGTCAAAAGCGTATCGAGGGTTCGAATCCCTCCCGCTCCGCCACCCTGCCTTCCCACAGTGTTCCAGTGCGTCTCATAAGCTGACGATTTGCCTTGGTTTTTCTCGTACGGTAGTCTCACGCGATCCCATAGTTTTCCACCCAAGCGCACGCTTGTTGGGGGTATCGAGTGCTGACCGAATTACGCTGTCGTTAGGCCAAGGCAGCGGACAAGAGCTACAAGCTTTCCGATGCCCGCGGGCTTCACATGTTCGTGACGACCATCGGCTTCCGCTCCTGGCGTTGGAAATACCGAATCGCTGGCGAGGAAACGCTGCTCGTGCTCGGCAGCTATCCCGACGTCGGCCTCTCGCTGGCACGTGAGCACCGGGACGCGGCGTCACGGCTTTTGAAGGCAGGGACCGATCCGAGCGTCGACCGCCAGCAAACGGCCGCGGGGTGTCATATAGAGCATGCAACGACGTTCGAGGCGGTAGCGCGGGAATGGCACGCCCAGCAGGTTTCGAGCTGGGTGCCTTTGCATGCGGGCGATGTCCTGACAGGCCGCGAGAAGGATGTCTTCCCGTACATCGGCTCAACGTCCGTTGCCGTGGTGACCTCGCCCATGGTGCTGCAACTGGTGCGGCGCATCGAGGAGCGCCCGTCGGTCGAGACGGCTCGTCGCGTCCGGCAGCGCATCTCGGCCGTGTACGGCTTTGCGATAGCGTCGGGATATGCGACGACGGGGCGTATCAGACGCTCGTCGGCTGTCCCCTGTGACAGTGCTCCTGCGCCGACCCGCAGCGACTGGATCGCGTGGTCCAATCCTCGAACCGCGTGACGCCAGATGGGATAGGGCACCCCACGGGCCCGGCATCGATCGACGATTGGCGGGCGCGGCATGCCGACGAACGATTTCGGTCGCTGTCATCCTGCCTTCACGATCGTCTCATAGGAGGCGCCTGAACTGCAGACGGGGGCGTGGTGAGCAGCAGAGCATTTCTCGTCGATGGTATCGGCAATGGCTCGTTACCCGAGCATAGGCTGGCGCTGGAATATCCGGATGCCGAACTGGCGGGCGCGTTGCGGCGCTTCGTGCAAGGCCGGCTACATCACCATGCCGATGGCGACGATGTGGTGCAGGAAACCTATCTGCGGCTGTTCGCCTATCAGGCGACCGCGCGGGTCAACGACATGAAGGCGCTGTGCTTCGCGATCGCGCGCAACCTGCTGCTCGATCATCACCGTGCCGCGCGGCGCGCCACGCATGTCGAACTCGACGAGGCTATCGTGTGCCAGCAACCGGCTGCCGACAGGGTGTTGGCCTTCCGCCGTGCCGTCGTGATCATGGCGGAGGCGCTCGAGCGTATGCCGCCCCTGCGCCGCGAGATATTCCTGCGGAAACGGCTCGACGGGCTGAGGACCGACACGATCGCCCGGAGTCTCGACATGAGCATGGCGGCGGTGGAGAAGCACGTCGTCCGTGCTTTTCAGGACCTGCGTAGCGCGCTTGCCAAGCGCGGCTTCACGATGGAGGCTGGCGCATGACCGCCGCCAGCAGCGGAGCATCAGTGAGCCAAGCCGCGCTCGCAGACGCGTTGCAGACGGCGGCGACGCGGTGCGGTCGACTTTCCGACGAGCAGGTCCGGTCGCTCAGGCGTCGACGGCGATCGGCCATCGGGGCGGTTGCAACCGTGCCGGTCGCCATCGGCCTGCTGTTCGTGGGCGCCAACACGTTTGTCGGCAAACCGACGGCGCCGCCGGTGTCAACGCGTATGTTTGCGACCCGGGCGGGGGAACGCACGACCGTGACGCTGGCGGACGGCTCGACCGTCGCGCTCAACGGTGCGACGCGGCTTCGGGTCGTCTTTGCGGACGGACAGCGCCGTGCCGAATTGCTGGAGGGACAGGCGTTCTTCGACGTGCGGCATGACAGTGCGCGTCCCTTTGTCGTGCGCGCCGGGGCCAGCGAGACCCGCGTCCTCGGCACGGCGTTCGATCTGGACCTGACTCGGGCGCAGGTTGCACTGGCTGTCTACCGCGGCGCGGTCGGCTTCGATCCGGTAGGGCGCGCGCGGGGCGTCGTGGTCCGGGCCGGTTACCGCAGCACCGTACGCGGTGGTGCGGCGGCAGCCCCGACGCTGTTCGATCCGGTGTTGCCGGACTGGCGCAAGGGTTGGATCGATACGGCGGGCATGCGCCTGGACGACCTGGTCGAGGTTCTCGACCGCCAAGGGGGTGTCAGGATCGCACGTCCGGCGGAACCGCTGGCATCGACGACGGTGTTCGGGCGGTTCCGCACCGACCAACCACACCAGCTTCTGAATGCCATCGGCAGCGGGTTCGGCTTCACGGTGATCGAGCGGCAGGGGACGCTGACCCTCGAAACGGCACACTGACAAAAACTCTGTCCGGATTTGGTGGCGCTCGCCGTCTTCCCTCCGGGTGGCGCCTGACAGCGCCAAGACGGGGGAATATGATGACGCGGTTTTACGGAACGTCGGCACTGGGCCTGGTAGCACTCGCTCTGGCCATGCCGGCAGCGGCGGCGGACGCGCAGTCGACGGGCGCACGGATGTTCACCATTCCCGCGGGCGATCTCGCGCAGGCGCTATCGGCCTATTCGAGCGCCACCGGCATGCAAGTCATCGCCGCGCCCGCACTCATTCGCGGGCAGCGGACCGGGGGCGTCAGCGGACGGCTCACCCTGTCGGCTGCGCTCGCCATGCTGCTGCGCGGGACGGGGCTGCGTCCGGTCGAAAGCAATGGCGTGACGATCCTGCGCCGGGACCAGACACCGCCGGTGCCGAGCAACGTCGGCACGCGTTCCAGTCGCTGCAGCCGCGGTGAAACAGACAATCATGACCGCGTCCGACACGCCCGAGGCCACGCCGGAGATCGTCGTCAACGGCTATCGCAGCAGTTTGCTGGCCGCGCAGGACCTGAAGCGTCGCGCGGTCGGGACCGAGGACAACATCGTGGCATCCGACATCGCCGCGTTTCCCGACATGAACCTGGCCGAGGCGCTGCAACGCGTCCCCGGTGTCGCCATCACCCGCGACACAGGCGAAGGACGCCAGATCGCCCTGCGCGGTCTCGGCCCGGATTTTACCCGGACGCAGCTCAACGGCATGGAGGTGCTCGGCAACACGGCCTCCGGCATGGACAATCGCGGCAACGTCAGCCGCAGTCGCGGCTTCGATTTCAGCCTGTTCGCCTCCGAGCTGTTCAACCGCGTGAGCGTGCAGAAAAGCTACGCCGCCAACCAGGACGAGGGCGGCATCGCCGGTACGGTACAGCTCTTCACCGCCAAGCCGTTCGACTATGCCGGCCAAAAGATCGTGCTGTCGGCGAAGGCCCAGACCAACGACCAGACGAACGGCGCCACCCCGCGGCTCGTCGGCCTGTTCTCGCAGCGCCAGGGCGATTTCGGTGCGCTCGTCTCGGTCGCCTATTCGAAGGTTCGCAATAACGAATATGGCTATCGCAACTGGAACTGGGGCAAGGTTACCTACGGCGCGAACAATATCGGACCCGAGATCGATGCACCGACGCGGGCGCTGCTGCGCGGCGGAACGATCTTCGCGCCCCAGGCCCAATCGCCATCGACCTGGTACACCGATCGCGAGCGGATCGGCGTCACGAGCGCGCTGCAATATCATCCCGGCGACCATTTTAAGATCGACGTCGACCTGTTGTATGGACACCTGGCCGACAAGCGTGACGACTGGGCGATCGCGGCAGGCGGCTATAACGCGCTGACCGGCAACGTCAGCGGTACGCAGGTCATCCGTTCCGCGACGATCCAGGGCAATTCGCTCGTCGCCGCAAGCTATACCGGCATCGATCAGCGCACCGAGCATCACCGTGTCGAGAACCAGACCGACTTTTATCAGGCGGTGGCGAATGTGAGCTGGGACGTCGGCGACCGGCTGAAGCTGACCGCGCTCGGCGGGTACCAGAAGTCGAACTTCGTGCAGCCAACATTCGACAAGATCTTCCTCCAGGCGCGCAATACCGCGTTCAGTTTCGACATGCAGCCGACGATCCCGGTGAACACCTATGGCTTCGACCTCACCAACCCCGCGAACTGGAACGTCCAGCGGCTGGTGACGCAGGAGAACATGATCAAGAGCGACTATCTCAACGGCCAGCTCCAGGCGGTCTACGACCTCACGCCGATCCTGAAGCTGGAGGTCGGCGGCGAGTACAAGCGCTTCACCAACAGCGGGTATCAGTATCTCACCAACATCTTCTACGGCACCGCGGCGACCAGCGACCGTGCGATACCCGACGCGCTGAAGTACGTCATCAACCGTGACAGCCTGCTCCCCTATATCGGCGGTGACATCGCCGGGATCTACGCGCTGCTTGGCAACAACCGGGATCTGACCGCCGCCAACCTGACCGCGGGCAGCGATTTTCGCATTCGGGAAAAGACCTGGGCAGGCTTTACGCAGCTCGATCTCGACACGGACATTGGTTCGATGCGGCTGCGCGGCAATGCAGGCGTCCGCTATTACCATACCGACCTGGTCTCCAGCGGTTCGCTGGCGACCGCGACCAACGGCGTGACGACGCTTCAGCCGGTCACGGTCGGGACCAGTAACGACGATTGGCTGCCCGCGATCAACGTGGCGCTCGACATCACGCCGAAGCTGATCGCGCGCGCCTCCGCCAGTCGCAACGTCAACCGCCCCGGGCTTCCCCAACTCGCGGCGGCGGGTACGCTGACCGTGGCGCCGTTCGGCGGGTCCGTATCCGTCGGCAACCCCAATCTGCAGCCGTTCCGCTCCACCTCGGCGGAGGCCGGTCTCGAATATTACATGGATCGCAACGGCTTTGCGTCGCTCGGGTTTTTCTGGAAGGACCTGAACAGCTTCATTACGTCGGAGACGTCGCAGGTCCCCTACAGTGCAACCGGCTTCCCGGTCTCGCTACTGTTGCCCGGCCAGGACGGTACGACACCGTACAACTACACGCGGCCGATCAACGGGGACGGCGCCAGCATCAAGGGTATCGAGGCGGCGTTCCAGCACGACTTCACCTTCCTGCCCGCGCCGTTCGACGGTTTCGGCGTCGTCGCGAACGGCACCTGGATCGATGGCGACCAGACCGCGGTCTATAACGGCGTCGTCAAGAGCATCCCGCTCTACAACCTCTCCAAATGGGCGGCCAACGCGACACTCTACTTCGAAACCGAACGGTTCGGTGCGCGTGTCTCTACCGCCTATCGCAGCCGGTATCTGACGGGCGCAGGCGGCAACGCCAATGTCGGGGATGGCATCCGGCCGACCAACAATATCGATTTCCAGGTCCGCTATAGCCCGGTCAAGAACCTGCGCTTCGTTGTCGAGGGGATCAACGTCACCAACCGGCCGATCGAGCAGTTCACCGATCTCTCGACCGACCGGACGCTCGTCTACACCCGCAGCGGCCGCATCTTCACCTTCGGCGTGACGACGAGTTTTTGAACTCCTCGTCCGCGGCGTTCCCGCCGCGGACGAGAGCGTACGGCGTACCTCACGACATCCTGCAACGGGAGTTTGTATGAAAAGCCATGTCTCGACGAACCGGCTATCCCTGATGATCGGCACCGCCGCCGCCATGCTGCTGGCGCAGGTGACGCCCGCCTTCGCGCAGGGCTGGCCAGCGCCAGTCTCGCCGCTGCCAGAACGTGCCACTGCGCTCGACAAGCGTTTCCAACCTGCGATCGACTTCGACACCGACGTCTGCTTCAACGTGCCTGCCGTCGATGCGGCAGGCGCCATCAGCCCGGCCGCATCCACCTACGCCACGCGGCCGCCGGCGTCGTGCCGCAGCGCCAGCTACCGCACGCAGAGCAACGTCTACGCGCGCAGCCGCTGCAACAACGGCTATTGCGGGCGGGTCTACAGCTATTTCTGGCAGTCCGATTTCTCGCACGCCTATGACTGGGAATCGATCATCGTCTGGACGACCGACCAGGGCACCGGCAGCCGCGTCGTCGGCGTCACGCGCGGCGACCATGGCAAGTGGGATACGCGTGCTACGAGTGGTGGGCAGCTGCGCTTCGTCAGCGATGCGAGTGGCGAGCATGCCAAGCTGGTCTTCCATTACGAGACCTGGGGTTTCTCCCATCTGTGGCGCTTCTCCAAGACCGACGGCGGCGACGAGCCGGCCGAGAATGGCACCGGTCAATGGCTGATCCAGCCGCTGGTGAGCTGGAATGGCTATCCTTCGCTGGCGGCCAGGACCGCAGTGTCCGACTATGATTTCAAGGGCGCGAATTTCGACAACAAGGAGGCTCGGTTCGCAAGCACGCTCGCGGCAGCCAATGCGAGCGGCATAGCGCCCGGGTTCGACGCCAATCTCGATACCGGCGTCAACTCGCCGGGGTGCCCGGCGGGCTCGGCCATCTGCTGATCGATACCCTGCGCCGCCTATGTCTCGGCGGCGCAGGGTGCTTGGCGCTACGGAGGCCGCATGCAAATCGTTCGTTCCCGATCTGGTGCATTGTTGTTCGGCGGCTTGACGTCGGTGCTCGTCGTGAGCGGGATAATCGCCGGATGGCATCCTCGCGCGCGTTCGAATCCGGCAACGGGGATCGTTGTGGTCCGCGGCGCGCCCATTACCGCGGCCAAGGCCGTACCGCTGACCCCGACTAGCCCCAACCGCGTCGCGCCGACCGCGATGCCAGTCGAGGCCGCGGTTGCGGACCTGCGCGGCGCTTATCCCCTGCTTTCCGAGGTCGCGATGGAATGCCGGGCCGAGCAATGCTCGCTGACAGCGACGATCCGCCCGCTGGTCTCGCAAAACGATCTGGATCGGCGACAGGAAATGTTGCTCGGCGGACTGGCGGCCGTCCTTGCCCAGGACGGCTATCGCATGGCGGTCCCGTTCGACATGGATGAGGTGGCGGACAACACCTTCCATATCCGTGCGCACGTGACAGCCGGTAATTATCCGTAACCGGCGCCCTCCGCTTCGGCCCTGCACCGCTCGGCGTCCAGTGTAGGCGCCTTGACCTCGGCGTGTTCAGCCAGCGCCACGTCCCTGAAGTCCGGCGACGTATCGAGCATCGCGACCAGCAAGGATCCAGCCACATAGCCCGCCTCGACCGCGTTTCGGCCGCAATAGCGCCCCCTCAGTTGTTGAAGGACATGGCCGAGGAAGGGGCGGATGATGATCGCATCACTGAAATCGACCGCGCGTTCCACCTGACCATAGCCTCGGCATCCGGCAACCGGGCGATCACGCACACGGTCGAGACGTTATGGCGCATGCGGACCGAAATTCAGGATGTCCGCGATACGCACAAATCGGTGTGCCATCATGACGCAAGCGTACGTCACCGTGAGCATGCCGCGATCGTAGACGCCCTGCGGCGACGGGACTCCGTCGCAGCGCGCGCGGCGATGCGCCAGCATTTCAGCCGTTTGTTGGAAGCTATTCTGGATGCGACCGAACAGCGCGAAGTTCAGGCACTGAAACTAAAATCCGCCGCCAGCCGCGCAAGGTTCCTGATGAGCGCCCAATTGGTATAAAGTCGCTTATGGCGCAAGGCGGCTGCCCGCCGTTCTGGCTAGGGTCAGGACCCGATGATTTGAATGGCGCGATCTGATTCAGGCTCCGTGAGGCGACCGAGGGTGAGCGACCTGTACTGGTTGACCGACGAGCAGATGGCGCGGCTCGAGCCGTATTTTCCCAAGAGCCACGGCAAGTCCCGGGTTGATGATTGGCGGGGGTCGAGCGGCATCGTTTTCGTCAACCGCAACGGGCTGCGCGGGTGCGATGCACCCAAGGAGTATGGCCCTCACAAGACGCTCTTCAACCGGTGGAAGCGGTGGGGGCGAAAGGGGCATATTCCTTCGCATGAAGGAGGGGTTGGCGGCCGCGAGCGTCACGCCGAAGACGATCATGATCGACGCGACTTACCTGAAGGCACACCGCACGGCATCGAGCCTGCGGGTTAAAAACGGGGCCTTGGGCGCCTCATCGGGCGCACCAAAGGGAGCATTAACACCAAGCTGCACGCCGTCACCTATGCAGAAGGTAGACCGCTCAGCTTCTTCATGACCGCTGGCCAGGTCAGCGACTACACCGGCGCTGCCGAACTGCTCGAGAATCTACCCCAGGCGCAGTGGATGCTGGGCGACCGCGGCTACGGCGCAGACCGGTACAGGGACGCTCTTCAGGCAAAGGGCATAACGCCCTGCATTCCAGGCCGAAAATCTCGGAACATGCCCGTCAAATACGACAAGCGCCGCTACCGAAGCCGGAGCCGTATCGAGATTATGTTCGGCCGTCTGAAGGACTGGCGCCGCGTCGCCACGCGCTACGATCGATGCCCGACCGTCTTCTTCTCCGCTGTGACCCTCGCCGCCACCGTCATCTTCTGGCTATGATCAACGAGTCCTGACCCTTGGGCCTATGCCGTGATGCTCAGTGATGCGAGCGTGCCGGTCGATATGCGCCTGTCCGCCAAGGGGGGCCATGCTCTCGGAATGCGGCCACGGCCGATCCTGTTTCGCGGGAATGGCCCAGACGGGTCAAGCAGTGGTTACGTAACATTGGCATGCTGTGAAGACGGCATCCCGTTGGTGTCAGCGTTTCACCGGTTGCCAACGATAAGCAGTGCCAACCTTGATGATCTGTCCGAGCCCTGGGAACGGAAAATGCGGGCTGAACACATGTTCGCCGCTCGCTGCCAACTTGCCCAATTCGGCCGTCCGCCGCTGGCGCCCCTGCTCCCCGTCGGTGTCGTAGCCGATGATCCATTCGGGTCTGGCGAGAGACACGATAGCGCTATGGGCGGTGTCGCCCATGTCGAGCAGCTTCTGGCCGTTTGACGTGATTTCGTAGCCGCTATGGCCGGGCGTATGTCCCGACAGTGGTACCGCGCGGATACCCGGCATCACCACGGTGCCAGGATCAAATGGCGTGACCTTCGGCGTGATCGTCGCGACTAGCGCCGCATTGTCGGGCTGGCTCTGCATGAACGCCCATTCGGCGCGCGTCATACGGATCGTCGCGTTGGGAAACGCCAGTTTGCCGTCCGCGCTCGACAGCCCGCCGACATGATCGCCGTGCGAATGCGTGATCAGGACGTCAGTAATGTCCGCCGGCGATACCTTGGCGAGCGCTAGGCTCTGCATCAGGGCGCCACCAACCTTGGGGCCCAGGCCAGTGTCGATGAGGACCATACGGCTCGGCATGCGGACAAGCAGCGCATCGACGCCGAGCGATAACGCGTCGGTCGGCGCACCTGCTTTCCGCAATATGTCCGCGACAGCTGCCGGGCCTTCCTTCTTGCCGAACACGCTGCCGTCGTTCGGAACGCGGTTGATCATGTCCCGCAAGGCCACGGCGCGCACCGAGCCGATGCTGAACGGCACCGCCGCAGGCCCGATCGGCACCGGCTTTGCCAGCACCGTCGACCCTAAGAATACGGCAAATCCGAGCGCGGCTATCGAACGAAGGGTCATCTACGGTCCCATGATGATTGTTGGATACTGCCGGAATTTGGGCGCTCCCCAAAACGGTGTCCAGCGCATTCGCGATTGCTCGGCATGGTTGCACAAGGTTCTCGGTCCGCCGTCCTTTTCTGAAAAGGGACTGCGTGACGCAATGTTGGCTCACGCCAACCGCCTCCCAAATAGCGTACGGTTTGTTACCCCCCCAAGCCATGACGTCTATGCCGGCAGATCAGACGCCAAAAGCGGCCAGCGCAACGGTGAAAGTGTCTGAATTTCGGGTCATTCCAAAGGCATTGCAGAGCAGGTTGGCTGCGCAGTTTGTGCACAAAAGTCAGAGTACCTCTGGCATCACAGACCTGCCACTCACCGATCCGGGCCGGAGCCAGATTTTAACGGGGGCATTGCCGCCAGCAGGCTGTCGTCCCAGCCGCCTCCGATCGCCTGGATCAGCGCGACGGCGACGGTCTGGCGATCGAGCGAGTTCTGTAGCGCCGCGACGCGCGCGTTGAGCGCGGTCGCCTGCGCCGTGACGACGTCAGTGTAATTGACCTGGCCGCTGAGATACTGGTTCAGGACGATCGCCTCGGAGCGGTCGGCGGCCTGCGACGCGGTTTGCAGCAACGCCTGCTGGCGCGAGAGGACGGCGGCGGCGGTCAGCTGGTTCTCGACATCGGCGAATGCGGTGAGCGTCGTGTCGCGGTAGGTCGCGACCGCCGCGTCATAGGCGGCGCGTGCCTGTTCTACCCGCGCGCTGCGGGCGCCGAAATCGAAGACCGTCTGCGCGAGCGAGGCGCCGACCGACCACAGCGAGGCTCCTGACGAGAACAGCCCGCCGATTCCGCCCGCGGACACGCCGCCGTCCGCCGACAAGGCGAGCGTCGGGAAGAAGGCCGATTGCTCGATGCCTATGCTTGCATTGGCGGCGGCAACGGCGCGTTCGCCGGCGGCGATATCG
Source organism: Sphingomonas sp. HMP9 (assembly GCF_013374115.1). Lineage (NCBI taxonomy): Bacteria > Pseudomonadati > Pseudomonadota > Alphaproteobacteria > Sphingomonadales > Sphingomonadaceae > Sphingomonas > Sphingomonas sp. HMP9. The sequence continues at coordinate 2,406,619 of NZ_AP022673.1, read as the reverse complement.
GGGCGGCGCTGGAGCAGCGTCGAGGGCAGGTCGACCGGCACGCGTGGCACCGTCGCAACGCGCGGGGCGGGGGCAATGATGAAATTGCCCGCGGGTTCGCCGACCAGCACCGCGATCGCGTTCTCCAGCACGCGGCGATCGTTGGTCAGCCCCTCCAGATTGGACTGCGTCGTGGCGAGCAGGGACTGCGCCTGGAACACATCGATGCGCGCGACGATGCCCGCATTGTAGCGGTTGGTCGCGATCTGCAGCGCGCGCTGGTAGCCCGCGGTCGTGCGGCGCGCGAGATCGATCTGCGCATCGGTCGCGCGGAGCGACAGATAGTTGGTGACGAGCTCGCCCTGCACGGCCAGTTGCGCGGAATAGAGGTCGGCGAGGCGCGCATCGGCGGTGGCGCGGGCATTCTCGACGGTGCGGCGGATGCGGCCGAACAGGTCGACCTCCCAGCTTGCGCCGATGTTCACGCGGTAGGTGCTGTTGCCGCTCCGGCCGGTGCTGATCGTTGTACCCGTGCCGGTGCCCGGGTTCGTGCCCGTACCCGTGCCCGTACCGGGGGTCGTCCCCGTGCCCGTGTTGCTGCCGGAGCCGATCGTCGTGATCGTATTGCCGCGCCCGCTGCCCGATCGCACGCCCGACGCATCGAGGCTGATCGTCGGGAACAGGCCGGCGCGCTGCTCGCGCACGACCGCGCGCGCCTGGCGGTAATTCGCGTCCGCCAGCGCGATCGACTGGTTCGCCTGCGTCGCCCGCGCGGCAAGCTCGTCGAGCACGGGATCGCCGAACAGCTTCCACCAGCCGGCGCGGTCGAGATGATCGGCGGGCGTTGCCGCGATCCAGCCGGGCGCGGTCTTGAAGCCGGTCGGCACGGCGGCCTCGGGTCGCGCATAATTCGGCCCGACCGCGCAGGCGGCGATCGGCAGCGCCAGCAGCGCGGTCAGCAGATGGATCTTGCTCATGCAGTCTGTATCCGGGGAGGGGCTTCGGCGGATCGGCGCGCGCGCCGGCCGGTAAGGCGATCGAGATAGACATAGACGACCGGGGTCGTGATCAGCGTCAGCAACTGGCTCGCGATCAACCCGCCGATGATCGTGATGCCGAGCGGCTGGCGCAGTTCGGAGCCTTCGCCGAACCCGATCGCGAGCGGCACGACGCCGAGCGCCGCGGCCAGCGTCGTCATCAGGATCGGGCGGAAGCGCAGCAGGCTCGCCTCGCGCACCGCGTCCTCCGCCGACAAGCCACGATCGCGTTGTGCACTCAGCGCGAAATCGATGATCAGGATCGCGTTCTTCTTCACGATGCCGAGCAGCAGGAACACGCCGATCAGCGCGATGATCGAGAACTCCATGCCGAGCAACTGGAGCGCGAGCACAGCCCCGAACCCGGCGGCGGGCAGCGTCGACAGCACCGTCAACGGATGGATCATGCTCTCGTACAGCATGCCAAGCACGAGATAGATCGTCACCAGCGCCGCGAAGATCAGCAGCGGCTGTTGCGACAATTGATCGCGGAAGCTCTGCGCGGTGCCGGCGAACGCGCCGCGCACGTTGGTCGGCATCACGATCTCGTCCTGCGCGGCGGCGATCGCGGCCTCCGCATCGCCCAGCGTCGCGCCGGGCGCGAGGTTGAACGAGATCGTCGTCGAAACCTCGCCATTGTCGTGATTGACCGAGGCAGCGGTCGACGACTGGGTGAACCGCGCGATCGCCGACAGCGGCGTCATCGTCCGCGGTGCGGTGCTGAGCGCGGACCCGGTCGAGGGATCGCGCAGCGCCGGATTGGTGGTGCCGGCCGCACTGGTGCCAAGCGTCGCCGCGTTCGACGGGTCGCTGGCCGTCGAGGTCGCACCCGACGACAGCGTGCCGCCGCTGGTGAGCGCGCTGGTCGCCTCGGTTGCAGGCGCATCGGCGCGCGATCCCGTCGGCACATAGACATCGGCGAGCGCGGCGGGGCCCTGGGTCGCGGCGGGCGGCCATTCGAGGATCACGCCGTACTGGTTGATGTCCTCGTAGATCGTCGCGACCTGGCGCTGGCCGAACGCATTGTAGAGCGCGTTGTCGACGTCGCGCGGCGATATGCCGAGCCGGTTGGCGCTGTCGCGATCGATGTCGACGAAGCTCTCGATGCCGTTCTCGGCCTGGTCGCTGTCGATATCGGTCAGTTCGGGATGCCGCTTCATCGCCTCGACGAGCTTGGGCGCCCAGGTCTTCAACGCGTCGTTATTGTCGGAGATCAGCGAATATTGGTAGGTCGAGTTGGACTGGCGTCCGCCCATCCGCACGTCCTGCACCGGGTTCAGGAAGACCGAAATGCCGGTGACCGGATCGAGCTTCTTCTTGAGGCGCGCGATGACGACCGCGCCGGTTTCCTTGCGGTCGGCGAGCGGCTTGAGGTTCACCGACATGAATGCGCTGCCCGCGCGGGCACCGCCGGTGAAGCCGACCACGCTGTCGACCGCGGGATCGCGGCGGATGATGTCGACCACCGCGCGCAGCTTCGCCTCCATCGCCTGGAACGAGACGCTCTGGTCTGCGCGCACGCCCGCGTTGAGGATCGGGCTGTCCTGCTGCGGAAAGAACCCCTTGGGCACGATCACGTACAGATAGACGGTCAGCGCCATCACCAGCACGAGCAGCATCATCACCAGCGGCTTCATCGCCAGTGCCCAGTCGAGGCAGGTCGCATAGGCCGACTGGATCTTCGCGAACCCGCGTTCGAACGTCCGCCCGATACGACCTTCGGGCTGGTCCGGGTCGCGGACCTTCAACAGCCACGCGCACAGCATCGGCGTCGTCGTCAGCGACAGGACGAGCGAGATCATCACCGCCACCGACAGCGTGACCGCGAACTCCTTGAACAGCCGGCCGACCTGCCCGCCCATGAACAGCAGGGGGATGAACACCGCGACCAGCGAAACGCTGATCGACAGCACCGTGAACCCGACCTCGCGCGCGCCGAGCAGCGCCGCGCTCATCCGGTCCATGCCCTGTTCGAGATGGCGCGTGGTGTTCTCCAGCACGACGATCGCGTCGTCGACGACGAAACCGGTCGCGACGATGATCGCCATCAGCGACAGGTTGTTGAGCGAATAGCCGAGCAGGTACATCACCCCGAAGGTCGCGAGCAGCGACACGATCGTTGCCGCCGCCGGGATGAAGGTGGCCCGCACGTCGCGCAGGAAGATGCCGACGACCAGCACGACGAGCGCGATCGAAACGAGCAACGTCACCTCGATCTCGTGCAGCGAGGACCGGATCGAACTGGTGCGATCATTGGCGACCGCGATGTGGATGTCCTGCGGCAATTGTGCCTGGAGCGTCGGCAGCTCGGCGCGGATCGCATCGACCAGCTCGATCAAATTCGCATCGGGCTGTTGCGTGACGAGCACGATGATCGCGGGCTTGCCGTTGAAGAGCCCGAGCGTGCGGGTGTCCGCCACGCTGGAGGATACGGTCGCGACGTCCTTCAGCCGGACCGCGGCATTGTTGCGCCACGCGACGACAAGGTTGCCGTAACCCTTGGCATCGCGCCCGATCGTGTCGGTATAGACCTGGTAGCGCTGCCCCGCAGTGCCCTCGATCGCGCCCTTGGGACGGTTAGCGTTGGCCGCCTCGATCGCGGCGCGGACATCCTCCATGCTGATCCCGTAGGCGTTGAGCGCATAGGGCTTGGCCGAGACGCGAACGGCGGGCAGCGAGCCGCCGCCGATCTCGACCTCGCCGACACCGGGCAGTTGCGACAGGCGCTGCGACACGATGTTCGACACCGCCTCGTACATCTGCCCTGGCGTCTTGCTGTCGGAGGTGAGCGCGAGCGTGATGACCGGCTGGCTGGCGGGATTGACCTTGTTGTACGTCGGGTTCGACTTCAGCGTCGCGGGCAGGTCGGCGCGCGCGGCGTTGATCGCCGCCTGTACTTCGCGCGCGGCGCCGTCGATGTCGCGGTCGAGCCCGAATTGCAGCGTGATCCGCGTCGAGCCGGTCGAACTGCGCGAGGTCATCTCGGTGACGTCGGCGATCGTGCCGAGCCGCCGTTCGAGCGGGGTCGCGACGCTCGACGCCATCGTGTCCGGGCTCGCACCCGACAGGTTCGCCGAGACCGAGATCGTCGGATAATCGACCTGCGGCAGCGGCGCGACCGCGAGCTGGAAAAACGCCAATATCCCGACCAGCGCCAGTCCGAGCGTCAGCAGGATCGTCGCGATCGGTCGCCGGATGAAGGGCTGCGACAGGTTCATGTCGTCGCTTCGGGCGGCGGCGTGGCGGCACCGCGGCGCATGACCCGGCGGTTGAGCCGGTCGAAGGCGAGATAGACGACCGGCGTCGTGAATACTGTCAGCACTTGGCTGACGAGCAGGCCGCCGAAGATCGCGATGCCGAGCGGCCGGCGCAGTTCGGCGCCGTCGCCGACGCCGAGCATCAGCGGAACCGCGGCGAACAGCGCGGCAAACGTGGTCATCAGGATCGGGCGGAAGCGCAGCACGGCCGCGCGGAAGATCGCGTCCTCCGGCGCCATGCCCTCGCGCTCGGCGGAAATCGCGAAGTCGATCATCATGATCGCGTTCTTCTTGACGATGCCGATCAGCAGGATGACGCCGATGATCGCGATCACGCCCAGGTCGTTGCCGGTGATCCAGAGGGCGAGGATCGCGCCGACGCTGGCCGAGGGGAGGGTCGACAGGATCGTCAGCGGGTGGATGAAGCTCTCGTACAGCACGCCGAGCACGATATAGACGCAGACCAGCGCGGCGAGGATCAGCAGCAGCTGGTTGTTGAGCGACGTCTCGAACGCGCCGGCCGCGCCCAGGAAGGTGACGGTCACGCCCGCGGGCATGCCGATCTCCGCCAGCTTGTCGCGCACCGCGCCGACCGCGCTGCCGAGCGAGACGCCGGGCGCGGGATCGAAGCCGATCGTCGCCGCGGGGAACTGTGCGACATGGTTGACCATCAGCGGCGACGTGCCCTCGCGGATCGTCGCGATCGCGCTCAACGGCGTCGGCGCACTGCCGGTGGTCGGCAGGTTGAGCAGGCCGAGCGAGGCGGGATCGCGGAGCAGGCCGGGCTTCGCCTCCAGGATGACGCGGTACTGGTTGGTCTCGGTGAAGATCGTCGAGACGATGCGCTGCCCGAACGCGGAATACAGCGCGTCGTCGATGCTGGCGGCGGTGATGCCGACCCGGCTCGCGCTGTCGCGGTCGATCTGGACATAGGCCGCGGCGGACGACCCGGCGGCGTCGCTGTAGACGTTGCGGATCTTGTCGACCTTCTGCAACGCGGCGGTGACGCGCGCGGCCTGTGCGGCGATCGTCGCGGTGTCCGCCCCCTCCAGCGACACGCGATATTGCGTCGGGCCGGTCTCGGCATCAATCGTCAGATCCTGCGTCGGCTGGACGAAAATGCGGATGCCGGGGAGCTTCGCGACGGCGGTGCGGAGTCGGTCCATCACGATGTCCTGCGCATCCGACCCTTCCTTGAGGTTGACCAGCATCTGGCCACCGTTCAGCGCGCCGTTGATCGCACCATCGACGCCGATGAAGCTGCTGACGCTTTTTACCGCAGGGTCGGCGAGCACGACCCCGACCGCGCGCTTCTGGAGCGCAGCCATCTCGGCATAGGAGATCGTCGTCGAAGCCTCGGTGCGGACCTGCAACTGGCCGGTCGACTGGACCGGAAACAGTCCCTTGGGAATGACGACATAGAGCAGGGCGGTGACGACCAAGGTCGCGACCGCAACCGCCAGGGTCAGCTTCTGGCGGTTCATCACGCGGCGCAGCGTGCGTTCGTACCAGCCCTCCAGCCGGATGAACATCGCCTGCGACTTATCACCGATCCAGGTCGGCTTCTCCTCGCCATGCCCCTTCAGCCAGCGCGCCGACAGCATCGGCGTCAGCGTCAGCGAGACGAGCGCGGAGAACAGGATCGTGATCGCCAGCGTCATCGCGAATTCACGGAAGAGCCGCCCGACGACGTCGCCCATGAACAACAGCGGGATCAGCACCGCGATCAGCGAGATGGTGAGCGAGATGATCGTGAAGCCGATCTCGCTCGCGCCCTTCAGCGCCGCCTCGAACGGCCGCATGCCGTCCTCGATATGCCGCTGGATATTCTCGATCATCACGATCGCGTCGTCGACCACGAAGCCGGTCGCGATCGTCAGCGCCATCAGCGTCAGGTTGTTGAGGCTGTAGCCGAGCAGATACATGATCGCGCACGTCCCGATCAGCGAGATCGGCACCGCCAGCCCGGCGATGATCGTCGCGCGGATCGAGTGCAGGAAGAAGAAGATCACCAGCACGACGAACACGATCGCCAGCAGCAGCTCCATCTCGACATGCGCGATCGAGGACCGGATGCTCGTCGTGCGATCGGTAAGGATCGTGACGGTCAGGCCGGCGGGCAGCGCCTTCTGCAGTTCGGGCAACAGCGCTTTGATGCCGTCGACGGTCTGGATGACGTTGGCGCCGGGCTGGCGCTGGACGTTGAGGATGATCGCCGGTTCGAGGTTGGCGAGCGCGCCCAGCCGCTCGTTCTCGGCCCCGTCGGCGACGGTGGCGATGTCGCGCAGCCGCACGGGCGCGTTGTTGGCGAAGGACACGATCAGGTTCGCGTAATCGTCGACCGTCAGCAACTGGTCGTTGGCGTTGATCTGATAGGCGCGCGTGGGGCCATCGAAGCTGCCCTTGGCGCTGTTGGCATTGGCGTTGTCGATCGCGGTCCGCACGGTCGCCAGCGAGATGCCGTAGCTCGCAAGCGCCTGCGTGTCGGCCTGGATGCGGACCGCGGGTTTCTGACCGCCCGACAAATTGACCTGTCCCACGCCCGAGACCTGGCTGATCTTCTGCGCCATCCGCGTGTAGACGAGGTTCTGCGCCTCGGTCAGCGGCATCGTCTTCGAGGTGATGGCGAGGGTCAGCACCGGCGCGTCGGCGGGGTTCACCTTGGCATAGACCGGCGGCGCGGGAAGATCGGCGGGGAGCAGTGCGCTCGCGCCGTTGATCGCCGCCTGGACCTCCTGCTCGGCGACGTCGAGGCTCGCGTCGAGCCCGAACACCAAAGTCACCACCGACGCGCCCGCCGAGCTCTTCGCCGACATGCGCGACAGCCCGGCCATCTCGCCGAACTGGCGTTCCAGCGGCGCGGTGACGGTCTGGCTCATCACCTCGGGGCTCGCGCCCGGATAGAGCGTTGTGACCTGGATCGTCGGGTAATCGACCTCGGGCAGCGCCGACAGTGACAGCAGCCTGAAGCCGACCAGCCCGGCCAGCACCATCGCCACCATGAACAGCGACGTGGCGACCGGGCGCAGGATGAAGAGACGCGACGGATTCATCAGTTGGCGGCCCGGCGACGACGCCCTTCACCCTTGCCGCCGGGGCGCGCGGCCGCCTTCGCCGCGGTTGCCGCGGTCTGGACCTTGCCACCCTCGGTCAGCCGGTCGCCGCCTTCGGTGACCACCGTCTCGCCGACTTTCAGCCCGCTGGTGATCGTCACGCTGTCGTCGATCGACGGCCCGGTCACGACCTTGCGCTGGTGCGCCTTGTTCTCGGCATCAAGCAGCCAGACATAGGTGCCCGCCGTCCCCTGCCGCACCGCGGTCTGCGGTACCGTCACCGCGCCGGTCAGCGTGTTGACCAGCAGCCGCAGGTTTACGAACTGGCTGGGGTACAGCGCGCCGCCGCTATTGGGGAACCGCGCCTTGGCACGCACCGTGCCCGTATCGGTCGCGACCTGGTTGTTGAGCGACAGGAACTGCCCGCGATCGAGCAGGTTGGTCCGCGTCCTGTCGAGCGCGGTCGCGCCGAGCGCCGCGTTGGTCGCGATCCGTTGCTGCACGACCGGCACCTGATCCTGCGGAATGGTGAATTCCACGTCGATCGGCGCCAGCGTCGTGACGATCACCAGCCCGTTCGCATCGCCTGCGCCGATATAATTGCCGACATCGACCACCCGCAGTCCGACCCGCCCGTCGACTGGCGACACGATGTTGGTGAAGGTGAGGTTCAACCGCGCCGCATCCGCCGCGCCGCGATTGACGTCGGCGGTGCCCTCCAGCTGCCGGACGAGTGCGGCCTGGGTATCCACCTCCTGCCGCGCGATCGAATCCTGCGACAACAGGGTCTGGAAGCGGCGCAGCGTCAGCCGGGCATTCTCCAGCGTCGCGCGGTCGCGCTTGAACGCACCCTCCGCCTGGGTCAGCGCCGCACGATACGCGCGCGGATCGATCACCGCGAGCAACTGGCCGCGCTTCACGAGCTGGCCCTCGCGGAACAGCACCTTGGTGATGATCCCCGAAACCTGCGGGCGCACCGTCACCGTTGCAGCGGGCGTTACCGTGCCGAGCGATTCGATCTCGGCGGGCACGTCGCGTGCGGTCGCCTTGGCGGTGCCGACCGTCGTCGCCGGGCCTCCGCGCCGCCCACCACGGCCGGTGCCCTCGGTCGTCTCGCCGCCCGGACGAAGCAGCAGGAACAGCACGAGCGCGATCACGACGATCGCGACGACCCAGCTGATCCATTTGGTCCGCGACGAAAACCGGCGCGCGGGCGGCAGGTCGTGCGCAGACTCGGGTGCCGGTGGGGCTGCGGGGCCGGTATGCGGATCGGTCGGCGGGGAAGAGGACATCGAGACAACCCGTCATTGGCGAGGAGGACCAGCCCGGCCCATACGCGGTTCGGTCGCCGGGTGCGCGGGCGATGTATGTCGGGCAGGGACAATGTTGTGTCGCATCGTGTCAACGGGCACACCCGACACATGGCGACACATATAAACTCCCCGCGCACCGCGCTGCGGCGCCATCATGCGGACGTGGACAACAGTGCGCAACACCTGCTCGTCGTCGACGACGATCGCGACATCCGCTTGCTGCTGGCCGAACAGCTGGGCGTGGCCGGCTTTACGGTCGCGGTGGCCGGCGACGGCACCGCGATGCGGCAGGAACTCGATCGGCATGCGATCGATCTCGTGATCCTCGACCTCAATCTGCCGCGCGAGGATGGGCTCGCGCTGTGCCGGCAGGTCCGGATGACGTCGACGGTGCCGATCATCATGCTGACCGCGCGAGGCGACCCGATCGATCGCATCCTCGGGCTCGAAATGGGCGCTGACGACTATGTCGTGAAGCCGTTCGAGCCGCGCGAACTGCTGGCACGGATCCGCAGCGTGTTGCGCCGCGCGCAGGCGCTGCCGACCAATCTCGATCCGCTCGACGCGCGCCGTGCGGTGTTCGCAGGGTGGACGATCGATTTCGAGTTTCGCCAGATGGTCGCGCCCGAGGGTCGCGTCGTAATGCTGTCGGGGGCCGAATTCCGCCTGCTCCGGATGTTCATCGAGTATGCCAACCGGACGCTGACCCGCGAGCAATTGCTGGCGATGGGTGCGATCCGGCAGGGCGAGGGGCTCGACCGTGCGATCGATCTCCAGGTCAGCCGGCTGCGCAACAAATTCGGTCGCGATGGCGGCGACCTGATCCGCACGGTCCGCAACGAAGGGTATGTGCTGGCCGCCGCCGTCCAGCTCGAATGAAGCTCCCCGCTTTCCTCGATGCGATGGCGGGGCGGATCTTCGTCATCCTGCTGGTCGGGATCGCGGTCTCGGCAACGCTCGCCATCACGCTCGCCGATCGGCACCGCATCGCCGATATCCGCCGTATCCAGTCGGTCCGCACGGCCGAGCGCGTCGCCGAACTGTTGGTCAGGGTCGACCGGCTGCCGCCGGCCGATCGCGCCAAAGTGTCGCGGTACGGCGTCACTTTCCTCGACGCGCCGACCGGAGACCTTGGCGGCGGGCAACCCGATGACGATCTGGCCGCCTTGCTAGATGCGCGGATGCCCGATGCCATCGCGGTCAAGGCGACGAGCATCCCGATAGACGCGTGCGAACGGCGGATCGGCAGCAGGCGGCGGCCGTCGCCCGCCGATCGTGCGTTGCGCAGCGCGGTGCAGACGACCGATTGCTGGCTGATCACCGGACAGTTGCGCGACGGCTATGCCTATCGCCTCGTCACCGCGCCGCCGCCGTTGCTGCTGAAGGCACCGCGTAGCCTCGATCCCGCGTTCATCGTAATTCTCGCGGTCGCTGCCGCTCTGCTGGCTGCGATTGTCGCGCGGATGGCCGCGGCACCGATCCGCGCGCTGGCTGAGGGTGCGACAATCCTCGGCCATGACCTTGACGCCCCGCTGTTGCCCGAACGCGGTCCGGCCGACGTGCGTGTCGCGATCCAGGCGTTCAACGCGATGCAGGGCCGCCTGCGCGCGCACATGAGCGAACAGACGCATATGCTCGCCGCGATCACGCACGATCTCCAGACCCCGCTCACCCGCCAGCGGCTGCGGCTGGAACAGATGCCGGAAGGGGCACTGCGCGAGCGCCTGCTCGCGGACTGGACCGCGATGCGCGGGATCGTCGACGAGGGGCTGGAGCTCGCACGCAGCACAGGCGTGGTCGAGGCCGAGGCGCTGCTCGACGTGGATTCGATGATCGCCAGCATTATCGCGGACGAGGCCGATGCCGGGCATGTCGTCTCGTTCGAGATCTGCGCCAATCGAGATGTCGCCTGCCGCCCGCAGATGTTGCGGCGCTGCGTGCAGAACCTTGTCGACAACGCGATCCGTCATGGCGGCGACGCGCATCTCTCGACCGAGGTGATCGGCAAAACACTGTGCATAGGCGTGCGTGATTCTGGGCCGGGGATTCCGGCGGACCGGCTCGTCGATGTGTTCGAGCCGATGGTCCGCCTCGAAACCTCGCGGTCGCGCGAAACCGGCGGCAGTGGGCTCGGCTTGACGATCGCCCGCATACTCGCGCGGCGCAACGGCGGCACGATCACGCTGACGAACTTGCCGGAGCAGGGCCTGAAGGCGACCGTTCGTCTAACCTTGACCTGACGACCCTGGAGGATCCGCCGTGCGCAATATCGATTTCAGTTCCTGGCAGAACCTACTCGCCACCGTCTTCGGGTTGGCGCTGGTCACGCTGATTGGCGTTGGCATCCGCTTGTTGACGATGGTGACGATCCAGCAACGGCGCGAGCGCACCAATCGCCAAATCAACGAACGTCTGCGGACGCTGATCGCCGCCTACAAGACGTTGGGCGGATCGTTCACGGGGACGTTGACCGTGGACCCGGCGCACCGCCGCGACCTGCGTCAGCGGAGTGAAGCCACGGCTGAAGAGGACGCGGAGGCGCTTGATCTCGGCGCGGCTAGCAGTGGTTCCGATCGAGCACGCAGAATTCGCGACGCTGTTGAGGGCGCACTGTCCGACATCATTCTCCTCGGCACCGATGAGCAGGTTCAACTTGCCGCGCGGGCTGCGCACGAACTCGTCGCCGGACGCCCCGTGCCGACGCATGAGCTTGTCGTTTCGATGCGCAACTTCATCCGCGAAGCGCTGGATCTCGATCCCATTCCACGCGATTTGGTGTTACCGGCACAGGGGCCGACGCGACCCTCGGGTTTGGTCGGGCGAGGGAAAAACGACCAAGGCAAGGCTGAGTCAGCAAGAGGTGGCGGAGGCGGAGGCGGCGCAATGGGCGGCGGCCCCATTATCAATTCGGTCGGTGAACCCGAGCGCAACGATCCGGCAGAGTCGACACGATAAACTGCATCCGCAGCTACGTTTCTTGCGATCTGGAACGGGTCCGTCATCGCTTTACGAAATGGCGGGCTGTGGTGGTAAGTCCCCCTCCCGAGACGCCTGTGCTGTACAGTGCTGTCGACATGAACGAATGGCAGAAAGGGGGAAGCCGAAAACCAATTCGGAACGTCCGGTTCTGGGTCCCATTACCAAGGACGGTGGTAGAGCCGCCGTACCTTGCCCAACGCCTAAAGATTAATAGTCGGAGAACCTAGCGCAGTCCCATTCGGGCGGAATCGCACCGCAATGGATCGGAACGAGCTTCCGGTCGGCGCGCGGGGAGGCGTGGTGGAGCGCGCGCGCGACCAGTTCCTTGCCAGTGCCGCTGGGGCCAAGCACCAGAACGGGCAGGCGGGTCGGCGCGACCCGGCGGATGAGGTCGCGTAGCGCGGCCATCGGCGGCGTAGTGCCGATGAGGCCCATGTCCTCGGCACCCGTGTCGCGAGCCTTCAGCGCGGCGAGTTCGCGCGCCAAGGCAGCCCGATCCATAGCGCGCGCAACGACGATGCGCAGGATGTCGGGGTCGACGGGTTTGGCGAGGAAATCCCATGCGCCGGCATCAATGGCCTTCAGCGCAAGCGCGTGGTCGGCATGGCCGGTCATGACGATGACGGGCGCAGGCGCGAAGTTGGCGATAAGTGCTAGCCCAGCTTCTGGATCATGGTGCGGCGGCATTGCGAGATCGAGCAGGACGAGGTCGGCGGGTGCCTCGGCGAAGGCAGCACGCGCCGCGTCGCCATCGCCGACCACGCGGACGTCATGGCCCAGACCGCGCAGCCACGCGCCGGTGAGGCGCTGGAAGGCAGGTTCATCGTCGGCCAGCAGGATGCCGCTCATCACAGATCTCCGAAGGTAAGACGGAAGCAGGTCGACCAGCCGGGCCGCTGGGCGAGCGTGACGGTTCCACCATGTGCCTCCATGATGCGGCGGACGATGGCGAGGCCGAAGCCGGTGCCGCCGGGGCGGCGCGAGACGAACGGGCGGAACAGGTTGTCGGCGATCTCGGGAGCGATGCCGGGTCCGTCGTCGCAGACGTCGATGGTTGCAGGTGGGCCGGCCGCAGCGACGATGGTGACGTTCGTGCCGAGCGCGCGCGCGTTATCCACCAGGTTGGTCAGCACGCGCATGAGCGCGCGGCGGTCGGCCATCACGATCAGGTCTTCGGGCATGACGAGTTCGACGCCCATTTCGCCCACGAGCTCAGCGCGCTCCGGCCGGAGTACGGCCATGAAGCGGTGCATTGGGGGTATCGGAGGGGGTATCGGAGGGGGTATCGGTACTTATACGCCTGAAAAATCCTATTATAAATTATTGGGATGGATTTATACAATCGGCGGACTCCCGCTCTGCCACTGGACCGATCGGCTGTCAGAGGGGGGGTGTATGAACCGGCCGTGCGTCTGTTGTGCGCCTCGCTGATGCACGAAACACTGCTCTCGGGATCGACGTGCGGGCGGTGAACGGCGGCATGTGGGGCGCTTAGCGGCAATGTGCAGCCGAGATGAATGAACGTCGTCTTCTAGGGGAGCGGGCAGAGCGGTCCGAATGTCCGTAACTGGTTCACGATCGCATCCCTGACCAACGAAGGGCCGCTCCGGCATGCGCCGCGCCGCGGCGCTTATGAGCCGTTGTGCTTTGCGCCGAGCGCGTGGAACCGCACGAAGTCTTCGCCGATCGCTCGGCTGAGCATGTCGCGGTAGGTATCGTATTCCGCGGTACCTGGCGCGATGAGCCCCGTCGCCGGCGTTTCGTTCGCGGTCACCTTGCGCAAAGCGACCGGGCAGGTCGCGGGGATCAATTGTGCGCCTTGGCCCGACTGCAACGTGGTCAGCAAACCGTACAGGATCGCCTGGGCGTCCGGCCGCGCCAGGATCATGAGGCGGTATTGGCCAAGCGTGTTGGTGACGAGATAGATATAGCCCGACAAATTGGGCATCGAGACGTGGCCGCTCTGTTCGAACCGCGCGTCGACCCGTTCGGATTCGGCGAAGGCCAGATGGCCTTGCTCGTCGAGCCAGCGGACGGTGGTGACGCAGGCATAGACCGCGTCCGGCGTGCCGAAGCTCGGGCGCAGCGTGAGATAGCGTCCCTCGACCCAGCCCACCGCCGACCGCGCATAGGCGCCCATGCTTTCCGGCGCAGTGTCGGGGGCGGGGGTGATCGTCGCCGCAGCGGACGGCCGCAGCACCAGGCCCAGCGCCGCTTCGATCCTGAGCGTCGTGGCGAGCGTGAAGGGGCGCGTGCCGGCCAACGCCTTTTCCAGCGTCGACAGGCTGATCCTCGCCATGTCGGCGACCGCTTGACGCGACAGGCGGCGGCGCGCGATCTCCTCGCGCACGCGCTGCCCCACCATGCGGCTTTCCGTCTCGATCAGGTCGTCGTCGCGCATCGTGTCTGTTTACCGGACAAATCCGCACCTACCAACACATACCAACACGGCGTGCCCGTACAGCGCGGACACGCGCGCACCGGACGGCGGCACGTGGCAGAAAATGGTCGTTCTTGCTCGTGGCTGTCCGGCATCGGCTGCGCATAACGACAAGGCTCCTCACCGAAGATGGAGCCCCGCAATGTCTCGCTTGTCCACCCGTTCCGCTCTGATCCCCGCCATCGCTCTGCTCGCGGCCACGCCCGTGATGACCGCCGCCTCGGCTGGTACGCCCACCGCCGAAGCGCAAAGCGACGACGATGGCCCCGGTGCCGGTACGCTGATGCTGCGCGGCTTGAAGAGCAGCGCGACGATGCCCGCTGTCAGGCTCGGCACCGACATGGATGTGACGATCACCGGATCGATCGCCCGCGTTCGCGTGACACAGGCGTTCCGCAATACGTCCAGCGACTGGATGGAGGCAGTGTACCTCTATCCGCTGCCCGACGAGGGCGCGGTCGATAGCCTGAAGATGGTGGTCGGCCAGCGCGTGATCGTCGGCCGGATCGCGCGCCGCGCGGCGGCGCGCGCCTTGTACGAGAAGGCGAAGGCGAGCGGGCAGAAGGCCGGGCTGGTCGAGCAGCAGCGCCCCAATATGTTCACCAACAGCGTTGCCAATGTCGGGCCGGGCGAAACCGTGCTGATCAGCATCGAATACCAGGCGCCGGTGCGCGAACTGGACGGTGCCTTCTCGCTACGCCTGCCGCTGGTGGTCGGCCCGCGCTACACGCCGCCGCATACGCTCATATCGGCCAAGGCGGTGGCGGATGCCAATGCGGTGACCGCCGCTCCGGTGCTCGACCCCAAGGCAGGCGCGCTCAACCCGGTGTCTATCACCGTCCATCTCGCGCCCGGCTTCAAGCCCGCCAATGTGCTCAGCCCCTATCACCGCGTGTCGGTCAGTGGCGCGGGCGAGGAGCGGACGATCACGCTCGCGCAGGGCAGCGTGCCGGCGGACCGCGATTTCGAGCTCGACTGGCGCTCCGCCTCGGCCGATCCGACGATCGGCCTGTTCCGCGAGCAGGGCGACGACGGCGCGTATGTCATGGCCACGATCACGCCGCCGGCCAATTTGGCCAAACAGCCAACGCCGCCGCGCGAGATGGTGTTCGTGATCGACAATAGCGGGTCGATGGGCGGCGAATCGATGCGCGAGGCGAAGGCCGGCTTGCTCTATGCGTTGAAGACGCTGCGTCCGCAGGATCACTTCAACATCATCCGCTTCGACGACACGATGACGCAATTATTTACCCATAGCGTTGCTGCCACGCCCGACCAGATCGCGCTCGCGACCCGCTTCGCCGCCGGGCTGGAGGCGACGGGCGGCACCGAGATGGTGCCTGCTCTGAAGGCGGCGCTGACCGATGCCGGGGCGAGTGGCGGGTCCACCGCGCTGCGCCAGGTCATCTTCCTCACCGACGGCGCGGTGTCGAACGAACAGGAGATGCTGGCGACGCTCGCCCAGGATCGCGGCCGATCGCGCGTGTTCTTCGTCGGCATCGGATCGGCACCCAATACGTATCTGATGAACCGCATGGCGACGCTCGGCCGTGGCGCCTACACCAATATCGGATCGGCGCAGGAAGTCGCCGCCAAGACCGCGCGTCTGCTCGACATGCTGAGCCATCCCGCGATGCAGGATATCAGGGTGAGCGTGAACGGCGGCACGCTGGATCTGACGCCGAAGCTGCTGCCCGACCTCTACGCCGGGCAACCGCTGGTGCTGGTGGGCAAGACCGCAAGACTGTCGGGCACGCTGACCGTCAGCGGCACGGTTGGCGGCGCGCCCTGGCGCCAAAGCGTGGATCTGACCACCGCCAGACCAAGCCCGGCGATCGCCAAGCTGTGGGCGCGGCGGCGGATCGACGACATCGAAGCGGATCGCACATTGGGCAAGATCACGCCCGACGCGGCCGACGAACAGGTCGCAGCGCTGGGCATCGCCAGTTCGCTGGTGACGAGTCAGACCAGCCTGGTGGCGATCGACGAAACGCCGACTTGCCCCGCGGGCCAGAGCTTGGTGCGCGAAGACCTGCCGATCAACCTGCCCGCAGGGTGGGATTTCGCCGGCCTGTTCGGTGGCGAGAGCGGTGCGGCCGCGGCGCGCAACGCCGACACGTTCGCCGCCCGTGCCGCCGAGCAGGCACGGGGACTGGACCTGCCGCAGACCGCGACCGGTTTTGTCGGCACACTGTGGGAGGGCCTCGCGCTGCTGCTCGCCGGGATCGCCGGTTTGTGGTGGCAGCGTCGCCGGGAGCGGGCGGCGTGAGCCGGATGGTGTGGAACGGACGCGTCTTTCGACATCGTCTCGTCACTGCCCTGTGCATTACCTTCGCCTGCGCCGGCATCCTCCGCTTCGCCACAGGCGCGATCGTCCCGGCCAAGGCCGTCGTCGCGCAGATCCTGCTCGAGCGCGCGTTCGACCGCAGCATCGCCGCCCATGCGCCACAAAAGCCCTGGCCATGGGCGGACATGGCGCCGGTCGCCCGGGTCGGCATCAAGCGGCTGGGCGTCGACCGAATCGTGTTGGACAGCGGGTCGGGGCAGGCCATGGCGTTCGGTCCGACGTTGCTGGCGGGCGGGGCACGGCTCGGTGCGCCGGGCGTCGCGGTGCTGGCGGCGCACCGCGACACGCACTTCCGCTTCCTCGAACAGGTCCGTGCCGGCGACGTGATCGACGTCGAGGCGCTGAACGGGGGGGCAAAACACTATCGCGTGACGCGCGCCGAAATTGTCCGCTGGGACCGTTTTGCCGTCGCCGATACGCCGTTCAGCCGACTAGCGCTGTCAACCTGCTACCCGTTCGGGGCCGTCACCGGCGGCCCCTTGCGCTACGTCGTATATGCGGATGAGGCTTGATCGTCGGCGCTGTGGGCGAGCGAGCGAGGTCGTGTAAGCATGGACGAAAGTCCGCCTTTCGGAGGACTTGAAACCGAACCGAATGTCGGGTCGTGGCGCTTCGAGGGCTGGCAAGCCTCATACTTATGGACGGCAGTAGGTATCGAAGCCACGCGCCAACTCAGCTAGGCTGACCGCACCCAACCGAGCGAACAGCAAGGCTTCTGCTTCGCGAAGCGCATCCTCGACTACAGCATTGACGACCTTCTCGACGGCGCAGCTGGAAGCAGGGTCTTCGTTACCGATAGCCAAGATGCGGGGGCCGCCGACCGCACGATGGACGTCGAGCAGCGACACCGTGCCGAGGTCGGCCGCGATCGTCCAACCACCACCATGCCCCTTTTCCGATCGCACATATCCCGCGTCGCGGAGGCCGGCCATCGTGCGTCGAACGACCACGGCATTCGTGCCGAGCATTCGGGCGATCGCCTCGGACGTCATCGGACCGTCATGCCGCGCCATATGATCGGTGTAGCCGAAGGGTGACGCTGACCTAGGCGTCAGCGTTGTTTATCCGCCGCTCGTGACGTTTTCTCGTCCGATCCTCCTTTCTGCCACGGCCAGCGCCCGTCAATCTCGACCTCGAGCGAGAAGCTCAGGAACGTCCTGATGAGAACGATGCCGGCAAGGACGAGGAGGCTTTCGATCGTCGGCTCGACCGCCACCGTGTTGATGATGTCGGCCGCGACCAGGAACTCCAGGCCGAGAAGGATCGATCGGCCAAGCCCCGAGCGAAAGTCGGCGACCAGCGTTGCCCGACTGGTTTTGCCCCGGGCCAGACCGATCAGGAAGGCCGCCAGCGTTCCGAATGCCCCCACGACGATGATGGCGGTGCCGACGATCTCGCCGGCGCTCGTTGCCACATGGATCCATTGGGCTTCGTTCATGATCATGATGCTTCATGCCTGAGCGGCTGCGAAGGCACAAACGACCGGGCGATCAGGTCGGCCCGTTGGCCCGGTCGAATGCATCGGACAGCTACGCCCACCGCGGTGGAAAGGAACAGGGTGACGGCTGCTCAGAGCATCTCGAGCGGGCGACGCCCGCGCGGGGGAGGGAAGGCGGCATCCAGCGCGGCCAAGTCGTCGTCCGACAGCGCCAGGTCGACCGCTGCGCGGTTCTCGCGGACGTGCGCGACGGTGCCCGCCTTGGGTATGGCGATCACGCCGCTCCGCCGCATCGTCCAGGCGAGCGCCACCTGCGCGGGCGTGGCACCGATCGTCTCGGCGATGCTGTGAAGCGTTTTGTTGGCAAGGAGGCGGCCCTGCTCCACCGGGCTGTAGGCCATCACAGGCATAGCGCGGGCTTCCAGCCACGGTAGCAGGTCGTGCTCGGGGCCGCGACGCGTCAGGTTGTAGAGGATCTGGTCGACCGCGCAGCCGTCACCCCCGACCGCGAGCAGTTCCTCCATGTCGTCGGTGTCGAGGTTGCTGACGCCCCAGTGGCGGATCTTGCCCGCCGATTGCAGCGCCTTCATCGCCTCGACCGTCTCGCCGAGCGGCACCGACCCGCGCCAGTGCAGCAGATAGAGGTCGATCCGGTCGGTCCCGAGCCGCCTCAGGCTCGCCTCGCAGGCTGCGGCGAGGCGCGCTTGCGAGGCGTTCTGCGGATAGGCCTTGCTCACCAGGAACAGCTGGTCCCGAACGGAACCCAGCGCTTCCCCGATCAGCTCTTCGGCGGCCCCTTCGCCGTACATCTCCGCAGTATCGATCAATGTCATGCCGAGATCGACACCCACGCGCAGCGCTTCGATCTCGGCCGAACGGCGTTCGGATCGTTCTCCCATCATCCATGTGCCCTGGCCCAATGCGGGCACGTGTTCGTCGCCCAATAACGCCACTGTTCGCATGCTGTACCTCGGCTATCCTGCTGAAGCGATCAAACGAACGACGGTGCAATCAGGTGCATCCACGTCGGATCACGACGGGGTTGCAGGAACCATGAGGGATATACTGGCGGGCCATGCTTTCTGATCATAGCCCGGTAGCCCAGTAGAGCGAATGCGATGCGGTTAAGCTCCTCAACCAACCTTCGAAGTCCTTCTCACGGCAGACGCGTATAGCTCGGCTGGGGTCAATGGTAACGGTTTGATCTGGTTCGGCTGGCATCGAATATTGATCGTGCTGACACCCGATGTCGGTGCGAAATAGACTCATTCAATGCGTTTTATGCGGCCAAAAATAATGGGTCTGCAGCGCAATGTGTCTGCCAAATCAGCTAGGGCGAAGATCTTAGAGGTTGGGATCACGTCGCGAACCCAATATGTGATCGGTGATGCTGCTATAGCTATCACTGCGCATGCAACGCGCCGAGGACAATCGCTATGACGAACCGCGCCTTACGTCCGGCTGATCCTCCTGCCGCCATGAACGCCACGACGACCCAGGAACGTCCGCTGTCCGATGACATGCTCCGCCGGATGGATGGATATTGGAGGGCCGCCAATTACCTGTCGGTCGGTCAGATCTATTTGCGTAGCAATCCCTTGCTCGATCAACCGCTTGCGATTGCGCACGTCAAGCCGCGGCTGCTCGGACATTGGGGGACGACACCCGGACTGAACATGCTCTACGTCCATCTCAACCGGGTCATCGTCGAGCGCGAACTCGACATGATCGCGATCATCGGGCCGGGGCATGGCGGACCGGGCTTGGTTGCCAACACCTATCTCGAAGGCTCCTATACCGAACGCTATCCTGCTATCGAACGCAGCCGCGGCGGAATGGAACGGCTCTTCCGGCAATTCTCTTGGCCGGGGGGCATCCCGAGCCATGTCGCGCCGGAGACGCCGGGCTCGATCCACGAGGGCGGCGAACTCGGCTACTCGCTCGCCCATGCGTTTGGCGCGGTGTTCGACAACCCCGATCTGATCGTCGCCTGTGTCGTCGGCGATGGCGAGGCCGAGACGGGCGCGCTGGCGACGAGCTGGCACAGCAATAAATTCCTGAACCCGGCACGCGACGGCGCCGTGCTGCCCATCTTGCATCTGAACGGCTTCAAGATCGCCAACCCGACCGTGCTGGCACGGATTGGCCGCGACGAGCTGACCGATCTGATGTGTGGCTATGGCTATGAGCCGCACTTCGTGGAAGGCGACGATCCCGCCGCGGTGCATCAACTGCTCGCCGGCACGCTCGACACGGTGCTCGACCGCATCGAGGCGATCCAGGCGGCGGCGCGATCGCGCGACGCCGGCGGCGAACGGCCGCGCTGGCCGATGATCGTGCTCAAGACGCCGAAGGGGTGGACCGGACCGAAGTTCGTCGATGGCAAGCCCGTGGAGGGTACATGGCGTGCGCATCAGGTACCGATCGCGGACTTCAAGGATCCCGAGCATCTCCGTCAGCTCGAAACGTGGATGCAGAGCTACCGCCCCGACGAACTGTTCGACGAGGCAGGCAAGTTTCGCGACGACTATGCGACGCTTGCGCCGACTGGCCACCGCCGCATGGGATCGAACCCTCATGCCAATGGCGGGGAACTCATGCGGCCGCTGTCGCTCCCCGACTTCCGAAACTACGCGATCTCGCAGCCGGGACCGGGCCAGGTGAAAGCGGCGGCAACGGCGGCGCTGGGCGACTATTTGCGCGATGTCATCGCGCTCAACGCCGAGGCTGCCAATTTCCGCCTGTTCGGACCCGACGAGACGGCATCGAACCGTCTGCAGGCCGTCTATGAGGTCACTGGCAAGGCGTGGATGGCCGAGACGGAGGCGAACGACACCGATCTGAGCCGCGATGGTCGGGTCATGGAGGTTCTGAGCGAGCATCTCTGCCAAGGCTGGCTGGAGGGCTATCTGCTGACCGGCCGGCACGGGCTGTTCTCGTGTTACGAGGCGTTCGTGCACATCGTGGATTCGATGGTCAACCAGCATGCGAAGTGGCTCAAGGTCACCCGCGCCATCCCGTGGCGCAAGCCGATCGCGTCGCTCAATTACCTTCTGACGTCGCACGTCTGGCGACAGGACCATAACGGGCTTTCGCACCAGGATCCTGGCTTCCTGGATCATGTGGCGAGCAAGAAGGCCGACGTCGTACGGATCTACCTGCCGCCCGACGCCAACTGCCTGCTGTCGGTGGCCGATCACTGCCTGCGCAGCCGCCACTACGTCAACGTGATCGTTGCGGGCAAGCAGCCCGAGGCGAACTGGCTGAGCATCGATGATGCCGTGCACCACTGCACCGCCGGCGCAGGGATCTGGCAATGGGCAAGCGACGACGCGGATGGCGATGAGCTGGACGTCGTCATGGCCTGTGCGGGCGACGTCCCGACACTCGAGACGATGGCAGCCGTCATGCTGCTGCGCGAATACATTCCCGACATTCGCATCCGCGTCGTCAACGTCGTCGATCTGATGGCGCTACAGCCCCAATCGGAGCATCCGCACGGCCTCGACGAACGTGCGTTCGACGCGCTGTTCACGACCGACAAGCCGGTCATCTTCGCCTTTCACGGCTATCCTGCGCTGATCCACAAGCTGACCTACCGGCGGACCAACCACGCCAACATTCATGTCCGCGGGTACAAGGACGAAGGGACGACGACGACGCCATTCGACATGGTCGTGCTGAACGATCTGGACCGCTATCGCCTGGCGCTCGACGCAATTCAGCGGATACCCCGGCTACGCGACCGCGTTCTTGACGAAACGGCGCGCTATTGGGCGCTGATCGAGCGGCACAAGCTGCACGTCTATGAAGAGGGCGACGACCTTCCCGAGATCCGCGACTGGCAGTGGCACCGGTGAGCAGGGGGGAAAGCGTACGCATGACCGGCATCCTGACGCTCAACGAAGGCTCGTCCTCGCTCAAGTTCGGCTTTTACACGGCAGGACCGGACGGGGTCGAAGAGCGCCTGTCGGGGGAGGTAGAGGGCAATCAGCCGGCCGATATGTTCGACCGGATCGATGCGGCATTGGACGGCACAAAGCCCGCGGCGATCGGGCATCGTATCGTCCATGGTGGGCCTGACTTGTTCGCCCCCGTAGTGATCGACGCAGGCGTTCTAGCCAAGCTGGAGCAGGCGACGGCGTTTGCGCCACTGCATGGTCCGGCTGCGCTGTCGCTGATCCGGGCTACTCAGCTGCGCTACCCGAACGTGCCACAGGTCGCCTGTTTCGATACGGGGTTTCACGCCGACCTTCCTCCAGTGGCGGCGGTTCTGCCGATCCCGAAAGCATTCCGCAAAGACGGCGTACGGCGATACGGTTTTCACGGCCTATCCTGCCAGTCGATCGTCAGTCAGTTGAGGCCGGACCTGCCGGAACGCCTGATTATCGCGCACCTCGGAAGCGGGGCGAGCGTGACCGCGGTCCGCGCTGGCAAGTCCGTCGATACCAGTATGGGCCTGACGCCGTCCGGCGGCGTCGTCATGGCGTCGCGGGCTGGCGATCTCGATCCGGGACTCTTGCTCTACCTCATGCGCGAACGGGGCGTGGATAGCGCCGGCATCGAGGATATCGTGGACCGACACTCCGGGCTATTGGGTATCTCCGGTCTGTCAGACGACCTGCGCAAGCTGCACGCGGTAGCGGCGACCGACACCGACGCCGCGTTGGCGATAGCCATCTTCTGCCGCTCCGTTGCCAAGCAGATTGCCGCGATGATGGCGGCGCTGGGTGGCGCGGATATGATCGTCTTTACAGGCGGTATCGGTGAGAACGATGCAATCGTTCGCACTGCGATCTGCGCTGACCTTCGCTGGGCCGGTGTGCAGGCCGCCGGCATCGCGACAAACAGCCCCCGCGTGATCGTGCAGGTGCTCGCGTCTCAGGAAGGTGCCGAGATAGCCCGAGGGGTTCTGCACATCACCAAAACCGCGAACCCAGCGCGTTGATCGGCAGGCCGCCAACCTACCGCCTGGCCTGTTGCCGAAGCAGCCAAACCGGCGCTGGATCCAATACCATCACCGTCGCGCCAGACTTGGTAAAGCGTGGCGTCTGCAGCTTCGGTCACAGTGTCGCCGGCTCTGCTCGATAGTATAGCCTGGGGAAATCGTAGCGCCGATGGACGAACCCGAGCCTCGCTGTCAGGGCTTGAGGAAATTGCGCCTGATCGTCTTGCCATCGGTCGAGATCGACGCGTAGCCTCCCTTTTTGATATCGTTCGAGGCCAGACGGCCGTCGAGGTCGAGGCGAAGCGTGTGCTTCGAGTCGAAGCCGTCGGGGGATTCGAGCCGTACGCCCGACCAGCCATATTTGCCGTAGACTTGGTCCATGCTGGCCTTTTGCCCATCCATGACGGCCTTCAGCCCTGCCGCGTTGACTTGCGACAAAGCGATCAGATGATCTTCCAGCCTGAATTTGGTCGCATCGCCGCCCATCACCGTGATTTCGACGGGCGTGGGTGGGCCGAAACTGCCTGTCGTCACGTCCATGGAGACTTGCTGAAGCTTTCTCGGATCCTGCGGGTTCTGGTACTGCACGATGCACGATGTCATCGATCCTGGTGTCGTGGACACCGTGGGATCGATGTCTTTCGCTAGGCTGAAGAAGGACGTTAGCTCGGACACCTTCGCGGTATCGCCGAGCTGTTTGGCGGCCGCGCGGAAGCAGACGTCCGGCCCATCGGCGAGGGTGAATTTGGATTTGCCGCTGCCGGGGAACGTGCTGGCGGTTATCGCAGGCGGCTGAATGTTGCCCGCAGGGGCGGCGGCGTTCTTTGACGCGTCGTCCTTACCGCCGCAGGCGACCAAGGACATCGAGCAACCGACGAGCACGCAGAGCGAACGAATTTTGGCTTTTGGCATTCGTTGGTCTTCCCTGTTTCAGCCGTTCTCGATGATCTTAAGGATCATGTTCTGCGTGTCGACCGCAAAAACGAGAGGTCAGCGGCCCGGCGGCTCATCAGCAGCGAGCGCCGCCTAGCGGACACTGGAATCGAACGTCTATCGACCGATAGTTGCCGCCATCACGTCTTCCAACCGATGCCCGAGGTCGTTCATGCATGTCGGCGAGTGAACCTTACGACCGTCCTTTTCTATCGTGAAACTGAAGGGGCCAGACAACATGCGCACTGGGACGGTCGTGTTGCATGGCTGAGTGGCAATGGCTCGGCGCAAAGCGGCATTCGACAACCCGCGCAGCTGCTTCACGTCCGCGAGAGACAATTTGACGACACGGATTGTCGGAGCGGAGGCTTGGTCACGGCCACACGCTCCCTTTGCCTGCCTCAGCGTCCCCTCGCGCAGGTCCCATGTGAACGTCGTGTCGCTGCAAAACTCGACGTAATCATGCCGCACGATACGCCATGGCTGCTGACCGGACGGTGACGACCCGGCCAGCAAACACGGCGTAAAGGCTGCTGCCGCAACGAACGACTTCACGTTTCTATGGACCACGGCGATGTCCTCTAACGGGTAACGTCTACTAGGGCCTGAATGGCTTTCATTGGGGCTTCAGCAGTCAGCTCCTGGCCGGACTGGGCTCGAACCTGCCAAACGAATGGCGACCGAGCCAAGGTCCGCAAGCAACCTAGCACATGAATGAAAGGCCGCAATTATGAGTGCCACAACCTCTGTCCGTCTGTGGTCGCAGATGAGCGAGCACAAGCGTTCAAGGTTCGGCGCGATCGTGACTGGACGTCTTACATTGCGTCGAACGTGAACTATCTCGCGGCAGCGCATGACAACCGACCGACCTTTGATCCTCGCAATAGGCGACAGCCTGATTGCCGGTTACGGCCTGCCAGCCGCCGACAGCTTTCCAGCACAGCTTCAGGCGTCGCTGCAGAGACACTTTCCGGAAGTTCGCGTGGTGAACGCCGGCGTATCGGGAGATACGACCGCGGACGTCCAGCGGCGCTTGCCCCGATTGCTGTCCGCGCTCGCGCAGCGACCTGAGCTCGCCATCGTTCAGGTGGGACCGAACGATGTCCTGCGGCAGGTTCCAGCGGCGCGTACTCGCGCGCAACTCGAGGAGATCCTGCTGAGTTTGGCTCGCTGTGGCATTCCCGTCTTACTGACGACCGTCGATCCCCCGACGTTCATCCGTGATCGGGCTGCTGCGTATCTCGGCATCCACGCGGGGTTGGCTGCCGAACATGGCGCGACCGTTCGGTCATTCTTTCCGCCGGGCGTGTTGGGACACCCTGACATGGTGCTGGTGGATCGGGTGCATCCCAATGCGAAGGCGATTGCTGCGGTGGTCGCGGCGATGCTGTCGACGGTGGAGAAGATGCTGTAGTGCCCACATGTGAGTACAACCGCAGACGTGTCGGCATGTCAGCCCCA
The DNA here is from genome assembly GCF_013374115.1 of Sphingomonas sp. HMP9. Taxonomy (NCBI): domain Bacteria; kingdom Pseudomonadati; phylum Pseudomonadota; class Alphaproteobacteria; order Sphingomonadales; family Sphingomonadaceae; genus Sphingomonas; species Sphingomonas sp. HMP9. The sequence continues at coordinate 2,381,434 of NZ_AP022673.1, read as the reverse complement.
GGGCCAGGTGGATTATGGTGACGGATCCAAAGTGGTTGAGAGCGGCACGCGCAAAGCTCGGCACGAAAGAAGCTGCCGGATCCGCCAATAGCGCGACGATCCTCGTTTGGGCTAAGCGGCTTGGAACGAAGGTGCTGGGCTTGGTCTACAACGCCGATAGCGTCCCGTGGTGCGGCGTGTTCGTTGCCTACTGCCTTCAGGAAGATGGTATCGAGCCGGTCTCTATTGCGGTGCGGGCGACGTCATGGTCGACATGGGGATCATCGTTGCGGCCGGAGCGGTTGGCGCCGGGTGCCGTGCTAGTGTTCGAGCGTCCTGGCGGCGGGCATGTCGGTTTCTATGTCGGCGAAGACGCGACGGCGTATCATGTCCTCGGTGGCAATCAGGGCGACGCGGTGACCATAGCCCGGATCGCGAAGGCGCGCTGTATCGCGCGCCGATGGCCAGCCGGCCGCCCCGTGATAGGCAAGCCGGTCCAGATGGCGGCAAGCAAGCCAATCTCGACCGACGAGGCCTGATCAACCACGCACTGATTGCGCAAGCCGTTCATCAAATTCAGAGTCCGCCGCCACAGACCGTATCGGCAAGGCGTCGCTCAAGGGATCGGTTCGGCATGACCCCGCCGCACGGCCTCGACGATGAGATCGCCTGGTTCGCGCCGCGTTTCTGCCTCCCAGAACCCAAAGCTTCGATCGCCCCGGTAGATACGGTGGCCGAGACCAGTTCGGATTGCCGACAACGGGATGATTACCTCTGCCGAGGTTACCGCGCGTTCGTGCAGGACGACCTGCCCGTCGGCCGCGGCGAGATCCGCCAGCTACGACGCGATATGCGCGCCATGGGTGGATCCTGCTAACAGGACACCGGCAAGACTTGCCGGGTTGATCACGGTATCGGCCCCGGCTTGCCGTCCGATCGTCGATGACCACGATTGCCTCGGGATCCGCACCACGCTTGACCAGCTCTTCGATGGCTTCGGCGCCACTCGTGCCATAGCCGGCGACGACGACATGATATGAAGGTGACGCTGGATGATGGTCATGCGTCACTTGTCCCAAACACGTTTGAGCAGGAAGTCAGACGCCGTCCCCAGAAAGATGATCCATACGAGGAGCCTGACCGGCGTGACGACGAACGTGTCGAACATGCGCGCCGGGGTCGTCACGGGCACGATGTCGCCATAGCCGACGGTCGTGACCGTGATCATGGTGAAGTAGAGCACATCGAGGAAGCTGATCGCGCCGTCGATGGTATCGCGCAGCCCGTCACGGTCGAACCAGTGACCCAATAGCGCAATAGCGATGAGCGCCCCGGCAAGCCCCACCCGCCACAATGGCCTGAGCCAGACCGGCGTCCTGCCGCGCCGTCTCAGGGTAAAGTTGTGTCGATGCGACGGGTGATGACGTGGTGTACGGATGGTTCCGACCGACCGGA